>JBFESZ010000093.1:0-6776 GCA_041548245.1 Sulfurimonadaceae bacterium
AAAAAGACAGGGAACAGAGAAGATGCTAACTTCATCACTCGTATTACTGCATCTGTAAACGGTAAACTTGTATACGAAGTATCTACAAGTCAATTCCTTTCTAAAAACCCTATCTTCAAGTTCCAGTTCAAAGGTGCTAACGCTGGCGATACTCTTGAGATGACGTGGGTTGACCGCAAAGGTAACACTGTTACTGACAAAGCCCAAATCAAGTAATCCACTTGATCTTCCCGAAGAAAGATGACATAAGTGCATCTTCTCTTCAAAAACTCCATAACACACTTCAAAATAATTCAATATATAATAAGTCTATACTCAAGTTATCTCAAAAAAAAGATTGTTTGATTGTAGACTCTGCTAAGGACAAGAAATGCACAAAAAAGAAGTAGGCCAAGTCGTAAAAGTATTTATCTCGATTAAGGATGAAAATAACCAAACGAAGACAATCCTTAAAGATGAGATTTCATTGGATACACAAGGGGTTCAAGATGACAAATTCTATTCTAAAGATTCCATGCGCTCTATTCTGCTAAGCTCACTTGAGAGTTATGATATCGCAGAGAAAAATAATATAGCAATGCCATACGGTTCACTTGGGGAAAACATACTCATGGATTATAATCCTTATCACTTGAACGTTGGGGACCAATTGCAAATCGGCGAAGTCATCCTGGAGATAACTCAAAACTGCACGCTCTGCAAAGGGCTATCAAAAATAGATACTAAAGCTCCGAAGCTGCTAAAAGAGCATAGAGGTATCTTTGCCAAAGCTATTACCAATGGAACCATTCAATCAGGAGAGAGCGTTTACATTTAATCATTAAGATTATCTAGATAAAAATAGTGCTACAATTTCCACTTACATTTAAAAGCCCTGTAGTGTCAATGTAAGATTTACACTATAAAATTAACAAGAAGGAAACCTATGAAAAAGATTTATACAATCTTAGTAAGTGCACTTGTCGCATTAACGTTTACAGCATGTGGTGGCAAGACTCCAGGTGTCGTCGGTGGTAATGATGGACAAGATATCCGAATCTTTACTGTTGCTAACCCGGACGGAAAAATCACAACTAAAACAATCGAAAAAGCTTTCGAAGAAGCTGGCTTTACTATTGATGGTAATAACAATATGAACGCTCCGTTCAAACCACGTTTTGGTTCAACTTATTATGAGACTTATCACCTTTTCACTGTGCATAGCTCTAAACACGTATTAGCACTGGTTAAAGACTACCCAAGCATCGGTCTTCTTTCTCCACTAAGTATGTCTCTGTACTCTAATAGAGATGATGATATGTCAAACGGTAAAACAATGAGTATCTCATCATTGACGCTAAGAGGCATGTCTCGTATCACTGGTATTCCTATGGAGAACCCGGTTCTTATCTCATATGCAAAATTTTTAGAAGAGACTCTTGCAAAAGCACTTCCAGGTGGCCACTTTAAAGAGCTGAACTACGAAAAAGTGACTGATATGAGCCAAACGCTTGCGACATCATTTGAAGTAGAGTTCGGTGGTGAAAGTGAAGATGAGATTCTTGGTGCGAAGGATGATTTCGAAGCTGAATTTGAAGGTGAAATGGAACCAATCGGTTTTCTTTTCCCAGGTTTTGTTGACTTCAAAAGTGAATTTGTAGAAGGTGGTTATGATGCATTTGACTATTATGACACTTACTCAGTTTGTAAGCTTGATGTCATCTTTCCAATTCATCAGAAACACCCAGAAGTAGGTGCATTTGCTCCATGTACTTTCTATGTCTATAAAAAGAAAGATGAAACAACAACTAAAATGGGGTTCCCATCGGTTGATAACTGGATTAACTCAACAGATCTAGACATCACGGACACAGAAACTTTCGGTACATTGATCGAAGCACAAAAACTATTTGAAGATACTGTTAACGCAATTACACAGTAAGACCTTTCTAATAGATATGCTACTTGGTAACAAGTAGCATACCCTTTCATTATAAACTCCGTTTTTTATTTTCATACATATACAAAAGAAGCTATACTAATTGACTAAAATCATTTTATTTTCATTCTAGAAAATAAAATATCAAAAGGACCAATATGAAGTTTCTCTCAAAACTAATTATCCCGGCACTGATGACTATCAGTCTTTTTGCAGCACCTCAAGATGGTGATGTCAAGTTTACTCCCTCTAACAACAAAGACTTAGCCGTTATCTATACTTTTGATGAGCCAAATGAGGATGAATTTTTTAAATTTGTGAAAGAAGACCTCTCAAAATTAGGTTTTTTCGTCAATGACCCTCACCACAATGTTCAGGCAGTTTATGAACAACGCTACGGTAAGACATGGCTGGAAAATATAGCATTCTCATCATTGGTTAATGACAAAGTTGTGCGCCCGCTTATCAATAAAGACCCGCGTATTGGTGCGTTTACACCATTTAACCTCCTAACCTTTAGAAAAAAATCCGATAGTCTCACAACTATTGCACATATGACACCACAGGCTATGCTCGATATTCTTGAGATCAATGATCCTGAAATCACTGAACCGTTCATCAAAATGTTTGAACCACTTGATGCAGCCATAGCATCAAAGTTAGGTGGCAAGAAATCTTATATCAAGCTTGAAGGGCGTGCAGAAGATACGATGCTTAACTTTGAGATCCCATTTGAAGAGCCTGAAGATATTGATGACTTTATGGATGAGTTTCAAGAGACTATTGAGTCAGCTTTTGAAGCAAAAGAGTATATTATCGCCGGTTTTTATAACCTGAAAATGAGTCTTAACTCAGATGATGATGTCATGCCTGGCTATACTACATTCTGGCTATTTGATCTGTGTCATATCGAATTCTCATACAATGTATTTGATGGTGAAAAAGCTGTACCCTTAGCAGGTGTATTTGCACCGTGTTCAATGTATGTTTATGTTAAAGAGGGCGAGAATAAAATTGTCATAGGCTTACCGTCTCTTCGTGCATGGAGTGGTGCATTAGGCATTACAGAACCACAAAAATTGAAAATAATTGATCAACTTGATGCAGAGATCACAGAGACTATCCTTGAACTTGGCGGTAAAGTAACTCCAAATGGAAATCCATTAAAACAATAACCGCCTTTGTATAGAGTTTAAACTCTATACACCTGCACTCAATGTCTACAATACGTATATTACTATTCAGATTCTCTCAATTTGGCATAAAGCTTTGAATATTTCTCAACATCACTTCTGCTCGGTTTGACACGCACGGAGAGATAAGTCACTGTTCCATCAGCTGAAACTTTTCTAAGCGCTGTCGCATATACCCAATAGAACCCTCTATCTTTGCGTCTGTTCTTTACAAAACCTGTCCAGAACCCTTTTGATTGGATATCATCCCAAAGACCTTTAAAAGCAATCCTAGGCATATCTGGATGACGCACAATATTATGCGGCTCGCCTATGAGTTCATCTAAATTGTAACCAGCTAATTCACAGAAAGTATCATTCGCATAAGTAATAATACCCTTTTCATCAGTTTCGCTAAGTATGTAAGAGCCCGCAGGGAAAAACCATTCATCAGTTGTAGAGTCTTTGTAGATATCACTCATAATAAATTCCTACCAATTAATAGCTATATATAACTATATCCATAATAGAAGAAAAAAACAATTGAAAAGTAAAATTGAGATATAAAAAGAAAGAAAAGTTCATCCGCCCGAAGGCAGATAAACTATTTAAAAGGCTTAGAAAGTTCTTTTTCAATTGCACCCGGGACAGTTGCAATCGTCATAAACTCTGTCATTGTAAGTTGAGGATAAGAAACAGCTAAATAGAACTTGGCAGCCAATGAACGTGCTTCGTCATTCTCAATCAAGATCGTATACGGAAGGACACTTGCCTTATCGATGCCGATCTTCTCCACAAACTTTGCCGTACGTTTGCTAAGGTCATATCCTAATAGATATTTTCCTTCAGCAATTTTCAATGTAAAAAGGTGAAGACTGCCCTTCTTATAAGACTCTGCTTTTTTAAGAAGCTCTGCTGTCTTTCCCTCTCCAATGAGATCACTGTCTTGATAGTAAGGCATACCTACCATAAAATGATAGTCAGCAAGTTCTTCATATTCCCATTTGTCAGAAGAAGGCTTTAGCCCTGTAAATACTTTCTCTAAATCAGTTTTTACACTGTTCAGAACTGCATAATCTGCATCATCCTGCATAAAAGCTCTGCCAAAGTACTCCGGGTTTGAAACAGCAATCTGATTATTTGTCCCATCAACCAGAATACGTCCAATCGCAGCAAAACCACGCCCCTCTTTACTTGCCATCGTTTTCAATGTAGCATTGGTAAAGATAACTGTCTCAAGCTTATTCTTTTTATTGACAAGATAAGACCCGATAACTTCAAATCCTGCATCATTCAATTTAGAACTAACCGTATCGGCTGTCATGGCAGGACCTATTAAATAAGCATGTACCTCTTTAGGCACTTCGCTAGCGTTAAGTGACTCTAAGCCACAAAGACTAGCGAAAAAGAAGACAAGTGCACTTAAAAGTTTTCTCATTTTACTAATTTAGCGCCTATGCTTTCCATGATCTCAATGATCTCTTTGTCAAGCTTACGGATAGAAGCGATCTGTTTCTCATCTTTGATCCCGCCAGCTGCGATCCAGTTCTCTAGGTAAGGCATACCGATTTTAAGAACGTTTGAATCTTTTTCAACATACATATACATTGAACATGGAGCAAATGCACCTGCTTGCGCACTTCCGTGATTGAACACACCGTATGAGAAGAAAAAGTGACATAGTGAATAAACTGAATAAAAGTCATATTTGTCAAACTCTGCTTCTGCATCTCTGTAGTTTGCTGCAAAGTTTTTGTAACCCGCGATAATATATTTATTCTCTTCAAATGCTGCTTCAAACTCATCGCTCATCCATGTATCAAGACCTGTAAAATCACCGTCAAGAATCATATCTTTTGTAACACCCTCTGGACGCTCAAATTCCATCTCGAATTCCATCAATGTTTTTGCCGGAAGTTTGTCAAAAGTAATGACCTCTTTCTTACCACCGATCTCTTGATCGACTAAAGCATCAAGTTCTTTGAATGATTCAACGAATGCACTGCGTACTTCTTTGTCTTTAACACCAACGATGTCAAGCATAACTTCCGGATTGACATGACCAACACGTGTTACATCCTCATTTGCATATTTGTAAACATGTAAGTTAAATGGGGAAAAACCACCAAGACGAGGCTCTTTTAGAAGAAGTGGACGAAGTGCTTCATCATTTGCAATTGAGAAGAAACCCAAGTTGTCAAGTGTTCTGTTATAACCAGGTTCTGAGCTGTATTTTGTCGCATATGCGTCATTGATTCTCTCATGTGGATCAGAAAGAACAAATCCGATATCCTGGATTTTTTCATTGATCATAGTGTTATAGGCTTCTTCTTTGTCGCCTTTTGCTGCGTTGAAATAAATACCGTCTTGTGCGATAACTGCACTACTTGCCAGTAGTAAACTAAGTGCTACGTTTTTAATCGTTTTTGTAAACATTTCTCTTCCTTTTGGAAATTTGTCTTTTATTCTAACATATCAAGGGTAAACAAATTTCATTAATATAAGCATCGGCTTCGAATATTTTACCATTGGTAACAAATGAAACACCCATACAATGCATCTGTCTGCTATCAATGTCATTGTGTATTAAAACGAAAGATTGTGAAAGGATTGTGGAAATTTATTTATAATCTACTACCCCAAATGGGTAGTAAAGAAAAACTATTCTTAGAAAGTGTAGTTAAGATTAAAAGATGCAGCGTATTGGTTGTTAGTTACAGTAAGGTCACCTAAACCAGTTGCACCACTATTTACAGTAACATCACTGCTTCTACCATAAGTCAAAGCAAAATCAGCTGCAAAATTTTTCGTAAACTGGTATCCAGCACCAACTGTATAGTGACGTTCAGTAACAGCAGGGAACATTACATGGTTAAGTGTATTTAATGGTCCACCTAATCCTGACCCATCCGTAGCGCTAATAGGGTTTTCACCATAGTTAAAACCTGCACGTAATGCAAGGTCGTCCATACGGATCTCAGCACCTAAAGCGTACACATCCTGATTTCTCCAACCAAAATCTTGATAACCGCGAGCATTTTCCCAACGGATGTTTTTCCAGTCAGCTGTTAATGAAATATCCCCCTCTGTCCAATCAATACCAAGGCCATACTCTGCAGGCTGCTCAAGCTTGTCAGTAATTGCTCCTGCTGGGAATTGGAACGCAGCAGCAGCTGTTGCTATCTGGCCCTTGTACTCCATCTCAATTGATGAATGATAAGTCGCACCTAGCGTAATACCGGTGTCCTCAAGCGTATAAGCTGCACCGACTTCAATACCCACACCAAAGCTTGAAGATGACCCATTTCCGACTTGGTTATACCCTGCCAATAAATCTCCATCTGGCGCATTAAATGAAAGATCCAGTGAACCGTACATCATAACAGGAGCAATACCGACTGACCAATTGTTTTGTCCATATGCCATCGGAACAGAAAATTTAAGTAACAATAGATTCGATCGCATTGCATATAGGCCCATTTGTCCATTTGTTGCATAATTAGGGTCTAAAGGCTTATCTCTCCAGTCTGTTCCCATTCCAGCTGAACCAAACATACTCACGCCAACAGCATAACCGTTCCCTATATTTTCAGTTATAGCAACATAGGGAATGACATTATGCTTTGCTTCACTTGTATTGTCTTGTGCTCCGCCTGTACCACTTGCACCGGCTGTTGTCTTTACAT
>JBFESZ010000094.1:0-6656 GCA_041548245.1 Sulfurimonadaceae bacterium
CCCCAGAGTCTCCTGAGAATCGGATAACGACACTTTCAAGCTCTTTTAGATTTTTCATGATACACCTTTAAGGTCATCTATAATAACAACTATATGCAAATAGGTTTAAACTAAGAATAGAGCGTGAAACTACATTATCTTTTTATTTTTGGCATAAACCAAAGAATCCTTGACATTGTTTTTATAGAGTTGGGATATCTTATGCTTCAACTTTGAATAAATGAGAGATTTGGATAGAATTATCGAGATAATGCATCATACAAATGTTAAGGCATAGATGTAAATGCTACAAGGTTAATGGAATTTATTCAAAAGGTTTTAAATTAATTCTTAATTAAATTATAATCCAGTATTATGTTTAAATTAAGTTTTATAACAAATGACGACAATTTATATATAACTAAAGAAAAGAGTATAGGTTGTTGATACTTGAGACATAAAAAAGTGAGACAAAATGGAAAAATCGAGCAGACGTGGTTTTATGGGCAAAGTCTTTGGTACAGTCGCTGGTATTGGTGCAGTAGGTTCATTGGTGGCAATGAAGCAGTCTTGGGATCCGCTTCCAAGTGTTAAAGCCGCCGGATTTACGGAGATCAATCTTGCAGGTATGCAGGAAAACAAACTTGTTGTAGAAAAATGGCGCGGAAAACCAATTTTCGTTTTGAAAAAAACGGCTGAAATGGTCGCTTCTCAAAGTGCAGAAGAGTTAGCCCGTGATATTATTATCGATGGCAGTCACTACATGATCACGATTGGACTATGCACACATCTGGGATGTATTCCAGCTTATCGTGATGCCAAAAAAGACTTTATGTGCGCCTGTCACGGGGGTGAGTTCAATGCGTCGGGTATTCAAAAAAAGTCACCACCACCCTCACCGCTTGTCATTCCTCCATTTAAAATTACTGGCAGTATAGTTCTTCTTGGTGAAGAGGGTCCGGAGTATCAAAAAATGAAAGCTGACGGCGTTATCGCTTAAGAAAGGGGAACAAATGGCACATTTTGAAAAAGCAACGAGTGTTAAAGATTGGTTGAACCAGCGTTTAGCGATTGAAAAAGTTGAAAAGGTCATGGCATCCGAATACTGGATTCCAAAGAACATCAATTTCTTGTGGGCTATGGGGATGGTCTTGGCAATCACCTTTACCCTATTGTTAGTCTCAGGAATCTTCCTGCTTATGTATTATCAGCCAAATATCAAGACGGCTTTTGATAGCGTTAACTATACGATTATGCAAGAGGTCGAGTTTGGATGGTTATGGCGACATATTCATGCAGTGGCTGCATCGGTGGTCTTTTTGATCATCTACATCCATATGTTAACAGGTATCTATTATGGTTCATACAAGAAGGGCAGGGAGATGATCTGGATCTCGGGTATGCTACTGTTCGTGACCTTCTCTGCCGAAGCCTTCTCCGGTTATATGCTTCCATGGGGGCAGATGTCTTACTGGGCAGGAATGGTTATTACCAATCTGTTTTCAGCAGGTTCTTTGGAACTTAACGGTGTGGTCGAGTGGATACGTGGAGACTATGTTCCTGGCCAGGCTTTCTTAAACCGTTTCTTTATGCTGCATGTACTCTTGTTACCGTTAGCCATTATCGCCCTTATCGGTATTCACTTTGCTGCACTTCGTATTCCGCATGTTAATAACCAAGAGGGTGAAGAGATTGATTTTGAAGCGGAGTCCAAAAAATATCTAGAGGGTGACAAAGCCGGTTCAAAAGTGATCCGTTTTGCAAATGACTTTATGTCTAAGGATATGTTTGTCGTCTCGGTCTTCTTGATGTTCTTTTTCTATCTGACCTTTTGGCAATACGGTTTTGCGATGGACCCGATCAACTTTGATCCTGCTAATGGTCTTGTAACGCCGGCACATATCTATCCTGAATGGTACTTCTTATGGTCATATGAGATTTTACGTCCATTTTCCAAAGATATCGGACTGATCGCTTTTGCTATTGCCCAGGTTATTTTCTTTGCATTGCCGTTTATGGACAGAAGTCCCAATGTTGCACCGGCGAACCGTCGTGGTCCTTTTGCGGTCTGGTTCTGGGTTATGGTGATCGATCTGATCGTCCTTACGGCCATGGGTAAGCTTCCACCTGAAGGAGCCTGGAATACAATTGGTCTTGTGGCTGCATTGGTTTTCTTTGTTCTGTGGATTAGCCTTCCATTGATTACTAAACTAGAAAAAAAACTGTAAGGAACAATAGATGAAAAAAGAGTTATTGATTTTAAGTGTTGTTGTTGCCTTTTCACTTTTGACATATTGGCTGGTGGAGCCTTTTGCACATGCTCAGATGCATCCTCATATTGAGAGTAAAAACTTTCAGTATAACGGAAGTTCTGATATCGCTGAAGTGGATAACAAGATCGCTCAGATAAGAGATGCCCTTTCTGCAGAAAAAGCCAAAGAAAAACCTGATTCGAAGAAGATCAGTACACTTGATTCTGATATGCAGGCTGCAGAAGCCAGACGTGATGCAAAGAAAGCATTCTGGGCTGATGTTGAGCGTATTGCAAAACTTGAGGGTGACGCACAAGCGGGTGAGGCAGTTTATGATGCAGGATGTACGGGGTGTCATTTTGGAGGAAGTGTCTCTATGGGTGGGGTTGTACCACCGCAACTTGAAACGGCTGGAGCCTTGTATGATCGTCATTATTTGATCGGATTGATCAAAGACCCTGCAATGGTATCTAATGTCGATCACAAGTTCTCGATCGTTCGCAGTCACCAGATGGACAGTGTCAAGTATTTGGTCACATCAGATGAGGACATCGTCAATGTTGTTGCCTATCTTCAAAAGATTGCACCACCTCAAGAAGAGATCACGCCTGAGATCGCATTTCAAGATGCTTGCGGACGCTGTCATGACGTACGTTACAAGAACTGGACAATTATTGGTGAGAAACATAGTTTCAAAGACAAGCGTGACGAGATGGTCTTCGACATTAACCATCTTGATGCAAAAAAAGGTATTACAGAATATATGGGGAAATTACCACCAGACTTGTCGATGTATATCCGTTCTCGCGGAGAGCACTATATATCAGCCTTTATGGAAGACCCACAACAGCTGCTTCTGGGGACATCTATGCCGCGTGTCGGTGTGAATGCAGAGTCTGCAGAAAAAGTGATCGCTTACTTGGAAGAGGCAGGAGATCCGAAAAAAGAGGAGCGTAATAGGGTAGGGATGTATGTCATGCTTTATATGATCCTTTTTGTTATTGCTGCGTATCTTTGGAAAAAGCAGATCTGGAGAGATCTTCACTAATAATCAAGGTGCCTTAGGCACCTTTCTTTTAACAGCTTCTTAGCTTATCAACGTGAACAAAATAATCCATAAAATACTGATGACCCCCGAGAGACCTATACTAAGTCCGCTCATGGCTCCACAGAGCTTGTTCATCTCATAAGCCTTAGCTGTTCCTACAGCATGGGAAGTCGTACCCAAAGCGACACCTTTGGCAATAGGACTTTTTATCTTTAAGAGTTTAAAGATGACAGGAGCTATCAGTGATCCAAAGATACCTGTGATGACAATACTTAAAACACTTAGACCGACGATGCCTTCCAACATTTGTGAAGCAGAGATACCGATAGGTGTGGTGATTGATTTAGGAAGGATAGAATTGATGAAAAGGTCAGAGAGTCCAAATAGATGACCCAGGACAAAGACAGAGATAAAAGCTGATAGCGACCCCAATGCAGTACCTGTAAGAATCGATAGTTTATGTTGTATGAGTTCATTCTTATGTTCATATAGAGGAACGGCCAATATGACGGTAATCGGTCCCAAAAAGATATTGATGATATCGGCACCTGCTTTATAGGCTTCATAGGGGATGTTTAAGCTTTGAAGCAGGATGATGATCAAGATAACACTAAAGAGAAGAGGGTTGACCCATGAAAAGCTTTTTATGCCTTTAAGCCACCAGAAAAGTGCTCCGCAGCTAAGTGTTAAACAAACTCCAAAGGCAGGATTGAAAAAGAGCTCATGCATCCTTGACCCTTTTAACTAAATAATCGACGGCAAGGGCAATGAAAGCCAGCATAAAGATAGCCGATATAGCTAGAGTCAGCGAGATAGGGATGATATTCTTTTCTATCAGGGTGAATGAACTCATCACAGAAACTCCAGCCGGGATAAAAAACAGTGGCATGTATTTGAGAAAAAAGTTACTGATACGTTTGATACTTTCTAGTCTTATCCATTTGAAATGAAGTGCTGAAAAAAGAAGGAACATACCGATGATACTGCCTGGAAAATGAAAAGGCAGGAGAAGCGAGATGCCCTCTCCCGAAAGGTAGATAGCAAATATAATGCTGAGTTCTTTAAAGATGCTCATCAGTACTTATAAGATGACTTCTTTAAAGTCACTGCGCGTGTTCGGTATGGGTTTGTTAGAGACTCCTCTAAGACTGTAAACAAAAGATATCTTGGGTGTGCTCGTTAAGTTTTGATGTGCATGATGCAGTGTTTTGGCATGAAAAAGGATAATATCACCCTTATGCAGGTCATGATGCACACGTTTTGATATGATCTCTTGGTTTTGTGCAAGGTCATCTCTAAATGAGAGGCGCTCATCAAACTGCTCAGGCGTGAAGTTCATTTTGTGCGAGCCGGGAATAAACTCTAAAAGACCGTTTTCCAGATATTCATCCCCAAGACCCAACCATACTGAGAGTAAGTTGTTATTTTCATAATGCCAGTAACGAATATCCTGATGCCATGATGTGATCGAACTCTTTTGTGGCAGTTTCGTCATGATAGAGTTGTGATGGGCTAACAATAATACGGGCTGTTCACCTAAAAGCTGTTCCAATACGGGACGGATCTCCTTGTTCGTCATCCATTGTGCAAATAGGGGGTCTCGGTCATAGACCTGACGTAAACGTCTTACCGTTGAGTTCTCATTGTTCTTTTGTTGATACTCCTCTTCACTCTCTATAGGTTTGACCTTCATCGTTAAGTGTTCAATTGCTTTAGCCTTTATCTTATCGCATAGCTCATGATCAGCAAAGTTACGCAAAAGAAGAAAGCCATTGGTCTGAAACTCGTTGATCTGTTCGGATGTCAGTTTCATCTACAACTCTTTCATCGCTCTGTCAATATCACGTTTCATATCTTTTTGTTTAAGATCGGCACGTTTGTCATGCAGTTTTTTACCTTTGGCCAGGGCAACTTGTGCTTTGACAATGTTTTTATGGTTGAAATAGAGACTGAGACAGACTATCGTCATACCATCACGTTCAACTGCTTTAGAAAACTTTGCAATCTGTTTTTTATGAAGAAGAAGTTTTCGTACGCGACGTTCCTCATGTCGGTAAAAAGCGTGGGTCGTATCAAGCAGACCGATGTGAGAGTTCATCAAAAAGAGCTCTCCCTTGATAATACGGACAAAAGACTCTTTCAGCTGGGCTTTTCCTGCACGCAGAGCCTTGACTTCGCTTCCTAGAAGTTCCATACCGACTTCGAGCTTCTCTTCTATAAAGTAATCGTGATAGGCTTTTTTATTGGTGGCAATTGTTTCGCCCATTAATTATGTTCTTCTTTCTAATCTAAGTATGGAATTATATCTTTTATTTTATCTTGTTACTCAAGACTTCATCCGAAAGAATGTGCTGCCGCTTCCGGAAAAAAACCACCCTTTTTGATAGCTCTCTTTTAGCTTTTTATACAAGTGCAGGGCGGGCTCAAAAAGGTCATTGGCATCGGATATTGAGTATTGTTCTAATATCTCTTTAGAGCGCATAAGAGCTAATTTCGCGTGTTCTTCCGGTGAGAGCTCCTTGTAAAAATTTTCTCTGAACGCCTTATATACCTCAGGTGTACTGATTTGTATATTGGGTGTTTTTGTTTCAATTTCCAAGGACTCTTCTTCATATTTTTCTACTATCTCACCTATACCAGAGACGTTGGCAGATGCATAGTCATAAATGAAAAAGGGGACATCTGCTCCGACTGAAGAACCGATCTTTGCCAGTTCATTAAGGCTAAGACCAAGATCAAGGGTGTTGTTACACATCTTTAAAAAACATGCCGCATCGGAGCTTCCTCCGCCCAGTCCGGCAAATGAGGGAATACGCTTGTCAACTCTGATCGCATAGCTCTCGATCAGTTTGGCAAGTGCATCTGAGTTTGTAGCCTCAAGTAAAGCCTTATAGGCTTTGTAAATTGTATTTTGCTCCGTTTTACAGCCAAACTCTCCGTGCAGGACAAATCCACTCTCTTTTTTAGGCTCAAAAGAGAGCTCATCATATAAATGTGGAAGTTTCATAAAACGCGAAAAAATCTCATGATAATTACCGCGTTTACCTGTAATCTTCAAGAAGATATTAACCTTGGCATAAGCCTTGTACTTTTTCATTTTTTCAACTGGCGCATCAATGCTTGTAATTCTGAGAGCTGTTCGCTTGGAGTTGATGCTTGTTTGTTGGAATCTGCAACGGCTTCTTTGAGCTCTTCACGCAATATTGTGATATCTGATGGCGCTTCAATACCTATCTTGACGGTGCCTTTTTCAATACCCATGATCTTGACCTTGATATTGTCACCGAGCCAAATTGCCTCTTCAAGCTTACGCGATAGTATTAGCATAGATCAACCTTGTTTAGTAAGTACGAAACTTTTTTATCTTCTATCTCCAG
>JBFESZ010000095.1:0-6650 GCA_041548245.1 Sulfurimonadaceae bacterium
CTTACGCCCAAAAGAGTTCAACTGACTCATCGTCTGATTGTGACAAGCCATACACTCCATATCCATCTGACGTGAAAACCCAGGATTAGCTTCCAAGATAGAAAGAGGCAGAAGCGCCGCTGCTATCAGAAGAAGTTTACCTTTATGCAATGATCTCATAATATTCTCCTTATTATGTTTTTTTCATTTACTATGATTCATTGTCGTCCAAATTTGCTTATATTTTTATTAAAATCAGAAACTTTATCTCATTTCTAAAACTAATATTTATTATTTATATTGGTATAAGTATATAAATTCTAAATATTATATAGACTTATTTTAATCAGGATATATTTTGTCTTGACTACAGGAATGGAACATCCTTAATCTAGGGGGGGGGAAATGTATTTTATATTTTAGTTGCGATTAATTTTTTTTGCTATACAATAGAAACAGTCAAGTAATATTTTTTGTGGGATAATATGTTTATTCGCATAAAAATCTTCATCACCCGTTTGGGTGATGTGGCTAGGATTTTTTTTTACTATAATTATTAAAACAAAACCTAAATTTTAAGAAATGGGAGTGTGTATTATGAAAACAAACATAAAACAAAGTCTGATAACTGCAACAGTTATTGCGGCTTTCACTGTTTTCACCGGATGTACCGGTGGAGGAGAGGAGGGAACTGTCACGACAGGTGACGGGACAGTCCTTGTCAAACCTCCTGTCGGAGAGATAGAGGGTTCTGCACTTTTTTGTGACACAGCCCCTGCTAAGACAGTTGACAATGCGGAGGAGTTAGCTGCATTGGTCGCTGATGCTCCGATCAAGCGTATGAACATCTCTAAAGATGCTTTAAACCATCAAATACAGGTCAATGCACAAAATACGCTTGCGCGTCTGTCTACGGTTGTAGCATCTACTTCGGCAGATGGAAACCTTACAGGTGAAGAGACTGATCTCGTTCACCCGATCATCGTCTCTTATGCAGAACAGGTAATCGGTGGAGATGGTACAGATGATGGTGTAAGCGATTACAACATTTATGAGATGGGTGACGGAAGTGCCGATATCGGTGATCCTACTCATATTGACGATATCTTTGTCTCTCTATCATTGGACAATGGTCAAACATACAAAAAATGGAATGTCTCTGGAACAGCCCTACGCGGTGACCAGCCAAACAGTTCTATCCAAGTAAACTGGACAGCAGATAAGACTGCTGCACCAAATACTGACTACCCGGGACATTCTCACAAACCAAAAATGGCGGTAAACGGGAATCAGATCCTTGTCGCCTGGCATGACAAGTTCTGTCCAAGCGGTGATCCACTTGGACTATATGTCAAAGATGAGAATGGCACAGCAACAGATGTGCTTGTCAATGCTGACCAACCTGACCGCTTTAAAGTCAATGGAGCTCAAGGTTCGATCAACTATAACTTAGATGGTTCAATTGATCCAAATACGGGTGAGCCACTGCTTGCACCTAACGGTAAAGAAGTCTACGAAGTACCGTTTAGTTGTGTATGGACGGCTCGTGGTGTCTTTGATGAAGACAACAAATCAGTAACATGGTACAAAGCTGAGCAACTGACTTCTGGATCACGCGATGCGAACAAAGTCTGGATCGCTTCGGCAAAAGGTATCGGTTTTGCATTGACATGGCAGGAAGACCCTGAAGGTCTACGTCAAGGTCAGGGTGCAGGTCCGGGTGAAGGCTGGAGTGGTGCGACAACAAACCACGGTGCTGATATCTGGTATACCTATATAGCAGAAGACAAGTTTGAAGCAATCGATGAAACATTTGTAGAACCGGAAGACGCAGATGCAGATGATGTGAATAAGCCGAAAGCATTGAACAATTTTGCCTATCCGACTCGTATAACAGACAATGAAGTCTGTATAGAAGGTGATACAAAGCTTTATTGTCAAGAGATCACATGTACAAGCTACGTCAACAGTAAAGATGCAAACATTAGTGAGGATGAAGAAGGGACTCAAGATGGCAGTAACTCTTCAGCAAAATGTGTGACTAATGTTCTGGATCCACTCTGGATAGAACCTACAGCCGTCATCCTTGATGGAGATACAGGTGCATCACGTCCGGCGATGAGTATTCTAAAAACAGATGAAGGTAAAACAGCCGTTATCCTGGCATACGAAGAGACAAAAGGTCTTTCCGAGTCTAACAGCGCATCTCAAGATCAAGGTGAGACTGAGACAGAGATCGAGTATGAAGGTAAAGTCGTCTACTTTAACAGCTTTCCTTTCGATCAACCGGTAAGCATAAATGCAGGTACAATTGTCAATCCAAGAGCACCTGACGCTGTTACTGGTGAGCCGATCTTTGAAAATGCACGTCGTGTTGTTATCGTCAACCAGGTAGATGCCTGTGATGAAGGAGACTACACATTCGGTCTTATGTACAAACAAGGTGTTGAGACACGTGGTGGTTCATCTGATATGTTTATCCGTATGAACACTGGTTTCACAGCAGATACATTTGTAGCTGAAGATCAGATTCCAAACCTGAGTTCTATGCCTGACTTTAACAAAACAGCAATACTAGAATCAGACACACCTGATGCAATGCCGGAAGATTTCTGGACTGAAGCAAACCTTGAGGATGAGACCTATACAAACTTGTATGAGAACACATTCTCACCACGTGGTTTGATGCGCGGATATGATATCTTTATCGGATTTGAGTACACACCAAACTGGGCTCAGACAGAAAAAGGCAATGAGCCAAACACCTTCTATATCCACCGTTTTGCGGATGATGGTGATGGTCGTAAATGGCAAGGGCCAAAACAGATCTCGAAAGTCGTAGGACGTAAAGTATCGACTCTAGATCCACGTTTCATCACAACACCGAAAGGCAGCTTTGAGACAACGGGACTTGAGAGTGATAAAAGTAATCCAAACGTACTGTTCTTGACATACGGTACCTTTGATATGGAGAGCGGTCTAGAACTAGATCTTTTCTACTCTCGCTCTACTGATGCAGGCCGAACATGGTCTACTATCGATCTTAACGTGACTGAGGGTGATACAAATGTCACTAAAGTTGCCAATGCAAAACTTGCAGGGATCAAAGGTCTTGAAGAGATGGAAGTACAAAGTATTACATCACCGGATGGTACAATGCTATTCAATGTCTGGTTACAAGAAGAAGAAGAAGCTAGCTACTATGATGACACTACGCATTTAGAAGATGAAAATCTGAACATCGTAGATCACTTCGGTGGACTTGACAGTTGGTCAGCACGTGTTGATTTCAACGCGACTGCTGAAGATTAAGTCGACTCTTAACAACTGAAGAGGCTGGGTTTGCCCGGTCTCTTCCCTTCCTATTTAATTTCAACTTCCTAACTTTTCTTTTTCTAACATCGAACTTTCAACTTTTATGTTATTGATATGTGACATTGGATTATGCTAGAATCATTACAATAAAGGAATAAATGATGAAGATCAACCTCGCTATTTTGATAACTCTGTTGAGTACAAGCCTGCTCATGGCTTCAGCTGACGGCAAAGAAGTCTATTATAAAAAATGTGTATCCTGTCATGGTGTAAACGGAGACAAGAAAGCTATCGGTGTATCTAAAGAGATCAATACACTCACACCAGAAGAGATTCAAAGTGCGCTTAATGGATATAAAAATGGCACCTATGGTGGAAAATACAAAAAGTTAAAAGCAGGAATGGCTCGTAGCCTTAGCGAAGAAGACATCCGTTTACTCTCGATCTATATCCAGACACTTAAGCCACAGTAATAGTCTTTAACTGCTCATTGTAAAAGAGTATTTATAAGTTTTTTTTGCATAAAAAAAGCAGAGAAGGCTAAAAACCTTCCCTGCTTGAGAGAATTGGAGAATAGATAAATCAGATCTGGTATTAGAAGACTAAGTTAAGGTGACCTGAACTTGTTGACATGTTACCGCCTGCTGTGTCCGAAGGAGACGGGTGGTGGGCAAATGCCATAGTCGATAAGGCTGCAACAGCTACTAGTGATAAGATGATCTTTTTCATATTAATTCCTTATTGGTTATTTCAGGAGTAAGTTTAACATGAGAGTGTTAGCCAAGCATTAGCAGTAGAGTACTCCTTCCACTCTACTTCGTATACGATACTGATGCTGTACTTATCGCGATCCCGCTCTTATAACTGTCCGTTGCTTCATAAAAATCTTTAAAACGTTTTACAAGCGGTTCATCTTCGCTGTCCTTGATCATGTCTGTATAAAAAGGATACGAGATCGCCTGATAGTTCAAGACGGCTTCTATTGTGACCTGTCCGTTATAGCCGGATGCATCTACCCTGTAGGTCACCTTGTCACTGCCGCCTATAAAATTGTCATCCACACTTGCAGAACCAAAGACTCCGATATCATCAACTGCCGTTGCCTTGTCAAACCCCTTGGGCAGAAGACGATTGTCTTTTGCATAGTATGCACCACGAAGAAGAGTATAGGTCGCCTGATCATTGACATCCGCCATAACAGACTCATAGACCTGCACCTGATCACTGCTGTCGATGATATCGTAATGCGGTTCGATCGCACTGAGGTCTTCATCTGCATCACACCCGCTTATCTTGCCCTGTGTATCTACCGCACCCGACTCAAAAAGAACCGTTCCATTGGCAGCAGTGACACGCAAATGAATCCAGGCACGCCGAGAAGGGATACCTGTAGGAAATTTGTGACCGGTAAGTACAGTGACAGCAACAGGTATCTCCAACAGATCACCCTCTGATGTTATCTCCGCTATAGCAACGCTTGCCGTACTGTTCTCAAGCTGCTCTACAGTACGGCTTATCGTCGCATCGAAATGACTCTCTTCAGCAGTCACACCGATCTCATCTGCATGCTCTTTGATCAGGTTTACCATATAGGCATTACCGCCGACAAAATGGTGCTTGTAAAAGGGTGACCGCTTGGCCACCTGTCCGCCTCTTGGCTGCTTGATGAGCTGTACAGCACCTTCGGCCAGAGGCATATGGCACTGCTGACAGCTTCTGTCATCGTCTCCTGCGCCATCGGCAAAACTGCTGTGTTCCCATTCAAGGTAGGCAGCCTGTTCCGTGATCTCTCCGACTACATCTCCGTTATCATCGACTGTTGGGGTATAAAGGGTATGGCAGGTCGCACAAAGTTTGGATGACTCGATATGGTCTGAGCCTGTAGGAACAAACCCGACATTATTTACCATCAAGCTGCCCATTACATGAGGATAGGGACCGTAGATCTTCCGATTAGGTTTCGATGTTGTCTCATCGATGCTGAAATGTCCCGAAAAACTATCTTTAGTACCCAAGTCAGGAGAGTCTTCGATCTGATGACAAAGCGTACAGGAGACGCCATCTATTGCCATTGCATGATAGCTGTTGTTCGCATCCAAAAAACCATCATCAAGGAGTTCGCTATTATCTACATTGCCCGAGTCAAAGAAAGATTGTCTTTCAGCCATAGGAGTATGACAATGGCTGCACTTCTCTTCGATCACACCTTTAAGCGAAGGATTACGCCTGACTTCAGAGGCAAGCTTCGCCTGCCATAAAGGGTCACGTGCGGCATTGGCCATCATCGTAGAGCGCCAGTCAGCATCCATAGAGACATCATTGCCTCCCGCATCTGTTAATTGGGTGTGGCATTCATTACAATTACCCGAGCCTGCAAAATGCTCTGAATCAAACTGGATCAGGTCCAAAGAACTGGGGCCTTCATCGAGTGTAGTCGTGTCAGAAGAAGAACCTCCTCCACTTCCACCGCCGCTGCAACCGGATAGAACCAGAACGGATATAATCAAAAAAGGGATATAGAACTTCATCATAGGTCCTTATTTCGCATGAAAAATACATGCCATTATGATCTATTTTAAAACTACCATGCTTTATGTTTGATAAACAGCAAGGATTTACAGGTATAAGTATTATTGATTTTTATGTAAGAAGAAGGGGAAGAAGAAAAAGGTCAAAGACCCTTTCCTTGTCTCTTTAGGAGAATAAAGAGTTGTCGATCTTAATAGAGTAAAGCTGGCATACTGTTAGTCAGGTGACCAGAATCAGATGACATGTTTCCGCCTGCATTGTCTGATGGAGACAGGTGATGAGCAAATGCCACAGATGATAATGTTGCAACAGCTATAAGTGATAAGATTAGGTTTTTCATGTTAAGTCCTTTTTGGTTATTTCAGTTGTAAGTTTATCAGCAAAGTGTTAGCTCTGTATTAGCACCAGATCTCTATAACGATATCCAAAGCGCCTAGACAGGTTTACAGTTTCCATCCAAAATAGACAACAAAAAAACCGACACTTTCTATCTGTTCATAAGATGCCGATGGGACATAGGCAAAGTTCACAGAAAAGTCTTTATAATACACAGAGGCCAAAGGAAGAGCACCGATCACAAGATCATAGGTGGCCTCGTCTTCAGATACTCCGATCTTAAAGTTGTCTTTCTTCCACATAGTAAAACTGGCAATACCAACAGAAAAATCCGTATTCTTGCTTACTTTAAACAGGACAATTATACTTTTCATTGCATTACCCCTAACATTAATAAAATAAATATTTAAATACACACTGATATATGATAACAAATCGGTTACAAAAAGAATTATTGTTATTCAACTAACAAAATGAGAAAAGGTATATTA
>JBFESZ010000096.1:0-6548 GCA_041548245.1 Sulfurimonadaceae bacterium
ACATGGTTTCTGAGGAGATTATTCATGCGCATATGGAAGAAAAAGAGCTTCATCTACCTGAAGTAGGGAGTGATGTAAGACTTGCTCTTGTAGATGTGAATGATAAAATCATCCGTGGATCAATAGAGGAAGATTTTTTTCCCATAAGGGCCGGTTTTTTTGAACATGCAGAGTATTCAGTCCTTGTCTCAGACTCACCGCAGCAGCACCTCGGCATCAAGTTTGTCATTGTTCAGTCTGAAGCTCTGTTCAAAGAGGTTAAGGATCTGAGACAGAGAGTCTTGGGTGTGGTGTTTTTAGTTGTTATGATCATGATCACTCTGGCCTGGATCTTATCAAAACTTTTTATGCGCCCCTTGCATCAGAAGATTGAACAGATAGAAGGGTTTGTGCATGATACAGCGCATGAGCTTAATACTCCAATAACAGCGCTGAGTATGAGTGTCTCACGGGCATTGAAAAAGCAGGCCTATGATGAGAAGATATTAAGAAACATTTCTATTAGTACGAAACAGCTTTTTGATATCTATTCGGCCCTCTCCTATATCTCATTCGAGTCTCAGCACAAAACCTCTGAGCCAATTGACATAAGCCTGGTGCTTAGAAAGAGTGTTGCATATTATAAGGAATTGAGCGAAAGTAAAAAGGTCAAGATCCATGTGGAAGCAGAACCATTTGTCTTTGCCATCGATGAGACCAAGTTGAGTATGCTTTTTGGGAATCTCATCAGCAATGCCATAAAATACTCCATGCCTGATTCAAAGATAGAGATTTCCCTCAGAGATGGCATCTTTTCCATTCAGGACGAGGGAATAGGGATTGAAGAGGAGAAGCTTGCACAGATCTTTGAGAGATACAACCGTCAGACTGAGTATGCCGGAGGGTTTGGTATAGGTCTGAGTATTGTGAAGAAGGTAAGCCAAGAGTATGGTATTGGGATCGATGTTCGGTCAGAAAAAGGAAAAGGGACCTGTTTTACATTGGTGTTTTAAACGATTCATAAAAACTGTAGACCCAGAAGAAGCCCCTAAGCTGTTTTTATCTAAACAGGATGTAGAATATTTTTTAATGTGACTGAAGGAGTCGTTTTTGGGCAAACAATTGACTATTATACATTCTGATTTTAAAAAAGAGATGGATGCCAAGTTTAATGATAAGCAGAGCATTACCAGCCTAGATGTTTTTGATGCTTTTGTTTCTGCCTTGGAAAAAGACACGAATGTC
Organism: Sulfurimonadaceae bacterium; assembly: GCA_041548245.1. Taxonomy (GTDB): domain Bacteria; phylum Campylobacterota; class Campylobacteria; order Campylobacterales; family Sulfurimonadaceae. The sequence goes on from JBFESZ010000096.1 coordinate 1,225, forward strand.
CTTGATGGCAAGGCTTTAAAGGCATTGGTTTTTAGCCAGTTCAAGGTCTATGGTGATTTTGACAAGACCATGAACGAAGTCGCGCAAAGACTGAGCGAGATCAAAGAAAGTACGGGCGATGCAATCAAAGCTCTTGATAGCAAGGACAGTGTCGGCCTTAAGGATGCCTATGCCAAGCTCAAGCTTTATCAAAAACGTATTGATGAGCTGGAAAAGGATATCTACACGGACGATGTAACAGGAATTTATAATCGTAAATATCTGATCAACCGTGAATTGATGAAAGATGAGACATTTAAAGAAGACGGCTATCTTATGCGTATTACGATCAATAATTTTCTAGCCATAAATAGAGAACATGGGCATGAGATTGGTGACACAGTTCTGAAGTATGTCAGTCAATTATTCAAAAAACATTTGCAAAATATCGGTGTTCAGCTTATTCGTTATGAGGGTGTCAAGTTTATAGCATTGATCAAGCCTGTTATCTCAAAAAAAGCGCAGAAGGTCTTTGAAGAGACGGTTAAGATGATACTTGAGCATAAGTTCAAGACTCATAATGGGGATATTTTAAGCATTGAGGTTCAATTCTGTGAGCATTCATACAGCAAAGGAGAGAGTTTTAACAGGGTTTATGATGAACTAGAATGAAGTTGATTAGGTGTGTGAAGTAGGCGTTAGTTGAGAAGGCTGATAAAGATATGGCCTTTAAGGCCATATGCTTTTAGATCTTTATTTGAAGTATTTCTCTAGATCTTTGATAACAGCACCTGGTACTGTCATGATTGATGCAAAGCCCATAAGGTCAAGCAATGGATATGAGATAGCGATATAGTAATCAGCTCTCATCGCTGTTGCAACAGCTTTTCCTGTCTCTTTACCTTTTTTAGTCTCATTCTCAATTAGAACCATCCATGGAAGAAGACCAGCGTTTTGGCTACCGATTTTATCCGGGAACTTCATTGTACGTCTGCCAAGGTTTACACCGTAAAGTGCTCTATTCTCAGAAAGTTGAAGTTTAAAGACAAGGTTCTTCTTCGCGTTTGCTTCAAGTGTTTCTTGCAGCTGCGCAACTGTTTCTGACTCGTTGACTCTGATAGTGTCTTGGTAGTAAGGGCGAGAAACCATGAACTGATAGTTTGCAAGACCGTTGAAGTCCCATTTGTCTTCTGAAGGTTTCATTGATGGGAATGCTTTGTTCAGAGCATCTAAAAGAGGCATCTCATCATTAAGCTTGTAATCTTTTTGCAAGAAAGCACGTGTGAAGTAACGAGGATTCGTAATACGTACAGCATTACCTTCAGTATTAACCAAAGCACGCATTGCACCGGCTAAAAAACCACGACCTGGTCTATCCGCAAGGGCCTTAAGGTGAGGGTGAGTGAATACAATGACATCCATCTTAGCCTTAGTTACTTTTGAAACCGATACGATCTCAAAACCTTGAGCGGTAAGGGCATCCTGAACCTCTTGTGTACTTGCCAATGGAGCATCAAAGTAAGTACTGACCTCTTTTGGACCAGTGTATCCGGCTACAACATGTTTACGTGCACAACCACTAAACATTAACGCAGCAATAGCAACAGTAAGCAGCAATATTTTACGCATGTTTTTCCTTTTTGAATGAATTAGGAATTATTATGCTCTTTTAATCTTAAAGAATCGGTTAATTCGGCCTAGGCTCTTGATGAATGGGCACAGAGGTAACTTAATCAATATATCTTGATATATTGATTATATTCAGCTATGATACGCAAAATTTTAGGAGATATAATGAAACGCTTACATATCCACATTGCAGTAAACGATCTGCAAGAGAGCAAAAAATTTTATACAGCACTGTTTGGAATGGAACCGACGAAAGAGAAGGAAGATTATGTTCAATGGCTGGTTGATGATCCTGCCGTCAATTTAGCCATCTCTTCAGGCCGTGATAAAGTGGGTTTAAACCATTTGGGTCTTCAGGTAGACAGTGATGAGGCTTTGGCTGAGGTTGAGCAAAGACTTCTTCAGGCGAATATAGGTGGTCAAAAACAGGAAGAAGCGCAGTGTTGTTATGCCTCATCCAAGAAATATTGGGTTCAAGACCCTCAAGAAATCATCTGGGAGAACTATCACACGATGGAGCAGATCGAGTTTTTTGGCGGAGATGAGTTTACAGGCGGATCTGGATGTTGCACACCGACATTTTTAAAAAACGGAAAGTGGTCTGTAGGCGGATCGTGCTAGATGGATAACTTTGTACAGACGGTCTCTGCTCTGAATGATGAGACGCGTGTGTTGCTGATTCGTTTTTTGGATGAGCACGGGCCTTTGTGTGTCTGTGACCTTCAAAGCTCGCTTGATATGATCCAGTCACGTCTTTCCCGCCATCTTAAGATTTTAAAAGAAGGCGGGTTTTTGCGTGTTGAACGCAAAGGGACCTGGGCCTATTATGAGATTCGCTCGCCTTTGGACAGGTTTCGTATTGAAGCAATCGAAGAGATACGCCATTTAGAGATCAAACTACCACCATTAAAATTGACCGAGGCGATCTGCCAGGCCAAAGTTTCTATATAAAGAGAGTTGATAACATGAAGAAAGTACTGATTTTATGTACAGGTAATTCTTGCCGTTCGATTATTGCAGAGGCATTGATCAATGCCAAACTTGACAGGTGCGTACAGGCCTACAGTTCCGGAGTCAAAGCGAGTGGGAAGGTAAACCCCTATGCCAAAGAGCTTCTTGAGGAGCATGATATGTGGAGGGAGGAGTACCATTCAAAGACGATTGACAAGGTTATTGATCAGGACTTTGACCTTGTCGTCACCGTATGCGATCATGCAAAAGAGACCTGTCCGGTCTTTCCTAAAGCAGTCAAGACCATTCATGTAGGTTTTGAAGACCCAGATGGCAAAGGCGAAGAAGCTTTCGTCAAGACGATGTTTGAGATAGAGACAGAACTGCTTCCTATCGTAGAGAAGGAGTTGTGCAAATGATTCTGGCAGCTTCACTCTTTTTAATTACTCTGGTTTTTGTCATCTGGCAGCCAAAAGGACTTCAGATAGGAACGACGGCGGTGATCGGTGCCATAGCAGCACTGCTAATCGGTGTGGTCTCTCTTGAGGATGTCTGGACGGTCACAGGTATTGTTTGGGATGCGACATTGGCCTTTATCGGTATTATTCTTCTTTCCTTGGTCTTGGATGAGATCGGTTTCTTTGAATGGGCAGCTTTGAAGATGGCACGTCTGAGCAGGGGAAACGGTAACCTGATGTTTGTCTATATCCTTCTGCTTGGTGCCGTCGTGGCAGCTTTCTTTGCCAATGACGGTGCTGCCTTGATCTTGACACCAATCCTTCTGGCAAAGATGAAACATCTGAAGATGGAGCCGGTCGCTGTCTTTGCTTTTTTGATGGCGGGCGGTTTCATAGGGGATTCGGCATCCAATCCTTTAGTCATCTCAAATCTGACCAATATTGTCACGGCGGGTTATTTTGATATCGGGTTTTGGGAATATGCCAAGAACATGTTCCTGCCGAACCTTATAAGCATAGTCGCTTCTATCGTGGTGTTATGGATCTTCTTCAGAAAAGACATACCACGACATATCAACGTGCAAGAGCTTGCAAGTCCCGAGTCGGTGATTAAAAACAAAACGATGTTCAATCTGTCGTGGTACTTTTTGGCACTCTTGATGGGCGGTTATTTTATCGGAGACTATTATCACCTTCCGGTATCGCTGTTCGCACTTGGCGGTGCATTGATATTCTTGGCCATTGCGACCTATTTCAAAGCGACAAAACCGATGATGACCATCAAGACGGCACCTTGGCAGGTCGTTTGGTTCAGTATAGGTCTGTATGTGGTCGTCTATGGACTTAAAAATGCAGGTCTTACATCCTATCTGGCGGTGATGATAGATGGCATGGCCGGTATGAGCCAAGAGGTTGCGGTGATAGGAACAGGATTTTTGGCAGCACTGCTGAGTTCCGTCATGAACAATATGCCGACCATTATGATCATGGACATCGCGATTGCCGAAACAGGTCATACGGCCCTTGCTTATGCAAATATCTTGGGGTCTAACCTCGGACCGAAGATGACGCCAATTGGTTCTCTGGCAACACTTTTATGGCTGCATGTGCTGGCGAGAAAAGGGGTGACGATTACCTGGGTTCAATATATGAAAGTCGGCTTGGTCATCACGCCGCCTGTCCTGTTGAGTGCATTAGTTGGACTCATATAAGTTATACAAATTTTATTTATAACGTTTATTTAACAATAAAGTCAATATAATTTCAAAAAGCAAAAGGAAGATAACATGAGCGATAAGATTCAACGACTTATGATGGGAACATTTTTGGTAGTCATCTTGTATGTAGTTAACATTGGAGAGACAATGATCGCGACTTACTTATTAAGTTTTATGATTGCGATGGTATTCACATGGGCGATATTTGATTTTTGTCCATCACTGTGGATGTTGAAGAAGTATTTCAAAGAAGAAGCGAAAGAGTGCTCAACAAAGTAAGTAATAAACTTACTTTATTCTAACCTATCCATATCTTTTCATAAGATATGGACTTTCCATTACCCGCCAAGACTTTCTATACTGACATTCTATTGTTTCAAACTATTATTGCTTTGAGCATTGTATTTTATTACGAAATGATTACAGGAATATATCGTTAATGTAACCGTTATGTAATCTTGGGTTTTTATAATTCCGGCAATTTAAACAGGAGAAATACAAAATGAAAAAAGTCATATTATCATTAGCCGCACTAGCGACAGTAGCAATGGCTGTGGACATTGACCATCCACACGATCGAATAGAAGAAAAGAAAAGCCAAAGTCAAGAAGAAGTAAAAAAGAACATTGCACTCATGGAAGCTCAGCTAGCTGATATGAAAGCCAAGTTAGTTGCTAAAAAAACTGAGAAAAGCATCATGGATAGAATTCATTTTAAAGGTGATTTGAGAGTAAGATATGAGAGCAAAGAGTATGACTACTTTGATGGTAGTGAAAAAAACCAGTATCTTGGTAGATATCGTTTAAGACTAGGCGCTGTGGCCGATCTTACAGATAATTTGCACTTTGAATTTGGTATGAGATCTGGTTATGCCAATCCGACTTCAGGTAACCAAACTTTTGTTGAGGCAAATAAAGACACTCAAGCTCTTTCAGATTACTTTTGGCAGTCACTTAGAGTCAATGTTTTAGGCCTTAAGTATACTTCTGGCAATTCTACAGTGAAAGTAGGTAGACAACCATACATGATGTATAGACCTATTAAATCTCAGCTGGTTTGGGATAATGACCTTTCATTAGATGGAATCAAC
>JBFESZ010000097.1:0-6369 GCA_041548245.1 Sulfurimonadaceae bacterium
AAACTATAAACGAGCCCAAGAGTCTTCTCGGGTACTTGAAGAGCTTTATAAAGTGATAGAACCTTCTCTTTCTGAGAGGTTTAAAAATATTCGGTATGAACTATATACTTTGGAGAAAGAGAACCTAATTACGGGCGAATAAGACTTCAAACTCCAGTTTTTTCGAAGGATACTCCCGGATCAGTCTTCGCATCTGTTTATAAGAAAGAATATTTCTTCCCCCTGATACTCCACTTTTTTTAATATACATAAATATATCTTCCACCGACTCAAAGCTTAGCTCATACGATATGACCTCTATCTCGCAGTGAAAATACTGTCCAATGAGATATCTCACTTCATCGGCACAACGCAAAGGAGAATTAATGCCCGCCGTCTCCAAGAGAGTCTTAAAAGTATTCGAGGTAAAAATAGCCAAAGATATGGGTGCATTTATCTGTGAAATCTGATAGAGTGTAGTATCTAGATCTTCAGCCCATTGTAAAGATGATGCCGAGAAAATTCGATCATACTCTTGGGTGACCAGTTCCTCAAACAACTTGTCCTCGTTAAAATCACCCAGACGGCACTCTATCTTTTCTCCCTGGGGGTGAAGGTCAAGCATCTTTTGAGAAAAGTCTATTCCTACATACTTGTCGTAATCAAAATTGATCTTGCTAAACAATGTACCGCTGCCACATCCCAGATCCAAGATACGCCTAGGTTTTTGTATTAAATCATCAACAAGCTTCTGGGCAACCTGGTTTTGTATCAGGTTGTATTGCTTATACTCTTTCGCAAAACGCGAGAACTCTTGCTTTACTTTCATTTTCTATTTATCAATATGGAGATAACGAAGATTCCCAAGATGACAAGTACGATAGTCGCACCACTTGGCAAAGAGAAGTTGTACGATAGAGTCATACCTACCAACACCGCCGATATGGAAAACAGAAGTGAAAGAAGAATTGTCTTGGAAAAACCCAGACGATAACGAAGCGCAGAAATAGTCGGAATCACCATCAATGCCCCAATAAGAAGGGTCCCCACAACACGTATAGAGAGCGCAATGATGACCGCTATAATCGTCACCAGCATGAAGTTAAGCAGTTTTACCTTCAGACCACTTACCTGAGCCACCTCTTCGTCAAAAGCAATAAAATAAAACTCTTTGAATAAGCCTAACAGAACAGCCATGGAAAGCGAGCCAAAAGTTGCCATGACAAGGAGATCATCCTCCGTCACTGAAAGGATTGAACCAAAGAGATAGGAAAACAAAGAAGCATTAAATGAACCGGCCAAAGATACAATAACAACTGCTAATGCCAAAGAACCTGATAGAAAAATAGCTAAGATCGAATCCGAATAGAGTCCTAGAAAACTCCTTAGATACTCTATCAGCCAAGCGGAAAGTACTGAAATCAAAACAGCCACCCAAATCGGGTTTTGTTCAGTCACCATACCAACGGCTACACCCACTAAAGCCACATGAGCCAATGTCTCTGTAAGCATGGCATAGCGACGCAAAACGATGAAAGAACCGGAAATTGAAGCAAGAACAGCGATAATAATACCCGCAAGAAAAGCATTAATCATAAAATCATATTGAAACATTTCAAACATTCTTTGCCGATCTCCTAATCAATTTACTTAATACCATTGTCAACACTTCAACCATAATTATTTCCACACTATCTTAATGATGATGGTGATGATGAATCAAGTGTGCATCAATTCCATATAATTTGCTCATTTCGGAACAAGACAAAACCTCATGCGGATTATTGCAGGCCAATAATGTCTGGTTGATACAAAGCATTGACTGAATATCATCTGCAATAACACCGACATCATGCGTGATAAATAAAATGGTCATCCCATCATCTTTATTCAACTCTCTGAGCAGACTATAAAAACGATTTTGTGAAACCATGTCGACGCCTGTATTTGGTTCGTCCAAGATAAGTACTTCCGGCTCACTGGCCAAAGCTCTTGCTATCATCACGCGCTGACGCTGGCCGCCTGAAAGTTCTCCTATGAGTTTATCGCGAAGATTTTCAACATCCATCTTGCTCATCGCCTGCTCTACAGCCTCTTGATCCAGTTTCGTCTCTCTTGAAAAAAGTCCTCTCTTCGCCGTACGACCCATCTTGACGACCTCTTCAACCGTAGCAGGAAAATACTGATCGATTTGAGCGACACGCTGAGGAACATAGCCTATCTTGTCCCAGGCCTTAAATGACTTCAGGTCTTTTCCAAAAAGTTTAATAGAACCCTCGCTCTTTTTTTCCAGACCAAGTAATAATCGGATCAGGGTTGTCTTTCCACCCCCATTGGGACCAATGACAGCACTGTATTCGCCTTTTGTCACGACAAAGTCAATCCCCTTGAGTATCTCGGAATCATTAATACGGTAAGAGAGTCCCTTGACTTCAAAAACAGCCGGTGCTAAATTCATTGACACCTCATCGCTATCTTCAACTTATCCAAGTTTTCTCGCATTACGCCAAGATATCCTTTCACTTCTTCTTCTCTGTTCACATTCGCCAAAGGCTGAAGCGATTGCACTTTAGCTCCTGTCTCATTCGAGATTGCTTTTGATACCTCAGGAGAAACAAAACTTTCAAAAAAGACAATCTTTATATCTTCTTCTTTGACTAGTTCTGTAATCTCTTTCATCTTCTTTGCACTGGCTTGCTCATCCGGAGACAAGCCTGTAATACTATGTGAACTAAACCCGTATTTTGCTCCCAAATAGCCAAAAGCATTATGATTGACCACAATCTCTTTTTGTCTGCAATTGCCCAATGCCTCTAGATATTCCTGATCTAATCTTTTTAATGCACTGATATACTCTTTTGCATTCTTTTCAAACAGCACTTTATGTATAGGAAAGTGCTTCGATACCTCTACTAAAATGGTCTGTGTCATTAAAACCATGTTATCGATATCCAACCAATAATGCGGATCGATTTTTTCTTCATGATGATGTTCATGCATTGGCTCAGCGTGGTCTTCACATCTTTCACCTTGCGATTCTCGCAATTTGACATGTTTGCTCATATCCAGCTGATTGGCATACTCTTTTTTGATCCAGGGTTCAATCCCCAATCCGTTAAAGATAAACAACTTTGCATTTGAAATATCTGCCATTGTCTTAACAGACGGCATATAAGTGTGTGCCTCCACGCCAAAGGGAATCAGTTTTTTTACTTCAATCTCTTCAGCTACGATATGTTTGGCAATGTCATACAGGGTAAAGTTGGTCACCGCAATATAAGGTTTTTCCTCTTTAACTAGAGCCTTCTGCTTAACAATAAACATCTCGCCAATAAAAATCAGCAATAAAACAGCAACAAGAATCAAGGCTTTTTTCATAAAACAACTTCCTTTACACCCTTTTCAATCCCGTATTATAACGAGTTTCGTACAGACTATATAAAGTATAAGATAAACTTTGCTATAATTGCGCAATTTATTAAAGGGTCTATCCCTGCTTAGGAAATTTAATGACATCTGTCTTGCTCATTGTTCAAATCGCTTTAGTTGTTCTATTGACGATCGCTGTATTACTTCAAAAAAGCTCAAGTATAGGCCTTGGTGCTTATAGCGGATCGAATGAATCTGTTTTTGGTGCCAAAGGGCCAGGTAGCTTCCTTGCCAAAATGACTTTTTTCTTAGGCTTCTTGTTTGTTGCTAACACCGTTGCAATGGGTTACTTTTATGCACAAGAAAACAACACTTCTGTGGTTGATACCATCATAGAAGAGACAACTGTTGTCGCTCCATCGGCTGCGTCAACTGATGCAACAGCGCCAGCTGCAACAGAAACTGACGCAAATAAATAATGAGACAGGCGCTTCTTCTCGCGCTTCTTTCTTTCACACTTTGGGCTGATGCCCACCTCTTTGTCTATCACCGTTTCGGTGACAATAAGCACCCCTCAACAAATACCTCACTGGATGTTTTACGAAAACACTTTGAATATTTCAAAAACAATCATTACGAGGTCATCTCCCTATCAAAACTCAATAACGCCTTAAAAGCCAAGCGTAACATTCCTGATAACTGGGTGGTCTTGTCTATTGATGACAGCTATAAAAGTTTTTATGAAAACGGTCTTGCTCTCTTTAAAGAGTATCGCTACCCTTTTACTCTTTTTGTCTATATTGAAGCAACTGAAAAGAAGTTTGGGCATTTTATGAACTGGGAGCAGATAAAAGAGGCCCAAAAGTACGGTGAAATAGGCCTACACTCATACGGTCATAAACACATGGTCTCCCTTACGCAAGAAGAGATAAGAAAAGACACGGAACGCGGACTTTCACTATTTGAGAAAAACCTAGGCTATAAACCTAAATATTATGCTTACCCCTATGGTGAATTCAATGACGATACTAAAAAAATCATCTCTTCATACGGGTTTGACCTTATTCTCAATCAAAACGTCGGTGCTGTCTCGCATAAAAGTCCTAGAAATGACCTTGACCGTATCGCGCTGACCGGAGATGTCAATCTAAAGAACAAACTTCGCATCAAATATCTAGAAGCCCTTTGGCATTCACCCAAAAGCTATCCCGTCAATGGAAAACTTAATGATATTCACGTTACAATGCCGTCATCAATTAAAAAAGCAGAGCTCTACGTCAGTGGAGAAGGCTGGGAGTACATCAAGGTTCAAGATGGAGAGTTTAAAAGCAAGAAACTCTACCCCCTTAAGCTTGGCCGTACCCGAGTCATCATCAAACATGATAATGCTTTTAGCAGTAAAATAATCGTAAAGGAATAAATATGATCGACAAAATACAATCAGACTGTAAAAAACATATGGAAGGATCGCTTGAGCATATGCACCATAGTTTTAAAAGCCTGCGAACAGGTAAGGTAATGGTATCCATATTGGACGGTATTAAAGTTAATTACTACGGTACTCCAACCGCTTTGGATCAGGTAGGCTCTGTCATCGCTACCGATGCAACGACTATCGTTATCTCACCATGGGAAAAACCCCTTGTAGCTGATATTGAAGCGGCTATTTCAAAAGCCAACATAGGTGTCAATCCAAACTCTGATGGTGAGAAGATCGTCCTAAACTTTCCTCCAATGACTGTCGAACAGCGTCAAGATACTGTAAAAAAGATGAAGGGCATGGGTGAAGATGCCAAGGTCTCTGTTCGTAATGATAGACAAAAAGCCAATAACGAGATCAAAAAGCTCGAAAAAGAGAAAGAGATCACGACCGATGAGTCAAAATCAGCTCAAGATGCTATCCAAAAACTTACTGATAGTTTTATCGCAAAAATCGATGCAACATTAAAAGAGAAAGAAGCAGAGATACTTAAAGTATAGTGCTGAGACAAGGGAAAGATATGAACGTCAAAAAAATCTATATGGATGCCAACGCTCTTCTAGAGGGTCACTTCAAGCTATCATCAGGCAACCACTCGCAATTTTATTTACAGTCTGCCAAAGTCCTTGAAGACCCTAAGAATGCCAAAATCCTGGCTGAAGGTGTTGCTGCGCAGATCAAAGAGAGTGGCCTGGAAATCGATACGATATGTGCACCTGCTCTAGGTGGACTTATCGCCGGTTTCGCTCTGGCAACTGCCTTGGACAAACGTTCGATCTTTGCCGAGCGCGTTGATGGCGTTATGAATATTCGTCGTGGCTTTCAAATAGCAAAAGGTGAACGCGTAATGATCTGTGAAGATATCATCACGACAGGCGGCTCCGCTATGGAAGCAGCTGCAGCCATCGAAGCTATGGGTGGTGTGGTCGTCGGTTTTGCCGCTTTGGCCAACCGTGGCTTTTGTCATCGTCAAAACTCAGATGTGACAACAAAACCCAACTGTAAACTCCCAGAAGGTGTACCATTTTTCGCACTTGAAGACTTCACGTTTGAGATGTATGCCCCAGAAGATTGCCCATTATGTAAAGAGGGCAAAAGCGAAGCGGTCAAACCGGGTTCAAGAGGCAATTAAAAACACTTCTTTCCTCACACAGCCTCTTACCTGTATCCTATAAGTCAAGATCTTCTATACAAGGGTTCCTTGTATAGAATTTCCCTTAAAAAAGACATTTCAATGTTCCCAGTGATCAATGTCGCCTTATACATAAAGGCCTGTGCTTTAACAGAACTAAACATGACCAAAATAGCTGTATGGAAACAGAGGATACGCAACAATGCCTTTTTCTATTTCCTTCTAAATATTACACGACATACTGTGCTTGACAAGTATTTTAGCCACTTCTTCTTTCCCGTCTATCATTGCGTGAATTGAAAGTCCTTGAAGCATCTTCTTCTCTTCAAGGCTGACAACTTTTACAATAAGGTTAATCGGTTTTTCATATCTGTTGATAGCCTCCGAGATAAGAAGCTTCTTTTCAGCA
>JBFESZ010000098.1:0-6271 GCA_041548245.1 Sulfurimonadaceae bacterium
CTGAGAGTTTAGCCGCTGCAACTAATGCCGAATCGGTAATACTCACATTATGATGTGTCTCCAAACGCTCCTTTAGACCACGTAGAATCTGTAAGGTCTGATTAACTGTCGGTTCTGGCACATCGACGGGCTGGAAACGTCTTTGTAAGGCAGTGTCTTTTTCAAAATACTTTCTATATTCCTTAAGTGTTGTCGCACCAATAGTATGAAGCTCTCCACGTGCAAGTGCCGGCTTTAAGATATTGGCTGCGTCCATACTTCCTTCACTTGCTCCCGCACCTACAATCGTATGTATCTCGTCGATAAACAGAATGACGTTTCCACTTTTTTTAACTTCATCGACAACCGCTTTTAAACGTTCTTCAAACTCACCTCTGTACTTGGCACCTGCGATCAAAGCATTCATGTCCAAAGCGACCAGCCGCTTGTTTTGAAGACTCAGTGGCACATCTTTATTATAAATACGCTGCGCAAGACCCTCAGCTAAAGCTGTCTTACCTACTCCCGGTTCTCCAAGTAATATTGGGTTGTTCTTACTTTGACGGATCAGAATCTGCATCATCCTGTTAATCTCGTCATCACGGCCTATCACCGGTGAGAGTTTTCCTTCTGCTGCTTCTGCTGTCAGATCGATACCGTACTTATCCAGACTTTCCAAAGTCTCATCAGCACTTTGCGACTCAATCTTTTGTCCGCCGCGCATCGCTTCTAAGTTCTTACCTAGATCCATTAGGTCTACATATTTTCCTAAAATTGACTTTAATGGTTCATTTTTAAGGTTTGCCAATAACCAAGCATCTACTGCTATAAAACTGTCTCCGTTTTGTACCATCCATGCTTGAGCAGCTTCCAATGACTGTGCAAAAGAACGTGAAAGACGAATGTTTTCCTTGCTTAGTTGAGAACTTTTAACAAGTTTGTTGGCTGCACTTTTAATATCAAGATCCATCGCTGTCTTATCAACATTCATCTTATTAAAGACTTGAGAAAGTACAGAGTTTGAGTTTGTCAACTGTGCCCATAGAAAGTGAATACTTTCAACTTCTGCATTTTGATTGTGTAAAGCCAGGGAAATCGCTGATTCAATCGCTTCTGTCATCTGGTGTGTTAATTTTTCAAATATATTATTCATAGCTTAATCCTTTATATGATTAATATTATACATCTTTAGTCATACACTGTCAAGTATGCTCTTTTTTTCTTCATTTAAGTCGAATGTACTTATTCAATCACTATTATCTTTATAGACTTTTCAGGCTCTTTTGCCTATAATCGCTACTTAAATTTTAAAATAGAGTCCAACTCTACCCACTAAAAACGAGATTCAATGAAAAAAAAGAACTTTATCGCACTTGGTTTTGTGACGACAGTGTTAACAGGGTCACTTTTATTCGCACCTTCACTCTTCGCTAAGGAGAATACACCGAATACTCAAGATAACTCTGAAGTTCAGACTTCACGCCTTCAATCTCTTGCTAAATTCACAAAGGTCTTAGGACTCGTCGAAAAATATAATGTCGATCCGGTAACAATTGAAGAGCTAATGGATAAAGCCTTAAGCGGAATGCTCTCCAACCTTGATGCACACTCGACTTTTTTAAACGCTAAGCATTTTGAGAGCATGAAAATACAGACTGATGGCGAGTTCGGCGGACTGGGAATCACTGTCGGTATCAAAGATGGCGCACTCACTGTAATCGCTCCTATTGAAGGAACGCCTGCCGATAAAGCCGGACTCAAAGCTTCTGATATTATTCTAAAAATCAATGATAAGTCGACATTGAATATGACTATTGATGATGCGGTAAGTCTAATGCGTGGTAAAAAGGGCACTCCTATCAATCTTACTATTGTACGTAAAAACGAACCTAAACCACTGAGCGTCGATATCATTCGTGACATTATCAAGATTCAATCTGTTTATGCCAAGAGGATAGGAGATGACATCTTGTATCTTCGTGTGACAAGCTTTGACAAGAAGGTTGTCGATGGTATTCAGAAAGAGCTTAAAAAGACCTCCAACAAAGACAAGGGGATTATCCTGGATCTTAGAAACAACCCAGGTGGTCTCCTTGATCAAGCCGTTGGACTGGTTGATCTTTTTGTAGATGAAGGTGTCATTGTCTCTCAAAAAGGAAGGGATGAACAAGAAGACAAGGTCTACTCTGCTACACGTTCAGGAACCTATAGCGATGCTCCTGTTGTTGTCCTGGTCAATGAAGGTTCAGCATCAGCTTCCGAAATTGTCTCAGGAGCACTGCAAGATCATAAACGTGCAGTGATTGTAGGAGAGAATACTTTTGGCAAAGGTTCTGTACAGGTCATCCTGCCTATTACCGATACAGAAGCGATCAAACTGACTATTGCCCGCTATTACCTACCAAGTGGACGCACTATTCAGGCAGTTGGTGTCAAGCCTGATGTCACCGTACATCTGGGTGAGGTTAAGACTTATGAGAACGGCTTCAGTATCAAAGAAGCTGATCTTAAAAAGCATCTTGAAAGTGAATTGGAAAAAGTCGATGGCAAACAGCCTAAGAAAGAGGAGCCAAAGAAAGACAAGGACCTGATCACTGAAGAAGAGCTGAACAAAGATCTACAGTTAAAAGAAGCCGTTGGTATTGCTAAAGCGCTACAAATCATGAAAGGACGCTAAAGATGGGCAAGAACAGATTTCGTCACAATATAAGTGGAATAAAATCCGCTTATGAACACGTACTTGAAAGCATATTAGAAAAATAAGGAAAAAAATGAAAGCAATTGTAAATATATCACTCAAAGCAGGCGTACTGGATTCTCAAGGAAAAGCAGTTCATCATGCCCTTGATTCACTGAAATTTGAAGGTGTTGAGGAAGTCCGTGTAGGTAAACAGATCGTATTGAAGCTAAGTTCTACTGATGAAGCTGCTGCAAGAAAAGAAGTGACTGAGATGTGTGAAGCACTTCTTGCTAACACCGTTATTGAAGATTATGAGATCGAGCTTATTTCATGAAAGTCACAGTAGTTCAGTTCCCGGGTACAAACTGTGAATACGACACAGAATATGCTTTTAAAAAGCTAGGTGCAGATGTAGAGATTCTTTGGCATAAAGAGACCTCTATCGCCTCAAATACTGACCTTGTCGTAATTGCAGGTGGTTTTTCTTACGGAGACTACCTGCGTTCAGGTGCTATTGCACGTTTCTCTCCAGTGATGGAAGCAGTAAGTGCTCATGCAGCCAAAGGAGGTAAAGTCCTTGGTATCTGTAATGGCTTTCAAGTCCTTACAGAATCACATCTTCTACCTGGTGCCCTAAAACGTAATGAAGGTCTTCACTTTTTGTCCAGACATCACCACCTGAAAGTTGTGGACAACAATAATGAGTTTTTACGTAAACTTGCTATCAATGATATTGTCAACATCCCTATTGCACATCATGACGGGAATTACTATATTGATGAAGATGGGAAAAAATCACTATACGACAACGGACAGGTTCTTCTTCAGTACTGTGACGAATCAGGTAATGTATCTAATCCAAATGGATCGGTAGATGCCATTGCCGGTATCTGTAATGCGACTAAAAACGTCTTTGGACTTATGCCTCATCCTGAACGTGCTATGGAGAGTATCCTAGGTTCAGATGACGGTGTCAAAATGATCGAAGGGTTCTTTGCGTAGATGCGCTTTTTTGTTGCCTATCTTCTTAGTATTGTCTTAGTATTTGCAGATTCAAACACATCTACAGTTGAAGAGGAGATAGAAGCAAAACTTCTTTATCAATCCTATTATGAACTTCCAAAAAAACTTTTCAAAGGTCAGGTATTTCCACTTACCATCAAAGCCCTTTCAGCTAAAGAGGAGTATGAGAGTATAGAGTATGCATTCTCTTCTCCTACAGGCCTTCAACTTCTCTCAGAGAAGAAAATACGTAAGGTGGACGCACCATATCTTTATGATACTTTCTATTTTCAGGTTAAAGGGAACCATGTAAAGACACCGGATGTCGAGACCACACTGGTCTTTAAGAACTTTACGGGTGAACTCAAAGAGACCTTGGACGGAGTGAAGATCGATACAGTACGTCTTAACCCTGAAAAGGACTTCTCTTCAGTACTCGCTGATGAGTTTAGAATTCTTGAATACAAGACAAGCCAATATGATAACCGACACAATATCATCGTTTTTTCGGCTGAAGCCAAGATGGCCAACTTACAGGACTTTTCTCTTAAGATCGCCGTTAAAGAAGGCATTGAAGCCTATGAGGAAGAGCTCCCCCATTCTAACTTCACCTATTATGCCGTTGTACCAAAGCAACTCAATGAGCTTAAGTTCTCCTATTTCGACCTTGGTACACGCCGCTTTCAAGATGTGATCATTCCTATTGTCGTTATTAATGACAGGGTAAGCACTCAGACTGATCTTGCTCCTACACAAAACACCCATACGACGGCCAAGATGATTATAGCAGCCAGCATCTCAGCTGCCGGACTTTTTTTCTTTGTTTATCGCCGTAAGAAGTTCTACATTCTTATCTTCATTCTTCCACTGTTTCTTATCGCGAAACTTGCCGTTCCTACCAAGCATGTATGTGTTGAAGCCGGTTCCAATGTCTACCTATTACCAATGAGTAACGGGACTATTTTTGAACAGACTACACAGCGTTTTAACTCTGAAGCACTCGGAGATGCACAAAACTTTGTCAAAGTACGTATGAATAATAATCAGATAGGATGGGTTAAATATGAAGACCTTTGCCAGAATTAGTTTTTATTACGCAGCCGCCATCATATTCTTTGCTGTAAGCTTTCTCATTCTTTTCTTCAAACTCCTGCCAAAACCTTTTGGTGTCAAGTTCAGCTCTTCTATCATCAATAGAGGGCTCTTTTATAAGATAAAGTGCTTCGGCCAGGAAGATACTCAGGCACAACTTTATATTAGTAACCACCAAAGTGGTATTGATATACCTGTTTTAGAAGGTGCGACGAAAGCAAACCTTGCCTGGGTTGCTAAAAAAGAGCTCTTTGACATGCCTTTTTTAGGACTGGGTGTAAAACTGCCTAATGATATTCCTCTTGAACGTGAGAGTAAAACAGCCTTGATCTCGCTGATTAGAGAATGTAAGGACCGTATCAGTCACGGCCGTGTTATCACTATCTTTCCCGAAGGGACACGTTCACGTACACAGCGTATCAACAAGTTCAAGCCCGGTGCCCAGATGGTGGCGAACAAGCTCAACCTCAAGGTTCAACCTGTTGTCATGGTAGGTACATCGCGTACTTTTGACTCGGGGGAAAAGACATTTTATCCCTTCCAGACCATTCATGTTATCTTTCTCGATGCTTTTGTACCGGATAAAAATGATCCAGAGTGGCTGAACAATCTACGTGCACAGATGCAAAAGGTATATGATGAACATGCTCACGCTCTTGGCCATCGGTAGCGGAGGCTTTATTGGCGCAAGTCTGCGCTATCTCATCAACAACTATATATCTCACCATTTACCGCATACACTTCCCTACGGAATTCTCTTTGTCAACCTCTTGGGAAGTCTGATTATCGGTATCATGTTCGCTCTCTTTACCTTCACATCCATTTTTGCTCATGATACCAGACTTTACAGCTTTATCACGACAGGTATTCTCGGTGCGCTGACAACCTATTCTACCTTTGCACTAGACAGTTTTATGCTGCTCAATACTGGACATTACACAGCAGCAGCCCTTAATATGTCTCTAAATCTTTTTGGAACGGTTTTGTTTGCAGGGATAGGATTTATGGGAGTGAGTTATCTTATTCGATAACTCATTTTTTACTCTTTTATAATTTTAATCAATCAGTTGATATTCATTACGTAATATAGAAATAACTTCTGCTTTTGGATTATCTGAAAGCACTATTTTCTCACCTGTGATCTTCTCTGCAATGTCCGTATAGGTCTTTGAGACGTTCATCAACACTTCTGTCGGCAAAAAGTTATCACGTGCCAGAGCCTCACGTTCAGCCATACGGTTCTTGTTCAATAAGATATCCGGATCAGGAAAGTGGTTTAACAGTAACTGGCGAAATCCCTCTTTGGAGTTTTCAACCACTCTTCCGGCTCTATACTCTGTCCCATCCCAAATACGTGATGAGTCAGGTGTTCCTACTTCATCCATATAGATAAGTTTGTCATTGCCCTGAGTGTCTTTGACAAAACCAAACTCGAACTTCGTATCGACAAAGATCTGATCGATCTTTTCAAGTTCTTTTGCGATCAGATCAAAGCCCTCCGTCAGCAGTTTCTCATAC
>JBFESZ010000099.1:0-6255 GCA_041548245.1 Sulfurimonadaceae bacterium
GACGGACATGCTGCTCACACAGACAGGATTAGATGCTAAGATAGAGAAAAGAGAAAAGAGAAAAGTCGTAATCATGGTGGTCGGTGAAGCGACACGTGCAGATCATTTTTCACTGAATGGGTATCAAAGAGAGACCAATCCACGAATCAAACAGGAAGATATCATTAATTTTTCAAACATGTACTCATGCGGGACCACTACAGCGGTCTCTGTACCTTGTATGTTCTCTATCTATGATAAAGATGATTATGATACACAAAAAGGTCTTCATCGAGAAAATGTATTGGATGTCCTATCCCATGCTGGTGTAGAGGTATTATGGAGAGATAATAACTCCGACTCAAAGGGAGTTGCAGACAGAGTAGTGTATGAGCATTACAAAACTCCTGCAAATAATACTCTGTGTGAGGGGGAGTGTAGAGATGAAGGTATGCTGGTCGGTTTGGATAGACTGATCGAAGAGAGCTCTAAAGATATGATCATTGTATTGCACCAGATGGGTAATCACGGTCCTGCCTATTATAAACGATATCCAAAAGAGTTTGAACGCTTTACACCTACGTGTCAGACCAATCAACTTGAAGAATGTTCCCAGGAAGAGATCGCCAATGCCTATGACAATGCACTGCTTTATACAGACTACTTCCTATCACAGACGATAGGGCTTTTGAAAAAGTATGAGGATACCGTCGATACAGCGATGTTTTATATGGCGGATCATGGAGAGTCTTTGGGTGAAGGAGGATTCTATCTGCACGGACTTCCCTATTTTATAGCGCCGGATTCTCAAAAACATGTGGCATCTGTATTGTGGTTAGGCAAAAATTTTCCTGCTGATAGAGAAAGCTTGAAGAAAAATGCTTCAAATGAATTTTCCCAAGACAATCTTTTCTCCACATTGCTTGGACTTTTTGATGTTCAGAGTGAAGTGTATGATAAAAAGATGGATATTTTAAACGTTACGAACCTCTAAGAAATATTTTCTGTTATATTTTATATATGGTAGAAGACTCTATACCACTGTGCAAATTTGTCCACACCCTCCTGGATGGAAGTATTGGGTTTATAATCAAAGTCATTTATGAGACCACTGACATCCGCATAGGTTGATTTGACATCCCCTGGCTGCATAGGAAGATACTCTTTCTTTGCTTCTCTCCCTAGCGAATTCTCTAAGGCCTTGATAAAGTCCATCAATTGCACTGGAGCATTGTTCCCGATGTTATAGATCTGATAGAGGTCTTTTTCATTAGGGGTATCGATCACCTTGATACAGCCATCTACAATATCATCGATGTAAGTAAAGTCTCTGCTCATATCGCCCTGATTAAAGACCTTGATTTCGCGGTCATGGAGGATCGCATCTGCAAAGAGCATAGGTGCCATATCGGGTCTTCCCCACGGACCATAGACGGTAAAAAATCTAAGACCGGTTGTCGAGATACCAAAGAGGTGAGAGTAGGTATGAGCCATCAGTTCATTGGATTTTTTGGTCGCTGCATAGATAGAGATCGGTCTGTCGACTTGATCAGTGGTTTTAAAAGGTTGTTCTTTGTTGAGCCCATACACAGAAGAACTGGAAGCATAAGAGAGGTTTTTGATACCGTTTTGACGACATCCCTCAAGGATATTCATAAAACCCTGTATATTACTTTCGATATAAGCATGGGGATTCTCAAGACTGTACCTTACACCTGCCTGTGCAGCTAGATTGCAAACAGCATCAAATTGCTCTTTTTTAAACAGGGACTCCATTTGATCCATATTTGCAAGATCTAATTTAATAAAGGTATGTTTTGGAAAAATAGTCGAAGTAACAGGTTGATTCTCTTCTATTTGTGTAGGATCAATGCCTAACTCTTTTAAACGCCCATATTTAAGATTCACATCATAATAGTCATTGATATTATCAATCCCCACGACTTCATCACCACGCTCAAGCAATTTTTTTGCTAAATGAAACCCTATGAACCCTGCTGTCCCTGTTACCAATATCTTCATCTTTTTCCTTTTAATCACTGCCAAAGAGATCTCTAGTATAGACTTTCTCTTTCACATCTTTGAGATCATCTGAGAGTCTATTGGCAACGATCACATCTGAAATAGCTTTGAACTCTTCTAAATCTCTAATTACTTTTGAATTAAAAAATGCATCTTCTTTGAGTACGGGTTCATACACCACGACATTGATCCCTTTGGCTTTGATACGTTTCATAATACCTTGGATCGATGAGGATCTAAAGTTGTCTGATCCGCTCTTCATCGTCAGACGGTAGATACCGACCGTAGAAGGGTTTTTTTTCAAGATAGAGTCTGCGATAAAATCTTTTCTCATACTGTTCGCCTCTACAATGGCACCGATGAGGCTGTTGGGCACATCTTTGTAGTTTGCACGTAACTGTTTGGTATCTTTAGGCAGACAGTATCCCCCATATCCAAAGGAAGGGTTATTGTAGTGCATACCTATTCTAGGGTCAAGACCTACACCTTTAATGATCTGTCTGGTATCTAATGAGTTTGTTTCTGCATAAGAATCCAGTTCATTGAAGTATGCCACTCTCATTGCTAGAAAAGTATTTGAAAAGAGTTTCACCGCTTCTGCTTCCGTAGACCCTGTAAAAAGAATGTCAATATCTTTTTTGATGGCCCCCTGTGCCAGAAGGTTTGCAAAAGTTCTCGCACGTTCACTCTCTTCTCCTACGATGATACGAGAAGGATAAAGATTATCATAAAGGGCTTTGCCTTCTCGCAGGAACTCCGGAGAGAAAATAATATTTTCACAATTGAACTTTTCCCTGATGCTTTTGGTGTAGCCTACAGGAATGGTAGATTTGATCACCATCACTGCATCAGGATTGATCTCAATGACATCCTTGATCACGGACTCTACCAGTTCGGTATTGAAGTAATTGGTCTGAGGATCGTAATCTGTAGGAGTAGCGATGATGACAAAATCGGCATTCTCATAGGCTTCATGCTTATCCAGTGTCGCTTTGAAGTTCAGAGGTTTGTTTTTAAGATACTCTGCTATTTCTGTATCTTCGATAGGAGAGATCTTTTTGTTGAGCATCTCTACTTTTTCAGGGATAACATCCAGGGCAACGACTTCATTGTGCTGTGCCAATAAGATTCCGTTTGACAATCCTACGTACCCTGTACCGGCGATGGCTATTTTGTAACTCATGATCTTGTTTTTTCCCTCTGATTTAGTTTTTTCTTCAAAATGATCTTTCCTGCTTCCACTCCCGGCTGATCATAGGTATTGACATCGATGAGTTCTCCCACAAGTGACGTAAGCAGCTCATAGTAGTACAGCAGTGATCCTATGGTATGTTCATTGACACTTGGAAGGATGATACTATCAATAGGAATGTCATCTTGTGCCTCTAGCGATTCCAGTACCGAATCACACTGCATATTAATGAGTTTGGAAAAAGGCAGGTTATTGAGTGTATCAAGAGCTTCCAAGTGATGAAGTGTGATGTCCGGGATAGTGATATTGTCATTAAAATCTTCAATTTTAATGAAAGTGACCGATTTGTCCCTGGTACCTTCCATGATAAGCTGCAGGAATGAATGCTGGTCTTTCGGACCGATCAGGCCGATAGGTGTTAGGCCTAGATGAAATGCACTGTGGCGTTGATGTTTTCCCAAGCTTTCACCCCAAAGTTGTACATACCACTCACAAAAATATTTGAGTGTTTCAGAATAGGCAAAAATACAGTTGATGTTGTATCGGGTATGATTTTTCGCATAAAAGGCGGCTTTTTTCAGTAAGGTATCTTTCAGGTATCCATCATGAAAAAAGCTCTCTTTGACCTCCTTTGCACCATTTAGCAGTGCTTGTATGTCTATACCGCACAAAGCCAAGGGAACTAGCCCTACCGTTGAGAGTACAGAGAATCTTCCTCCTACATTGTTAGGGAGATGAAGTACGGCTGCGTTGATCTCTTTAGCATAGTGTTCAAGCGGTGAGTCAGGATCCGTGATAAACGTATAGGCGGTAGGATCACTTTGAAGTGAATAGATGTATTTATAGATAGAAAAAGTCTCTACAGTGGTCCCTGATTTGGAGATGACAAGAAAATGAGTATTGGCAAGGTCTATTTTTGAAAGCAGGGTAGTGATATTGATAGGATCCGTACTTTCAAAAAAGTAAAGTTTCCGAGTCAGCCCATTCAAAGGTTTGAGAAATTCATACACGGCCTTAGCACCTAAAGAACTCCCTCCGATTCCAATGACCGCGATCGTCTCGACCGTATCAGGAATCGAGTCACAATAGTTTACCATAGACGTGATGTCTTGGTCTGGCAGTGCATAATAGCCAATACTCTGCTGTTCTGCTTTAATCGCTTTAAACGCCTTTCGCTTGGTTTTTTCATCCTGGAAAGTAAAGGAAAGTCTGTTGATCATAATAGGCCCTTAGCTTCTGCGATCAGTGCATTGACCTTGGATTCATACTCTTTTGCCAGTGCTTCATCGGTAGACTCGAACCGTGTGACAAGTACAGGGGTTGTGTTGCTGGCTCTCACCAGTCCCCAACCTTTTTCAAAGTTGATACGTACACCGTCCACATCAATGATGTTGAGAATTGTAGGAAAATCTTCAGGCGGATTGACAAGAAGTTCTTTGACTTTGTCAATGATCGCAAATTTCTCTTCTTCTGTGGTTTCCACTTTGATCTCTTCTGTAGAGAACACCGTAGGAAGTGCATCAATCTCATTATCCAGGTCAATACCGTCATGGATGAGCTCCAGCATTCTAAGTGTGGCATAGATGGCATCATCATACCCAAAATAACGGTTTTTAAAGAAGATGTGCCCGCTCACCTCACAGGCAAGATCTGCATTGGTCTCCTTCATCTTTACTTTGAGGTTGGAATGCCCTGTT
The DNA here is from genome assembly GCA_041548245.1 of Sulfurimonadaceae bacterium. Lineage (GTDB taxonomy): Bacteria > Campylobacterota > Campylobacteria > Campylobacterales > Sulfurimonadaceae. The sequence continues at coordinate 4,891 of JBFESZ010000099.1, forward strand.
TTATACATGATGGCCTTTGCACCACGACGTTCAAGTTCATCATACATGACCTGTGAACATTTGACCTCTCCTATGACCGTAGGGTTTTGCATTTTCATGGCATAGAGTAGTGCCATTTGATCCCCCTTGATGTTGTGCTTATGTGTGAGTACTGCGATACGGTCAGCATCTCCATCGTAGGCAAAAGCGATATCCCCCTCTTTCTCTAAAGCTGCTTTGACATCGACAAGGTTGTTCTCTACCGAAGGGTCGGGATGGTGGTTCGGGAAAGTACCGTCTGGTTCAAGGTAGAGACCTGTGTAATTAAAGTTCAAGGCATCAAAGATAGCTGTGATCACAGTGTCAGCCACACCATTACCCGCATCTATGACAATTTTTTTAGGGAAGTTCTTCAGGTGCTCGAATTCTTTGACCATAAAGTTGATATAGGGTGTTCTGACATCGATATCTGTTTTTTTGGTGTTGTCTTCGATGATGATATCTTGATGGGCCAGGATCTCATCCCCTAATGCATAAATAGCTTCTCCGAAAAAAGGAGTTTGATCCAGGGTTATCTTAAAACCGTTATATTCGCTGGGGTTGTGTGAACCTGTGATCATAATGGAGGCATCCGTAGTGATTCCATCAAAATCGATGTAGTTACTGTAGTAGTTGACCGGAGTAGCGACCATTCCCATATCCAATACTTTGCATCCTGCTGCATTGAGTCCGGAAGTCAGATAGTCCCTTAGGATGGGAGAGTGGGAACGGGCATCATAACCGATAGACACTACTTTCTTACCACCAATTTTTTGGCCAAGGTAATAGCCGATCAGTTTGACAGATCTTTCGTTGAGCTCTTTTTCGAAGATCCCACGGATATCATACTCTCTGAATATTCTTTTTTCTATACGACGGTCTGCCATTATTTACTTCCTTTATACGATCTTAGTGGTGACTAAAAGATGCATAAGAACACTCTTTCAGTTTGCGTATGAAAGTATAGCACTAAAAACTAAGTTTCATCCCACCATAAAAACTGTTATTAAACGTTTGATCGTAGGTATCATACTCCGTATCTATATTACGATAGCCGGTAAACAGATGTACATTTGTGATGACTTCCATATCGGCTTCTACTCTAAACTCCGTATAGCTTTCGCCATCACTCAATGTAAGAATAGAAGGGGCATAAGCCACACTTATTGTTAATGAAGTCGTAGGGATACTGTAGTTGAATGGAAGGGTATATTTTGCTTTGGCATAGAATGGAATAGCGATAAAATCATCGGCAAACACAGATTTTATCCCTAATCCAAGTGCAAGTCCTTCGACACCTTGGAAAGTACTTTCGGCACTGACACCCAGAGTCGTTAGATTGTCACC
>JBFESZ010000100.1:0-6052 GCA_041548245.1 Sulfurimonadaceae bacterium
ACAATCATCTGATTGTCGTCATTGACGTTCATATTGTTTAATATCTCTGATAATTTGTTGTAATGGTCCTGTTCAGCGATACGTAAAATGTCAATATGTCTATGGATGACTTTATCAAGGTCCAACACATCCTTTTGCAAGAACTCCTGTATTTTCATAAGAGCATTCTCTTCTTTCGTATACATCTCTTCAAGCTTTTGCGCGATGACCTTTTGCTGAGTAGAAAGCCGATCAAAGTCTGAAAGCTCATTACGTAGTGTAAGCTGAACAGCTTGCAGAGTCTTCTCTTCAGTCGTAGAGATATCAGAAAGCTTCTCATCCAGAACATGAAAATAACCCGATATATCTGCGATTAGCGTTGCCAAGAGACGTTCATGACTCTTTTGCTCTTCTTTGGTCATAGTCACTCTGATCTGATACATGAGATACATCACGATATAAAAGATAAGCGAGATCAACATCGGTACAAGTGCATACTGGATATCACTCTTTAACTCACCAGAAGAGAAGAGAAACATTGTGATAGAAGAGATCGAACCTGTAATCATGACCAAAGGAGCATAGTTTATTTTCTGCTGCAGTTTGAACACAACCAGCTGACGCCAAAAAAGCGCAAGAATAATCAGTCCCGTTAAAGCTATCCATATTTCAGGCATAAGAGGCACCTTTTTTTAAAGTTTTTTAATTATGCCATAAATTCGAGTACAGGGGATATAGGAGTATCAATACTTTCTGTAGTCACGCCACGTTTTTGCATCAATAGAAACAATAAAGTTTATATCAATACTAGTATCGTTATCATATCTTTTAAGAAAGTGAAAGTTGTATGAAATCAAAAATCCCACTATTTATGTGTGTAGACTAATTAAGCAGGAAACATGCTATGCTAAGATTCATATCCTCGTCGACAGAAGGCAAGATATTTACCCTTGGAGTCTTCTCTTTACTTGCTTATCTTGGTGTCATTATCGCCACCTACTTCATCTCCGTTGATGATGCCAATAACCTTGTGGTCATAACAGTAACCAACTTTTTGTTTGGACGGGCTGCGGGAATTTCCTACGGTTTCAGCGCCGGTCTCGATGATAGCATCATTATTATGCTCAACATCATCATCGAACTTATTACAGTCTTGTTGATATATCCGCTCTTTGTGTTTAGTTGGAACAAATCATCCAAGATAAGCGGGCTCGAAGCCTTCTTTTCCAAAGTAAAAGCGTTACGCTCCAAACACAGTGTTTTTTTTGAAAAATACGGTAGATACGGGCTCTTTTTATTCGTCTGGTTCCCCTTTTGGATGACCGGTCCCGTTGTAGGAGCCATTATAGGTTTTCTTATTGGCATCAAACATTACCATACACTCTTTATCGTCATCTCAGGGACTTCTCTGGCTATCGTTGTATGGACCTATTTTTTAAAAGAACTCTTAGCACTGCTCAGCCACCTCAGTATCTACGCACCCTATATTCTCTTAGGATTGTTTATTGCTATCGCTTTGGCTTTTAAAGTAATGAGAAGTGAGAACTAATTCCAACCTTAAACTTGAACTGTGAAATAACTAACATCAACGGTTATGAAATGCAGATCTCTCTTTACAGCAGGTCTGTATATTTGCAATAAAGTAGTAACCATAAGCAATAATAGAGATACTCAGGACCTGTAACCAAACAGATGTCATATTCATGACTGAGAATGTTCCAAATATTGCTATCATACTAAAAGAGAGCATCTTTGCAAACTTAGGGATACAGCGGGAATGTTCCCAGTTATAAAGTATAGGACCAAAAACCCGGTTAGCCAATAACCATCGGTGCCAGCGCTCAGAAGACTTTGAAAAGAAGAAGGCAGAAAGTATAACGAAAGGTGTTGTCGGTAAAAGAGGTAGAAACACACCCATCACAGCCAAAACAATAAAGAGAAACCCCAGTCCCGTGTAAAGCATTTTCTTTATCCTATGTTGCATTCTTTCACCTTTATAAAGTTATGAAATTATAGCGCATTCTATCACCTCTTGTGATCTTTAAAAGAGGGCTTATCTGAAAAGTTCCAGTAGCTCTTGTTCATCCATTTTGGAAAAGCCTTGCTCTTTTCCTTCATATATTGCCTGGGCCAATGCTTTTTTATCCTCTTGCATCTTTAATATCTTCTGCTCAACACTGTCTTGTACAATGAGTTTGTAGACAAATACCGGTTTGTCCTGACCGATGCGATATGCCCTGTCTGTCGCCTGTTCTTGAGCAGCAGGATTCCACCACGGATCATAATGGATGACAACATCAGCCTTCGTGAGGTTCAAACCTACGCCGCCAGCTTTTAAACTGATAAGAAAGACCTGACTCTCTCCATTATTGAAACGCTCAATCTGCTCCTGTCGTTTCACAGTAGAACCTGTCAACAGTGAGTAAGCGATACCTGCTTGCATCATCTGCTCTTGAATAATATCCAGCATACTGGTAAATTGTGAGAAGATCAAGATATTTCTGCCCTCTTCCAACAACTCCTGAACCAAATCCATAAGCATGGAGAGCTTTGCAGACTCCTTGATTTTTTGTGCCTCTTTTATCTTCAAAAGCCTAGGATCGCAACAGACTTGACGAAGCTTTAGCAATGCCGAAAGTATGGAAATATGTGATTGGGCAAGTCCCATGGCTTTGATACTTTCTCTAACCGACTTTTCCATAGATACACGAATCGTCTCATACAGATGTGCCTGGTCGGATTCAAAACTTACCGAACGGACAACTTCTGTCTTCAATGGCAACTCTGTTGCTACCTTGTCTTTTGTACGCCTGAGTATAAAAGGGCTTATTCTATGATTCAAACGTTCCTGTGCAGTAGAGTCATGTTCTTTCTCTATCGGGATTTGATAGCGCGTCCTAAACGCTTTGATAGAACCAAGAAAGCCCGGCATAACCGTATCAAAGATGGAATGCAGTTCGCCTAGATGATTCTCCATAGGCGTACCGCTAAGCGCCAAATAGTGCTCTGCGCTAATAGACTTTACAGCCTTGGCTGATTCTGAACGGGAATTTTTAATCTTTTGGGCTTCATCAAGGACCAGGTAATAGAACTTCTCTTCTTTCAAATACTTGCGATCAAGATTAAGTAGTGTATAGCTGGTAATAACCAAATCATAATCATTGATATTATCTAATATATCTTTTCTATCGGGTCCGTAATACAGGGCAGTTTTGAGTTCTGGTGTGAATTTATTCGCCTCTGCTTTCCAATTGCCTAGCAGCGATGTAGGTACAACAACAAGCACAGGTCTGTCAAGTCGTTTCGACTCTTTTTCTATAGCCAGATGCGCTAAAGTCTGCAGAGTTTTTCCAAGTCCCATATCATCTGCCAAAATACCGCCAAAACCATAGTGTCGCAAGAACTGCATCCATGCCACGCCCTCTTTTTGATAAGGACGCAAGCTGGCATTAAGTGTTTTTGGCTGGGTTTTAATGCGATGTTTTTGCTGCATATCATGTGCGATCATTTTCAAAGAGGTTTGGTCCTCTATGCTAAAGCCATCTGTATTAAAGTTTTCAAACACCTGGGCCTCATACTTACGCAGTCTGAACCCTTCACTGTTGGGTTTGTCCAAGAGCTCGTAAAAGGTCTTGATAATGGGTTCGAGAATCTTTGGTGAAATACAGATATATCGATGGGTGTCTATTTCAAAACAGATATCTTCTTGAAGGTCCAGGTCAATTCCCTCATTCAAAAGCCGAGACACAATAGGAAGAAGCGGAATCGTCTGCCCTTCAAGCGTGATATTCATGCCAACATCAAACCAGTGTGAGCTCTGTTCCACTTTTACTCCGACACTGTTGACAGTATGAAAATCAAGTGTAAAGTCTTTCTCTTTAATGACCTCAAAGTCCAATAGCTCAAGTGCCTCTTGTGCTTCAAGCAAAGATTTCCATGCATTAAGACTATAGGCTATAAATTCGCCCGATTCTTCCTGAAACCCGTACCCTGTGAGTATATCGATAAAATTATCTTCACGTTCCTTGTTCCTTATAAGGCTACAATTCCGTACACTAAAAGCCTGTCTCTCATAAAAAGGGAATGCCTTGACCCTTAGATCATCATATACAAAAGACAATTCGACTCGGTATGCGTTTTTGCTCTGTCTAAGTCGTATGCAAGCCGTAGGGAGAATGTTATCAAGCACTTCGAGTTTAAGGCTTTTTGGTGCTTTAATGGATAACTCTGGTATCTTGGAAGCGACTTGTAGGGCTATCTCGTTTATTTCACTGGTTGGAAATTTTGGTGCCTTGCGTAGCAGTTCCAATTGAGCAGAACTCAATCCGGTACTGAGCCGACCCACCTCTTTGTTTTTTGTATCAACATAATACAGAGGCTCCGTAGAGACAAGATGAACATTATCGCCCAAGTCAAAATGCAAGAGACTCTTCTCACCCTCTTCAATCCATGCCAAAGACAGTTCTTTCTCCTCTGCAAGGACCAGGGGCTTTTTATGTCCTCGCTTCCAAAAGCAGCGTTGCGTTGCGATAGCTCCCTCAAGAATCAACGCCCCCAGCCTTCCGGTAAGTGTCACTGTGGTCTTGGTACCTTGAGATAAGGTTCTAAACAGCAACATGATCTCTTTATCGTTTTCTTTCAGATACTCAGGGGGTCGGTAACTGTTGAAAACCGTGTTCGGCCGAGCTTTGTTGATCTTCCCATAGCCGCCAGTCTTAAGTTCTCTGGCCGTATACAGGGTAAGGTCTATGCTATCTTCAGACTTTGAAAAATCAAGTTCATAAAGCAAAAGGCTTGATTTTTCAAAGACCTTTTCTTCAACAGAGAATGCAGACTCCAGACGTGAAAGCCATACATTACGATCATGTTCACTCTCCTCTTGCAGACTTGAATCTTCCTCTGCTTCACATTGATCATCCAAATAGGCCAAGGCTGCGGAGATGACATGCTTGCAATTACGCCCGACTTCGCAACTGCATTTGCCTATGATCTTTACCCCTTCATCTTGGGAATAGACATTAACCGTCTGCTTGTAAAGCTTAGACCCTTGTGTAACAGAGAGCATCTGCATAATATCATCACTGATCATGCTCACACTCTTTATCTGACTCAAAGCGGCTTCATTAATGTCATACCCGCAGGAAAAGACAGAAGGTTCAGTAATATGACGAATATCAGAAAGGCTAAAGTGAATCATTGTCGGATTATACTATAATTGCTCCATAAGGATTATAATGGACAACGAACATCTATTTACCATGCTTGATGAGTGTATCGATTATGCGACAAAGGTACTCACTTCATCACAAAACCTAGAATCTTTTGCGATGGTCCTTGAAGAGGACAATAACATCCGAAGTATTAAGAGTGAAGAAGATGATGATATCGCACGTTATGAAGCCCTGCTTGACCTACTGAAAGATGAGGCCAAAAGTGAAAAAATAACTGCCATAGCACTGCTTTCACATGTCACTATACCTGAAAGTTTCTCACCTGCGGTCTCAAGCGGGATTAGAATTCACATTGAAGAGAGAGCCTTTGAAGCTGCCAATAAGCTCTCCGCTCGCCTGCTTTATATCCCCTACCAACTTTACAGGACAAAAGAGGACCCCACCGTACAGATACAGCTGCACAACCCGATCCCCGTAGGGATGCCCTGCGAGATCTTTGTTTAAGACTACTTGTTCTCTTCTTGAGGGTTCATAATCTGAGTCCACTCTTGCTCAGATAAACCTATCATCTTATCAATCTCTCCAAACCATCCATCTTTGGCCTCTTTATCATTAAACAGATAAAGCTTATGGTTGTGAATATGCCAAAACTGGGGATCACTCTGTCTAAGGTCCCCATCAGCCAAGGCATAGGCACAAAACCCACCAAACTGAGGCATATATGATTCTGGATCAGTACTAAAGGACTGAAGGTTCTCATCAGATTCAAAATACCATGTCAGATCTTTATAACTGTAGCTATGGACTCCATCTCCCTTATATGCCTTTGAAGCACTGAAATAAGCCACAGGATCGTAACCGTCAAGAGCAACTTTTTCTACACTCATCACCTCTGCAGGCTC
>JBFESZ010000101.1:0-6007 GCA_041548245.1 Sulfurimonadaceae bacterium
AACTATAACCGTATTTTCTCTATTTCCAATACCCTTTCAACCCCTTTGGTTCATCTGTTATTATCTAACTTAAACAAGCACTAAAAATCTCACTTTATTTTTTGAAAAAAGGCCGATTTATGTAAAAACTTTACTCCGAGCCTAGATTTATTGTTACTATATTACTCATTATACAAGCATGTATGTTTCATTTATTCACACTATTCGACTATAAACCTTGTAATATTTATACTTTAGATTCTGATATCCATAAAAAATGTTTCATTTATTAACAGTATCAAGAGATATGTCCAGTCAAAATAGTACAAAACAGATCAATAATTGGCAAAAAAATTTCTGTATCTTTGTGAAATAATGCATCATGCCAATAGTGTAGAATACAAATAAAACGATCCATAGACAGACTGATTAAAGTTAGTATATTTTTTAGAGATTCAGACAATTGATGCTAAAATGCTTCAAGTGTATACAGGACAGCGAATGTTAAACAGTGTTGATTTTCTTTTTAGTTTTATCGAAGGTATGCCAGTAGGGATTGCATGTGCTGATACCACCGGTAAAATGCCAAACCATTTTAATACATACTTCCTCAATATGTTCGGTTGGGATGCTGACGAGATTGACACACTTGAAAAGTGGTTTGAAATAGCTTATCCTGATGAAGAGTATCGTAATGAGGTGATTACAACCTGGGGCAATATCATTGCCAAGGCTCAAGCCAATCATCAAGAATATTCTGATCCAATGGAAGCAAAGGTAGCCTGCAAAGATGGAGGCTATAAGTGGTGCGAAGTGCGCTATTATGGAAAAAATAATTATATGTATGGTATCTTTACAGATATCAGTGAACGAAAAAATATTGAAATACAGCTCCGAGATCTTTCATTGATAGACCCTCTTACCAATATCTACAACCGACGATATTTTAATATAACCTATTATGACCGCTGGAATCTTTCTAAAAGAAGTCAAACGCCTATGTCCTTAATCATGTGTGATATCGATAATTTTAAACAGATCAATGATACCTACGGGCACTTAATAGGTGACCAGGTTCTTTCAACAATGGCAAAAGCCATTTCAAATGCCCTAAAACGCACCACAGATTTTATAGCTCGCTATGGCGGTGAAGAGTTTATTATCGTATGTTATGACTACAATGAGCAGTCAGCAATGCAGCTGTGTCAATTAATAAAAAATGAGATATCAAAAATTGAATTTACAGGAATAAAAGAAGCCAATAACTGCTGTACAATGAGCTATGGTATAGCGACTACCATTGCCAATGAATCAATAACGCCTGAACAGTTCATTAACAATGCTGATATGGCTATGTATAAAGCTAAAAAAGAGGGAAAAAACAAAATTGTTGTCTATGAAGAAAGTCTAGACATTAAAAAAGAAAAAAAGATCAATAACTAAAACTTTGTCTAACTGGCAACTGGCCAGTCAAACACTCAGGTCTTTTTTAATCGTATCAAACTTCTTTTTCCCGATACCTTTAACCTTCATCAGCTCTTCTACCGTAGTAAACTTGTGCTCAGAGCGGTACTCAATGATCTTTAAAGCAATACTTTGGCCAATACCCTTTAATTTACTTAGTTCTTCTACTGTTCCTGTATTAATATTAACTGCAAACAGCTGCGCACTGATCAACATTCCCAAGACGAATACTGTAAACTTTTTTCCCATACTCCACTCCTAGATTTTAGATCCGATGACTGTCAATCAGACATCTTTTTTCTTGTGAGAGCACAGTATATATCTTGTAGAATAAAATTGACATAGTATAATTTTGTTAACTTCCATATTTAAATATAATTTATTTTAAAATAACAAAAAAAAACAAAAATACAATCACTGTTAAACATGCTTTAGACTTATATGAATTGGTATTTATGTAGAAAGTTGGTATAGATTTAATGAAGTCTTCGGGCAATGCCCGAAGGAAGAATAAAAAGTTTAATTAACCGTTACGCTTTTTGATGATCTCTTCAGCAATGTTACGTGGAACTTCTTCATAGTGGTCAAACTCCATAGAGTATGTCGCACGACCTTGAGTAGAAGAACGAAGGTCTGTCGAATAACCAAACATCTCAGAAAGTGGTACAAAAGCATCAACAATTTTGTTACCAGCACGGTCGCTCATATTGTTAACTTGACCACGACGACGGTTAAGGTCACCGATAACGTCACCCATGTACTCTTCTGGTACTTCAACTTCAACTTTCATCACTGGTTCAAGAATAGCCGGGTCTGCTTCACGTGCAGCTTCTTTGAATCCCATAGATGCAGCCAATTTGAATGCCATCTCATTCGAGTCAACATCATGGTAAGAACCATCGTATAGACTGATTTCAACGTCTTCGATTGGATAACCAGCAAGTGTACCGTTAGCCATAGCTTCTGCGAAACCTTTTTCACAAGCTGGGATATATTCACGAGGAATTGATCCACCTTTGATATCATCATGGAATACAAGACCAGTTCCAGCCACACCAGGTTTAAGTTTAAATACAACGTGTCCATACTGACCACGACCACCTGATTGTTTCGCATACTTGTAGTTTTTATCAACTTCTTTACGAAGAGTTTCACGGTAAGATACCTGCGGTGCACCAACTTCTGCTTCCACTTTAAACTCACGCTTCATACGGTCAACAATGATCTCAAGGTGAAGTTCACCCATACCAGAAATAATCGTTTGGCCAGACTCTTCGTCAGTGTTAACACGGAAAGATGGATCTTCTGCAGCAAGTTTACCAAGTGCAATACCCATTTTTTCCTGGTCAGCTTTTGTTTTCGGCTCAACTGCAACAGAGATAACCGGCTCTGGGAAGTCCATACGCTCAAGAACTACTTTATCTTTCTCTGATGCAAGAGTGTCACCTGTAGTTGTTGATTTAAGACCAACAACCGCACCGATTTCACCTGCGTAGATCTCTTTAACTTCTTCACGCTTAATCGCGTGCATCTTCATGATACGACCGATACGCTCTTTTTTGTCTTTTGTCGTGTTGATTGCATAAGAACCAGACTCAAGAATACCGCGGTAAACACGGATGAACGTCAGCTGGCCAACAAACGGGTCAGTCATGATTTTAAATGCAAGTGCCGCGAAAGGACCATTGTCAGTAGACTCAACAGTCACTTCTTTCTCTTCATCGTCCATCATAGTACCTTTGATCTGTGGTACTTCTGTTGGAGCTGGAAGATATGCAACAACAGCATCAAGAAGAGTCTGAACACCTTTGTTTTTGAATGCTGTACCGGCAGTCATCGGAACGATATGCATTGCGATAGTTGCACGCTTGATTGCAGCTATAATCTCATCATTAGAGATCTCTTCACCTTCAAGGAATTTTTCCATCAGTTCTTCGTTACCGTCAACTGAAGAGATCTCTTCGATCATCTTCTCACGGTACTCTTCAGCTTTATCAGCCAGTTCAGCACGGATATCCTGCTCAGAATAGGCAGAACCCATTGCCGCATCAGCATCCCATACAATCTCTTTCATTTTTACAAGGTCAACAACACCTTCAAAGTTGTCTTCCGCACCAATAGGAAGCTGGATTGGCACTGGGTTACCCTTTAGACGTTCACGAATCTGTTTTTCAACTTCGTAGAAGTCAGCACCTGTACGGTCCATCTTGTTAACGAAAACGATTGATGGTACGCCATAACGGTTACGTTGACGCCATACTGTCTCAGATTGAGGCTGAACACCACCAACCGCACAGAATACAGAAACCGCACCATCAAGTACACGCATAGAACGTTCAACTTCGATCGTAAAGTCAACGTGGCCCGGAGTATCGATAATATTGATTTGCTTGCCAGCCCATTCACATGTAGTCGCAGCAGAAGTAATCGTAATACCACGCTCTTGCTCTTGTTCCATCCAGTCCATTGTAGCCGCACCATCGTGAACCTCACCAATCTTGTGCTCAACACCCGTATAGAAAAGAATACGTTCTGTAGTTGTTGTTTTACCCGCATCAATGTGCGCAGCAATACCAATATTTCTTACATCTTCAAGTTTATGAGATCTTGCCATAATTAAATATCCTGATTTTAGTTTAATGGAAGTCAAGCCGGAAATCGGAAAGAAAATCTGAATTTACTTTCCGCTTCCCGCTTTACATTCCGAATGTTTGTCATACCATAGCAGATGCTATGATACAACACGCTTATAACGAAAGGATTACCAGCGATAGTGAGCGAATGCTTTGTTCGCTTCTGCCATTCTGTATGTATCTTCTTTCTTTTTGAATGCAGAACCTTTGTCAGTTGCAGCATCCATAAGTTCATTAGCTAGTCTTTCTGCCATTGTTCGCTCATTACGAGAACGAGCAGCATCAACCAACCAGCGAATCGCTAGTGAAAGTTGACGCGCTGGGCGTACCTCTACTGGAACTTGGTAAGTAGCACCACCAACACGGCGAGACTTAACTTCGATTACTGGCTTGATGTTCTCAATTGCTTTATCGAAAACTTCAATACCTTTTTCTTCGCCACGAGAGCTGATAAGGTCGATTGCACTGTACAGAATCTTCTCTGCTACTGATTTTTTTCCATCCAACATAACTTTGTTGATGAATTTCGTCAGAACTTTACTTCCATAAACTGGATCTGGCATAACCGGACGAACGGGAGCTTTTCTTCTTCTCATTGTATTACCTTCAATTTAATAATTTACTCAAAGACTCAATGTCTCTGTCTTACTCACTTCTCAGTTACCTGATACTCAATGAGTTTGGCTTTTTCTAAAACCTATTTTTTAGGTTTCTTAGTTCCGTATTTAGAACGAGCAACTGTACGGTTAGCAACACCAGCAGTATCCAGTGCACCACGAACGATATGGTATTTAACACCCGGTAAGTCTTTTACACGACCACCACGTACAAGTACGATAGAGTGTTCTTGAAGGTTGTGACCCTCACCACCAATATAAGAAATTACTTCAAAACCAGAAGTCAAACGAACTTTCGCTACTTTACGTAGAGCCGAGTTTGGTTTCTTAGGCGTTGTAGTATAAACACGAGTACATACACCACGACGTTGCGGGCATGATACTAGAGCAGCAGATTTTGATTTCTTAACTACTCTTTTGCGTCCTGAACGGACCAGTTGATTAATAGTAGGCACTATAATCTCCTTTTCAAAATGTTCCAGTAGAATTTTCCTTAATTTCCATAGAGAAAACTAGGGATTACCAAATGGTGCGAAATATTAGCTGAATTTTGTTTAAGATACGCTTTATTTTTATAAGAAGTTTAGATTATAGTAAAGAGGTGGGGAGAGTAGAAATACAGAGATGAAGAAGCTTACGCTTCTTCAACTTCAAGCATGATCTCTTGATTATTATAGATACCTGTTCCAACCGGAATAGTTCTACCGATAATAACGTTCTCTTTAAGATCGGTAAGATCATCGATCTTCGCTGAAACTGCTGCTTCAGTAAGAACTTTCGTCGTATCTTGGAACGATGCAGCTGAGATGATCGAGTCAGCAGAGACTGCTGCACGTGTAATACCGACAAGGAACGGCTCAGCGATTGCCGGAGCACCGCCAAGACGCATGATCTTTTCATTCTCTTCTTTGAATTTCTTCTGAGAAATAAGATCACCTTCGATAAACTTAGTATCACCCGAGCTAACGATCTTGATCTGACGTAACATCTGAGTAAAGATAACCTCGATGTGTTTATCAGCGATATTAACCCCTTGACGGCGATATACTTGCTGTACTTCTGACACTAGGTAGTTGTACAGTGCTTTAACACCCATGATACGAAGAAGTTCGTGTGATGAGATATGACCATCAGTCAAACGCTCACCCGCGTGAACAAACTCGCCTGTCGTGACTTGAGCTGTACGCTGTTTGTCAACAAAGTACTCTTTCATGATGCCATTATCAGACGAGATGATAAGGCGTTGTTTACCACGTAACGGTTTACCGAAACTAACCACACCATCGATTTCAGCGATAAGTGCGATCTCTTTCG
>JBFESZ010000102.1:0-5942 GCA_041548245.1 Sulfurimonadaceae bacterium
ACCTAACATTGTCCAAACCATAAAACTCATATCAAAATACAAAAAAGCCATGAACAATGTTGGAACATGTCCCTTACCTTTTAGATCTTTTAATCCTGCCATAACATATCCTTGCTCTTAATTTTTCATTAAGTGAATTGAGATGGAAAAATTATATCCCGATATATCAATGCTTTAATCATAAATTTGATTATTTTTTAATCATTTAATGTTTAATTTTTCATTAAACGACTGATAGAATTTTATCAACTTGATCATTGTATTAAAAGGACATCGTATGAAAACATTGCCTGTTATATTACATAACAAAAAGATATTACTTATTGGTGCAGGTAAGGTCGCTTTGCAAAAAGCAAAAGTATTACATGAAAACAATATTGACTTTGAAGTGGTCTCACAAGAGTCTTCTTATAATATAGAACAATACACACCCCAATGCACACTAAAGGCATTTGAGAAATCTGATATACAAGATTATGAGATAGTCATCGATGCAACAGGCAATCATGATGTGACCTCTATCTTATTGGAATCTAAACAAGAGAAAAACATTTTACTCAATGTAGTAGACGTTCCTGAACTTTGTGATTTCTACTTTGCATCACTGCTTCAATATGGTCCTTTGAAGGTGGCTGTGAGTTCAGGTGGTGCCTCGCCTACAATAACACAGGTAGTAAGAGATAAAATCAAAACGATGTTACCTCAGGAGCTTGAAACACTAACAAATGAGAAACTCAAGCTAAGAGAATACAAAATTATTGATCCGGACAGTACAAGGGTCGAGACAAGAAAACTTCTTAGCAAAGTCTATCTTGTCGGATGCGGGACGGGAGATGTAGAGCTTCTGACACTCAAAGCATACAAAATTATTCAAAATGTGGATGTTGTCTTTATCGATCATCTTATTGCCGATGAGATTATAGACATTATTCCAAAAGCGACAAAAAGAGTTTTTGTAGGAAAACAGAAAGGATTTCATTCTGTCAAACAAGAAGAAATCAATGCACTCCTGCTGGAACATGCAAAACAGGGGCTAAGCATCGCCAGACTCAAAAGCGGCGATCCATATATATTTGGTAGAGGGAGTGAAGAAGCCATATCAATGGTTCAAAACGGTATCAATGTTGAAGTGATACCGGGTATTTCCTCCGCCATTGCCGCACCACTTCTTAGCGGAATTGCTCCCACAGCAAGAGGCTATGCTACTAATCTGTCAATAGTCTCAGCTCACTTGGCCGGGAACCGAGTAAACCTTGAATGGATTCCTCTTTTAAAATATCCAAACCATACAGTAGTCGTGCTTATGGGAGTCTCTCGTGCCAAAGAGATTAAAGAGTGTGCCTTAAAAATTGGTACAGACATCAATAAACCCGTAGCTGTCATCTCCAATGCGTCCAGAGTCGATCAGAGTGTCACCATTGGCACGCTGGAGAGCCTAGAAGAGATATGCAAGGATGCAAAACGCCCGGCTCTGATTGTATTTGGCGATGTTGTCAACCTACACAAAGTTTTACCTAAATTTGGAGAATAAAATGAAAAAGTTACAAACAGTAAGTGAATCTAGAAATAAAAAAGTCAATAAGATTGAGAAAATCAAAGAGCTAAAGTCACCACAAGAGGCCTATGAACAGTTACAGAAGTATGCCCAAAAGGGATATGATTCAATCCCCGATGAAGATAAGAAGTATTTCTTAAAATGTTTCGGAATCTTTGATAAAGATGGACTGACGCCAAAACAGTTTATGATGCGGGTTCGTATACCGGGCGGTCATCTGAATGCTACACAGGCGGAAACCATTGCAAATGTTGCCAAAAAATATGGTCAAGACTATATCGATATCACAACACGTGCTCAGATTGAATTACGATATCTCGATATTGAAAACATTCCTGCCTTGATTCAAGAACTGCAAGCCGTAGGGATTGATTCATATCAGACAGGGGTAGATAACTTTAGAAATATTGTCAATGATCCATTGGACAGGTATGCCTTTGATAATATATTACCCTCACAAGACTTGTTAGAAAAAATCCAGGCCATCTTTTTACATGATCCCGAATGGATCGGAGCACTTCCAAGAAAATTCAACACCTCTATTTCAGGTTCTATATCAAACCGTTGTAATGTTTATGGCCATGACTGTTGTTTTGTATTAGCGCAGAAAGACGGTATCTACGGATACAACATGTATCTCGGAGGAAAAGTCGGAGAAGTCGCTAAAAATGCAAATATTTTTTTAAGAAATGCAGAGGAAGTCTTAAAAGCATACGGATCAATCATAGATCTGTTCAGACGTTATGGTTTTCGTGACAACAGAAATAAGAATCGGCTTCATTTTTTAATCCAGGAAACAGGAATGGATGAGATCTCTGCTGCGATTCGAGAAAATGTCGGGATTGATTTTGATACTTCCGGCGAAAGTTTAACCACACTCGACTTTAGCGATGCCGACTATGGTAAAGTTCAATTAAAAGATGACAGTTTTGCAGTACATGTTGTTGTCCCCTCTGGAATATTCAGCGGCAGCGCACTTTACGAAGCCGCACAAATCTCAAAGACACATGGAAACAGTGAGCTTCGTTTTTCAGTAGAACAGAATCTCTATATTTTAGGGATTAGAGATATAAAAAAGGTTTTATCTGAGCCGTTTTTTAAAGAATATAAAAATATTGATACCCCCTATTTCAACAATCTCATAGCATGTGCCGGCACCAAACATTGTGCTTTTGGTGTCATTGAGAATAAGCAAGATGCAAAAGATATGGCAGAGTACCTCAGTAATAAAGTTCCCCTTGAGGATGCAAGAGTACGTTTTTACTGGTCCGCATGTGTCAAAGGGTGTGGTCTGCATGGATTGGGAGATATAGGGTTTGAAGGATGCAAAGCCAAATTGAACGGTGAAGTGGTAGATGGCGTTCATATCACGATTGGAGGTAAGCTCGTCAGTGAAGGCCAAGAAGGTTATTCAGTTATAAAATCTGCACCACTTCAATTTGCCCGTTATTTTGTAGAGACCTTGATGTTAGAATATAAAACCCTGCGAAAACCAAAGGAGAGCTTTGAAAAGTTCCATGATCGTGTCTTAAGCCAATATTCTTCGGCGTATATAGGTTTCATGATGCAATTAAAAGCCTATTTGCGTTTGCACCATATCGAGCTTGATCTGAATATCAATAAAATAACAGGTACAGGCAAAAATGAGGAGTTTGAGATATTTGAACTGGGTCGTAAACTTTACTTTCAACTGTTTAAGGAAGAGGCCTACTCTGCATATAATAGATTTTCCAATGATAATCCCAGAGAGAGCCTGCCGGATCTTTTAAAGCATAACCTTGATAGCAATCTACGTTCTTTGCTGGAACTCATGATTGGTAATGAGAGACGTGCCACAGTCTTTTCCGAACTAAGTGAATACATTCGTTTCAGTGCGTAAATGGTATCTACCATTTACGTTTTGAGTTAAGCCAATAGCGATTACACTTTTACAATTTTAACCGCTGCATGATTATAATCAGGTTCTAAGGATTCCGGATCATAAAGATCATTCGTAAGATAATTAATACCGCGATTACTTAGGGGAATAAAGATATTCTTTTCATTGATTCGCTCTGTTACAAAAGCTGTGGTGGTCAATTCTCCCCTTCTTGAGACAACTTTGATCAAATCCCCGTCTTCTATGCCCAATACCTCAGCATCAGCAGGATGAATCTCACAGAAATCCAAGGGTTTATACTTTAACAAAGTTTTTGGCAAATTTGTTTTACTCCCACTGTGCCATTGATCTCGAGTCCGTCCTGTAAGTAAGATATATGGATATTCCAATGATGTTTTTTCACTTAGGAGTCTATTCTCTACAAAAAACAGGTTTCCCTTCTTGTCGGGTGTCAAGAAATCATTGATTTTTTCTCCCCATACAAATGGAACATCTCCTATACAGTCATAATCAGCTTCATGCATATCCATATAGCTATTGAGTTTGGTCATGGCCTGATACTCTTCAAAAATCTCTTTTGGATGCTCAAACTTGAATGCCTCTTTGTATCCAAGTTCCTGAGCAATTAGCTGAAAGATCTCCCAATCCAGTTTGGAATCGATTGATTGCCGTGTCAGACGTTCCTGTTTTGTGATTGTACGATCCAGATTGGTCTGTGTTCCTTCCTTTTCACCCCAGGGGGCAGCAGGCAGTTTGATATGAGAAAACTTTGAAGTCTCTGAATTATCATAAGCATTGATCTCAACGACCAGCGGTATCTTTTTAATAAGTTCTTCCATCTTGTTCCTGTTAGGCAGATGATATATTGGATCGGTATGACATACGATTAGCACATCAAGGTCAGCTTCGAGCATCTGTGTAGCGGTGAGTCCCTTTTCTGTCGCAACATTATCACTTTTCCAAAATTTTGAGACCTTTTTAATACTTTTATCATCAAAACCAAGATGCACGGCCAACATCGTCGCCAGACCGCCGACCTCTCTACCGCCCATAGCATTAGGCTGTCCTGTCAAACTAAACGGACCATTTCCTTTCTTAAAGATCTTTCCTGTTAGAAGATGGGTGTTAATAAGGGCCAAGTTTTTGTCTACCCCCTGTACAGACTGATTAAGTCCCATTGTCCAGGCCGTGATAATGTTTTCACTCTGTTTGTAGAGTTGAAAAAAATCTTCGAACTGCTCTTGTGAGAGCCCCGTACGTTTTAACATTTTTGTCACAGGCAGTCTTTTAAACTTGTTTCGTAACAGCTCAAAATTGTTCACACGTTCTGCTACAAATACTTTATCATAGAGTTCTTCATCGATTAAACGTTTGGATAAAAGATTAAAAAAATCGATATCGCTTCCAGGTTTTATAGGTAGATAGAGATCAGCATTTTTTGCAGTGTCAGTCAAACGCGGATCTATAACGACAACTTTCAAACCGCTTTTCATCGCCTTTTTGATCTTGTTATGAAACACGACGTGGGCTTCAGCCGTGTTTGCACCTGTGAGTATTAATAGGTCTGCACTAAAGACATCATCCATCCGTACCGGGACAAAATCAGCACCGATACTCTTTTTATACCCTACTACAGCACTGGCCATACATGTACGACTGTTAGTATCTACATTGGCGGTACCAATAAACCCTTTAGCAAGTTTGTTAGCAACATAATAATCTTCTGTTAAAAGCTGCCCCGAGAGATAGAAGCCAATTTTATCTTTTGCTGTGGATATTATCTTATTGGCAATATATGTAACCGCTTCATCCCATGAACAAAGCTCAAACTCATCTTTGATATCTTTTCGTATGTAAGGTCTTAACAATCGTGTCTCAGTCTGAATACTGACAAGCTCAGAAACCCCTTTTGAACAGACTTTTCCATGATTAGAAGGATAGGTTATGTCTCCGATCAAACTCTTTTCGTCATATTCTAGACCACATCCTACACCGCAATATCCACATACTGACTTAATCATACAAATACCTTTTCAATATTTATAGATATTATGGCAACAATTGATATATTTTTAAGAGTAAAAGTGATTGTTTTTTAATCAATAGCTCTACTAAACCAAAAGTTATTTGATGATTTTAAACAAAGCAATAAAACAGAAGAAAGTTTCTTAACTAATAAGAGATTGGAAGAGTATGGCACAGCTATAAGCCGGGTTCTGTATTTAAACGGCTATTCATCTACTGTCTATATTACTATAAACCTCTAGCGAAGCATTACAATGTGAGACTGTAACCAATTGCTTCTTGCTGCGGGTTGGGTTTTCAAGCTCCTAACATTACTGAAAGGACTGGTGGGCTCTTACTCCGCCTTTTCACCCTTACCTACTGAAAAGCAGGCGGTTCATTTTCTGTTGCACTTTCCCTCACGTTACCATGGCCATCCGTTAGATGGAACCCTGTCTCACTGCAGCCCGGACTTTCCTCTTGCAGATGCAAGCAGCCGTTGCT
>JBFESZ010000103.1:0-5872 GCA_041548245.1 Sulfurimonadaceae bacterium
AGAGTGAAGACTATGTGGGAGCATATTTCAAATATTTTATCGACCTCAATAAAGAGAGTAATGCCGATACTATTCAGAACCTTCCGGATCTACAGTACCATCACTACCTGAACACCTTTTTTGAGGATCATTTTTTGTATTCGCTCGATTACAGAGGCAGCAACTTCTATAGAGAAGAGCGTAAGAATGCCGTGCTTAATGAGCTTAGTCTTCCTCTAGACCTGCAGTTTCCACTCTTTGATGAGTACCTGACCCTGACCTTGAGTGAAAACCTTTATGCATCTTATATCAGTTTTTACGGTTCAGACGACCTGGTGGCTACCCAGGGTTACTCATCCGGCACATATGGCCGTGATTTTCAAACGATTGAATTGAACACCAATTTGGCAAAAGCGTTTGATGACTTTACACATACGGTCTCGTTTACTGCTTCGTATTTGCATCCTGGTACAGATAAACGGACCGGTTTTTATGAGGACTATCAAAGTCAGTTTGAAGCTGATAAGGCGAATAATATCCCTTGTGTTGAAGGCCCGTGTGAATATGACACAATCACTGAGAAGATAGAAGAAGCCGCTTTGGAATTTAGCCAGTACATCTTTACTTCGGAAGGAGATGAGAAGCTTTATCACAGGCTTAGACAGCCTTTGGTGTATGAGAAGGGATATGAAAAATACGGTGAACTTGAAAATGAACTTCGCTACTATTTTTCAAAAGAGTTGAATTACTACAATAACACTTTTTATAACCATCAGCGTAATGTTATCTCCAAGACACAAAATTCATTAGGGTATAATGATACGGTTTTTGTTTTTAATCTTTCACATCTGTATGAAGATAAGTTGATCAATAACGTGCGCACGAACACGCGTTATCTTACTACGGATGCAAGGTATAACCATTCATCACGGTGGCACTATTTTGCAGGTTATGCCTATGATATTGAAAACAGTAAGACAAAAAATCGCAATTTAGGTTTTTTGTATAGTAAACGATGCTGGAGTACTGAATTGAAATATGTTGAGAATATCCGTCCGACTCTGGATGCATCAGGTGTGACATCCTCCATTAAAGATAGAGTCCTCTATTTAACATTGAACTTGCGACCTTTGGGTGGTATGCAGGTAGACTACAAAACATCGGATAATGAATGAGTATAGAAGCTAAAGTAGGTGCCTTTGTCGTATCTGGATTAATATTACTTTTTTTACTTTCGACGCAAGTCAATGACATGGGTAGTTTTGATGAAGAAGGAAAAAAGATCAATGCATACATCGCAGATGCGTCAGGGCTTGAGCTTAAAAGCAAGGTAAAACTTAACGGGGTCGAGATCGGATACATCGATGATATCTCACTGGTAGATCATAAAGTCAAACTGCGTTTTTTTATTCAAGAGGGTGTTGAAATTCCTGTCGATTCTACTGTGATGGTTACACAAGACACCGTGCTGGGTGGAAAGCTGATCAATATCAGTCTTGGTCAGTCTGAAGAGTATTTGCCGGATAACGGGTCTTTAAGCACAGTAGGACGACTCTCCTCCTTTGAAGAGACAAGTGACAGTGTGGACAAGGCTGCCGAGGAAGCACGGATATTTTTGGCAGAACTTCGTGAACTTATTGCCGAAAACAGAAAAAACCTTTTTGAAGCGATTGATAATTTTAAGACAATGGGAAGCGAGTTTACACAGACGGGTAAAACCGTTAATGAAAAGCTGCCTGATATCATGAAACAGATCGATTCATTGACAAAGCGATTTGACAGTGTTGGTAATACACTTGATAATAAGCTTCCAGTTGCAATGGACAAGTTCATCTCTTTGGAAGACAACCTCTCAGATATCTTTAAAGACAACAAAGAACCGTTAAACAATGCTTTGGTCTCTGCAGACAATTTCTTCTCAAGCGGAGAAGAGGCTTTTAAAAAGGTTGATAAGCTATTGTCTAACTTCACAAAAAGCGAACTACAATTCGGGATGAATGCGCACTACATGTTTAATGACCAGTATGTGAAGACCTATGTGGATATCAACTATCTGCCTGATCCATCGACATATTATATGCTTAGTGTAATAGCCACAGATGATTACACGCAAACAGATGCAGTTGGAAACTACAGAGCCCCACAGGTACATGACAGCGGCAAGTATTATGTCTCTGCCCAGTACGGAAAACGATATGATGATCTTCTTTTCAGAGCAGGACTCATTGAGACAACGGGCGGTATAGGGATTGATTATTTTGCTATGAAGGACAATATCAAAGTGACCTTTGAGGCGTATGACTTCAATGCAGAGAATGATCTTAGAGATGACAACGCTCATCTGAAGTTTGGGGTGCGTTACCGTTTCTTGAAACATCTGGAGTTTTATACGGGTTGGGATAACTTCCTAAACTCGAAGGCAGATAATATCTATCTTGGTTTTGGCGCTTCTTTTACAGAAGACAGTATGAAGTATCTGTTGAGTTCGGCAGCGGGAGCAGCAATATGAACCAGTACTATAAAAATAGAGATGACGCTGCTGCACAGTTGATAGAGACTTTACCAATCGATCGTATCAGGCAAGAGCACTGGAAAGTGATCGCTGTATCATCAGGCGGCCTCAAAATTGCCTCCGCTATTGCACAACGTGCAGGGGTCTGTGTCAACATTTTATTCTCTGAAGCTATCTATGCTCCTTTAAATCATGACTGTGAACTTGGTCGTGTCAGTGAGACCGAAGAGATTGTTGTTCATGAGGAATTGATTGATTCTTTTGGCATCAAGTATGATTATATCTACGGCGAAGCGCACCGAAAGCATGAAGAGAAGATACTGGCCTCTGTGTACAGGTTCAGAAAAGGCACACAATTCCCTAATCTTAAAGATGAACATGTCCTATTGATAGATGAGGGGTGTGAGAGTGGGATGAAATTGATGACAGGAATAAAGACAGCGATGAATATGGACGCTAAAGCCGTTTTTGTTGCGATTCCTGTCGCACCGAAGAGTGTGGCAGAAGCCCTTAATCAAATCGTGGATGAATCTTATGTGGTACATGAGGTTAATGACTATGTGAAGACATATTGTTATTATGAGGATTTTACACCAATAAAAGACAGTGAAATCGAAGAAATATTAGAGAAGCAAGGATTGTTATGAGCAAGTGTATATTTGAGGTCAATAATCATATCGAAGAGTATGAGTTTAATAAGGTCGCACGTCAGGCCAACGGTGCAGCATGGTTAAAAGTGGGTGACACGATCATGCTCGCTACTGTGACAGTAGACAGGGAAGAGGTGATCGAAGGTGATTTTCTTCCTTTGACAGTACAGTATCTTGAAAAAACATATGCTGCAGGAAAGATTCCGGGAGGCTTTTTCAAACGAGAGAGTAAGCCGAGTGATTTTGAGACATTGACCGCACGTGTGGTTGACAGATCATTACGTCCGGTCTTTCCTAAAGGTTTTGCTCATCCGACACAGATAACCATTATGGTGCTTAGTGTGGATAAAGAAGCAGACCTTCAGCGTCTTGCTCTTAATGCTGCCTCTGCTGCGATGTTGCACTCTGACCTTCCGTTTAAAAACTCCATCACAGGTGTACGTCTTGGTAAAATAGATGGAAAGATAGAGATAAATCCGACAAATTCACAGATGCAAGATTCGACTTTAGACCTCTTTGTTGCTGGAAGCAAAGAAGACCTGCTTATGATCGAGATGCAAAGTCTTGGTTCAGTTGAGACAGAAATTATTCCTGCACCGATGATCGATCCAATGATCGATCCGAGCCTTGCCTCGGAGACAATCAATAGGGTGGTTTCAAATGCTATGGGCGAAGATGAGCTTATTGATGTTATCGGCATTGCACAAGATGCATTGAATGTGGCTAATACGCAGTTTGAAGAAGCGATAATCTCTTTGGCACGACCGTCTGAAGAGGTTGTGTTTATTCAGGAGATCTCCAATGAAGAGATCTACGCATATGTCGAGCAAGAGTATAAGACAAAGATAGAAGACGCTATCAATCAGATGGCAAAGAGTGAGCGTAATTCCTCGCTTAAACAGATTGCCAAAGAGATAGAAACATCCGAGATTGCAGTAGACAGTGCATGGCCGTACGATCAAATCAAACATGCGGTTGTCAGCCTGAAACGCAAGCTGGTACGTGATCAGATTATTAATGAAGGTCGACGTGCAGACGGGCGTAGTTTGACTGAAGTGCGCCCAATCACTATTGAGACCAATGTGCTTCCAAATGCACACTCCTCTTGTCTGTTCACTCGTGGACAGACTCAAGCCCTTGTCGTGCTGACAGTAGGCGGAAATAAAGATGCACAGATGTATGAGACTTTGACGAGTGAGGGAACGCAAAACGAATCGTTTATGCTTCATTATAACTTTCCTGGCTTTTCTGTAGGGGAAGCTTCTCCTGTAGGCGCACCAAAGCGTCGTGAACTAGGACATGGGAATTTAGGAAAGCGTGCTTTGGAAGCAGCTGTGGATATGCAGGGTAGAACACTGCGTCTGGTTTCTGAGATCCTTGAATCAAACGGCTCATCGTCGATGGCAACAGTATGTGGTGGATACCTTGCCCTTCGTGCAGCTGAGATCGAGATGAGTGACCCAATCGCGGGAATAGCAATGGGACTAGTCACTGAAGGTGATAAGTATGCTATTTTAAGTGATATTATGGGCTTAGAGGATCATGATGGAGATATGGACTTTAAGGTTGCAGGCTCATACGATGGTATTACAGCTATGCAGATGGACATCAAGCTTGGCGGTATCTCTAAAGAGTTACTGCGTGAAGCTTTAGCTCAGGCCAAAGAGGGAAGAAAGCATATTCTCGACATTATGAAAGAGGCAGAAGAGAATATCAGTATCAACGAGGATAAGCTTCCAAGTACCGATGTCTTTTCGATTGACCCTTCTCGTGTTGGGGATATCATTGGTCAGGCAGGAAAGGTGATACGCGAGATTATTGAGAAGTTTGAAGTCGCGATTGATATCGACAAAAAAGAGGGAAGTGTTCGTGTCTCTGGCGGGAGCAAAAAAGGGGTCAAGGGTGCCCGCGAGCATATAGAGAGTCTGCTTTCTACGCCGAAAGAGAAGGCACCGGAATATCATGTCGGTGACCTGTGCATGGGGACAGTCAAACGCATTGTAGATTTTGGTGCCTTTGTTGAACTCCCCGGTGGTATTGACGGTTTGTTGCATATCTCAAAGATCTCTAAAGAGCGCGTTTCAAATGTTACGGATGTCTTGACAATCGGTGATGAGATAGAGGTTGAGATACTTGAGTTTAAAGGCAATAAAATCAGCCTTGGACGCCCACAAGTCTAAAGCTCAACTCATTAGCTCATCTCAAGAAGTCCTCTCTTCTTGCGCTGTATGTGATAATATAACTACTTTTAATCAAACTTTTAGCCCCGAAACAGTAAAATCCCGCATACAAAGTATCAAGTAGGGACATGGCACGTATTTATACGGTCATGGCTCACCGTCTTAAGGTGGGTTACGCAAGCCGAACGGACTTTGACTTTTAAACGGAGAATATAATGAAAAAAATCGTATTCATGATGATCGCTCTTGCAGCGGCTGCATTCGGTGCTGAAGAAGCAGTAGTTAACGAAACTCTTAAAGCGTACTCTATGATCGCTGCTGGTGTTGGTCTTGGTCTTGCTGCACTTGGTGGTGCTATCGGTATGGGTCACACTGCTGCTGCAACTATTGCTGGTACTGCACGTAACCCAGGTCTTGGTGGAAAACTAATGACTACAATGTTCATCGCTCTTGCAATGATCGAAGCGCAAGTTATCTATACACTAGTTATCGCGCTAATCGCACTATACGCGAACCCGTTCCTAGGTTAATCCAACCTTCGAATCCCTCAG
>JBFESZ010000104.1:0-5840 GCA_041548245.1 Sulfurimonadaceae bacterium
AAGGCTTTTCTACAATCTTAAAGCGTGAACTTGGCAGCAAGACACTCACCATGGTATATGATCCATCCAACCCGTCCAAAACTATAAATACGCACACACATCCCGATAATCAAAAAAAATACACTCTTACGGATGAAGAAGTCGTAGAACTTGCACGTTATGGCTGTGCTATAGAAGAGCACTATACGATAAAGGTCTCTCGATCTACACCCATGGATATAGAGTGGGCTAAAGACGGCGATGATGGCAAACTCTATATCGTTCAGGCACGTCCCGAAACCGTACACAGTAAAAAGAGCGACAGTGATATGCTCATACTTGAAAGCTACATCTTCGCATCAGATGAAAAGAAAACAGCTCTACTCAGCGGAACGGCTGTAGGAGAAAGAATCGCTTCGGGAAAGGTGCAGTTTATTCACGATAAATCCGAGTTTAGAAACTTTCAACAAGGTGATATCCTAGTCGCAGAAAACACCGATCCTGACTGGGAACCTGTTATGAAAAAAGCGGCAGCCGTTGTCACCAATCGCGGCGGGCGTACCTGCCATGCAGCAATTGTCGCCAGAGAGATCGGTGTACCTGCTATTGTCGGAAGCGCTGAAGCAACTAAGACTCTTCAAAATGGAATGGAAGTCACGGTCAGCTGTGCAGAGGGTTCCATTGGTTATGTTTATGAAGGCATCCACGAATATCGTATCGAAACGCTTGAGCTTGGCAACCTTCCTGAACCGAAGACTCACCTTTACATGAACGTCGGTGATCCACAAAAAGCCTTCAGCTTTTCAAGACTTCCAAACAGTGGCGTTGGTCTTGCACGTATGGAATTTATAATCAACAACCAGATCAAAGCCCATCCTAATGCACTTATCGACCTCTATAAAGGTAATCATATCGCAGAAAAAATAGAAATCGAAGCCCTTTTCAAAGAGTATAAGAATGCAAAACATTTCTTTATTGAAGAGCTCTCAAAAGGAGTCGCAACCATTGCCGCTGCCTTCTATCCAAAACCTGTCATCGTTCGCACCTCTGATTTTAAATCAAATGAATACAAACATATGTTAGGCGGTGAAGCCTATGAGCTGGATGAGGAGAATCCGATGATAGGATACCGTGGTGCCAGTCGTTATTACTCACAAGGATATCAAGAAGCCTTTGAATGGGAGTGTGAAGCGCTCAAACATGTACGTGATGAAATGGGACTGACAAACCTCATCATCATGCTGCCTTTCGTGCGAACACCTCAAGAGGGAAAAAATGTCATCGAGATCATGAAAAGAAAAGGTCTAGAACAGGGGGCCAATGATCTCAAGGTCTATGCGATGTGCGAGATACCGGCCAATGTCATTCTAGCCGATGAGTTTTTGAAAATCTTTGACGGGTACAGTATCGGCTCTAATGATCTTACTCAACTGACGCTTGGAGTTGACCGAGGAAGCGATCTTATTTCACATATTTTTGATGAACGTAACGAAGCAGTGAAACGCATGATCAAAATGGCAATTGATGCCTGTAAAAAAGCAAATAAGTATATCGGTATATGCGGACAGGCACCCTCTGATTATCCTGAGATCACTGAATTTTTGGTTGAGAATGGAATCGATTCCATCTCCCTTAATCCCGATTCACTGCTGAAAATGCACCAAGTCGTTATAGAACTTGAGAAACGTCTTTAACGTTTCAGCACTCTCTTTTCAATCTCCATCACAACAACGAGTCCCAAGGCAATAAACAACAGGCTTCCCCACTCCTTGAAAGATACCGGTTGCAGCTGCAGAAGGTTCTGCATAAATGGTGTATACAAAGAGATGATATGTATGATCTGGGTAAAGAGTACAGATATCAACAAAAGAAGGTTTCGTCTGTGTTCAATCTTGAAGATCGAATGTTTCTCCGAACGTGAGTTGAAAACATGGACATTCTCAAAAAGAACCATCAGCAGCAGCGTGATATTACGTGCTGATTCTTGCGTATACCCCAGTGAAAGAACCCAATAAAAGACACCAAAAGCCATCAAGCCCATATATAATCCTCCGGCAACCACACGACTTATCATGATCCTATTGAATATTCTCTCTTTTGGATCACGTGGAGGACGTCTCAGTACACCTGGTTCACCTTTTTCCAAACCTAGAGCAACATCTTGAATACCGTTCGTAACAAGATTCAGCCAAAGCAATTGAACCGGCAGGAGCGGAATCGGCAAAAGAAATATCATGGACAAAATAATAAGGACAATCTCGGCAAATCCTGTTGAGATCAATAAATGAACGACCTTACGGATATTATCATAGGCAATTCGCCCCTCCTCAATCCCATTGACAATTGAGCTAAAAGAGTCATCTGCCAAGATCAGGTTACTTGATTCGCGTGCGACATCCGTACCGCTTTTTCCCATTGCGATACCTATATTGGCATACTTCAAAGCTGGAGCATCATTGACTCCATCCCCCGTTACTGCAACGAAATGTCCCAGTGATTGAAAAGCGGTAACGATGCGCTGCTTATGCTCTGGCGAGACCCGTGCAAACACCCTTTTATGTGCTATCTCTTTATCATTTCCTCCATGTTCTAGCCAAAGTTCTATCTCTTTGCCATTCATAACCTCATCTTTATCAATCGCGATACCCAACTCTTTTGCAATATGATAAGCCGTATCAGGATGATCTCCCGTTATCATCGCCACGGTTATGCCAGCTTCTTGTGCACTCTTTACCGATTGGATGACACCTGGACGTAGAGGATCGATAATCGCTGCAAACCCAAGATACCTATACCCTTCATTTTCGATCTTTTTATCCTCGCTTGACTTGCTTGCAAGGGCTATAGTCCGATAACCTTTTGAAGCCCACTCATTCACCTGTTCATGAATGAAATACTTTGCCTCTTTTTCGATATCACATTGCTCCAACACAGCTTCAGGAGAACCTTTGAGGTAATGAAGAAATAGTGAAGTCTCATGATAAACACTGACCGCATAACCATTGACAGGCTCATAAGGAAGCTGAGACACAAGAGTATTCGAGCTACGTAAAGCCTGCATCTTTTCATCAATTCCTATGGCATATCGGGCTAAGGCGATATCAACCTGATCCCCTAAGAAAACCTTCTCATCTTTTTCACTTTTAATGATCGCTTCATTACACCGTATCGCGCAAAGCAATATATCATCAGAGACCTTTTCTTGCTCATAAAAGACCTTTTGCTGTGTAATAAAGGCACTGACACTCAACCTGTTCTGTGTCATTGTCCCAGTTTTGTCACTGGCAATCATGGTACATGATCCCAAGCCTTCAATCGACGAGAGCTCTCGAACAATCACATTCCGGCGACTCATCACACTGCTTGCCGCACTGAGCGCCACAGTAATGGCGACAGGAAGACCTTCAGGGATAGCCGATACGGCAAGTGCTACGACAAGGAAAAAAAGTTTTGTCAGTTCCATATTCTGATATACACCCAAGACCATCAAAAGAAAAATAACCACACCGATAATCTTGGCAATATTAAGGCTAAATCGCTCCATACGGATAATTAAAGGGGCTTTTTGTTCAGAAGTACTTGCCAAAAGTTCTGCGATCTTTCCGATTTGCGTATCCAGTGCTATCGCAGTCACTATCCCCTTTGCACGACCCCTTGAGACAAAGGAACCGGCATAGGCCATATTGATACGATCGGCGACAGGAAGCTCCTCATCTTCGCTTAAAAATGCTGCACTCTTTTTGACGTCAATAGACTCTCCTGTCAATAAAGACTCATTAATGAAGAGCTCTTCCGACTCTATAAGACGAAGGTCTGCGGGAACCTGTGAACCTGATTCCAGCAGGACCATATCCCCCAAGGTCAGATTAGCACTGGGAACACGTTCTCTTAGACCTTCACGAACAACATCCGCATAGGTCTTTATAATCTGTTTAAGCGAATCTGCCTTTAAGGCGGCATGATACTCCTGATAGCTTCCAATGACAGCATTTAAAAGCAAGACAGCAAGAATAAAATAGGCGTCAGTGAATTCCTTGATCATAAAAGAGACCAAAGCGGCAATAAGTAAAATGTAGATGATTGGACTTTTGAACTGATCAAAAAGTATTGAATACAAGCTACGTTTTGAGGCTTCGGGTAAAATGTTTTGCCCGTAACGGCTTAAACGCTCTATCACATCTTTTTCTGAAAGTCCCTCTCGCGATGTTTCAAGCTGTTCAAAAACCGATTCGATGGAATGTGTATGAAAAAACATCTCTACTCTCTTTTGCTTATTCAAATTATCATAACATATTTATATAACTTAATAACAAAGATCATATTATCCAGGTTCAAAACTTCACTTGGCTTCAGAAAAGCACAACAAACAAAAGCTATAATTACCTTACATTACAGAAAATATCCCCTAAAGGAATTAAATGCGCTTATCTTTACTGTTTGTTCTCATCCTATCTGTTTTTAGCGGGTGCTCAACAACGACTTATAATCAACCCATTACCCAAGGCAAGATAGACGATCCTAATATCATCATCACCGCGCGTGATCAAAGCTTTACACTTCAAGGCGATTTCACCTCGCCTTTTCAAAGTTCCACACGCTACAACTCTTTACAGATACGTGATCATGAACTGCCTAAGGCCTATAAACTCGCACTTCACCATGGTGCAAGACATGTCACAATAAAACTCCCCGCTAAAAATGAAGAGCTCTTTGGCGTTTTAGCCCTGGACAAAGCTGATCAAGATGGGATCGGACCGGGTACACAATCGTATAAAATCATCATTCCACAACCGTATATCGATGCGGCTAAAGATGGAAAGATATCAGTCGTGTATGAGTATTATCGTCTCAAAAATGACGGCTTGATCGATGTTGGTGATATCAAAGAGCGTTCATGGATTCTATGGTTTTCCGATAAGGATGTTTTTCAATGAGACCTCTTTTGATTGCACTTGTTTATGTCATGGTACTCTATGCTGATATGCAGCAACTTGTCTATGTCTCTAATGATGCAAATGAAAAAAACCTGGAAAATCTCTATGAGAAGTATAAAAAGACGTTGTTGATCAATGATAGAAAAGTCTATCTCATCCCTAGTGATTGTTTATTGGAGCGCTATTTTGGTGGGACAAGCCAAGGCAGACTCATACTGAGTAAAAAACCTCAACAAACAGAAGAAATTCTCGTTACACAAGAAGTATTTGAAGCAAATGATGTGAGCGTCATCAAAGAGAAGATAGAAACTGACAAGTCTCTTGCACTCATTGAGGGAAAAGTCCCGAAAGCCTTTTTGGATGACAAAGAAGGACGAGGATTTGGCGGAGCCAGTGAAACTCCCTTAGACTTCTCTTTTCAAAAACTCGAAGCAAAAAAAGTCCATATGAAACCAGCTACACAACAGGTCAATATTGAGCCCAGTCCTAAAGCGTATTTACATCCTACATGTAAGCTCTTGAAGAATGGCTCTGGCTATGTACTCGAGCATATCAACAATGCCACCTTCTATTCAAACAGAAGTTTTCAACCCATCAAAAATCCAATCATAACTTTTAAATAAGGATTGAAGTATGAATAAAATAGCTATTCTATGTTCAGGCGGGGATGTCTCAGGTATGAACCCTGCTATTAAACGTTTTGTCGAATATAGTTTTCATAAAGGTTTTAAACCCTATTTTGTACATGGCGGGTTTGATGGACTTATCGACAATGAAATCAAAGAAGCCAACTACACTGATGTAACAGGGATCATCCACAGAGGGGGAACAATCATATTTTCCGCCCGTTCCATGCGCTTTATGCAAACGGAGTATCGTACCCGCGCCGCTGAAAACCTTAAAAAACACGGGATAGACAAACTTATC
>JBFESZ010000105.1:0-5837 GCA_041548245.1 Sulfurimonadaceae bacterium
CCCTCTTGAATATTGTAACGATTCGTAAAAAATGCCTTGAAACTTTTAGTATTTTTGCTACTTTTCAACCCACGAATCTTAAAGGAAGTAAATATTTTATATTAATCTTAATCAATTAAATTAATTACTATCCCCATCCTTAAGGTTAATATTCAGTAATTCAGGGACAATTCGACCGTTTTCCGTCTGTTTACTTAAGAGAATCATTTACTAATATTATAAAATGAATAAGTCCTTCTTTTTTTACTATAATTTCACGTTTATTTTTCAAGGAGTAATTTTGATTCGAAATTTTCTATTATTTTCGTTACTTTCATTACAACTATTTGCCCTTACCCCTGAACAGATCAAGGTCCTGCAAACTATACGAGATGTCGCACGTACAATTCCAGATTATACTGGAGAAACCTATGAAAACACTTTAGCCGCCATCTGTTTGACTGAAAGCAGTGCCGGTAAGAATATCATCGGCGACTTTAAAAAAGGTATTGTCATCACAAAAGCCTCTTTAGGTACGATGCAGATTCAAGTCGCTACCGCGCGATACGTTTCCAAACATATTGAAGAGCTAGCCTGGTTAGATAAGCTAAGCGACGCACAAATAGCGAACAAACTACTGACTGATGTCAGGACCTCAGCTCAGATCTCTGCATATTATCTTACTATATTAAAGAAAAAACGCAAACACTATTTTAACGTCATTAGTGGCTACAACGGTGGCATGGTAAACAATCCCTATTATCAACGCGTGATGAAAAACATCGCCCTTGTACAAAAATATGTCAAAAACGGCAGACTCATCTAAACCGAAACTCCACATCCTCTCAAGCGAGTCTGTCATTTAAGACGACATAGACTTGCTTTCTTTTACTCTTAGTGTATAATGTACTCCATATTAATATTATGCGAGGTCTTATTGTGCGTTATCTCTTTTGTCTATTATTGTTTTTTTCATTTCTTCAAGCTGCCGAGACTTCCTTAAAAAGTATGCAAAACGAAAAACGTGTTGCCTTTATTGTTGGAAATGGCGATTATGAAGAGGCCCCTCTGAAGACAGCTGTGGATGATGCTATGAAGATGAAAACTTTCTTGCAGAAGCATAACTTTCAAGTCACCTATATTGAAGATGCCAGTAAACGTGATATTATAAAGGGTTTACGTACTTTCAACTCCAATATGAAACAAAATGGTATTGCCCTCTTCTATTTTACAGGCCATTCGGTCCAAGTAAGAGACAAAAATTACCTTATCCCTGTTGAAGCAGCCATTGAAAGCGATCACCATGTACTGTATGAGGCAATTGAGCTCGATGCCATTTTGGAAAAGATGAACACTAATGCCAACCGTCTTAACATTGTCATGCTTGATGCTTCGCATGAAAGTCCATTTGGCAACCGGTTCCGTGCCAAGAAAAAAGGTTTAGCCAAGATAAAAACTCAAAAAAATATGGATATTGTATTCTCATGTGCACCAAATACAACGATAAAGCCTTATCCTTTTACCTCCCAACTGCTCTCTGTTTTAACTACTAAGGGAATTTCCAATGAAGAGGGTTTCAAAGAGTTCAAAAAGCTCCATTCCCACTCTTATATTCAGCTTTCTGATGAAAACTTTTATTTTAATCTTCCAGATAAACTTATCAGCAAAGAGCAAAAACTATGGCAAAAGACCTTGGCAATGAACTCAATAGCTGCTTATACTGCCTATCTATCGAAGAATCCTGATTCGACATTTTCCTCAGAAGCAAATGCAAACCTTCAAGAACTGAAAAAGCAGGAGAAACTTCAAAAACAAAAAGAGATAGAAGATCAGATCAGTAAACAGAAAAAATCCGATCAGGAAGCTATACAAAGAAAAGCAGAAGAAGTAGCACAACGAAAAGCCGAAGAGGATGCGACCCTTGTAGCTGCTACCGCACACGCAGATCAACAACGTCTCGATGCACAAGAGGTTTCCTATGTTGATCCGATGATGGTCCTTATCAAAGCAGGAAGCGTTGTCACCAGCTTTGTTGATGAAAACTCCCAAATACCCAAAGGTATGATTACTATCCAAAAAGACTTTTATATCGGTCATTATGAAGTATCAAATGTCGAATACAACGAGTATCTAAAAAGTCAACAAGCTTCTGAAAACAAAAGCAAAGAGTGGAATAAAGAGTTTCAACCAGCAGTCAATATCAGTTGGAATGATGCAAATAACTATGCCAAATGGTTAAGCCGTTTAACTGGTAAAAAATACCGACTTCCAACTGAAAACGAATGGGAATATGCAGCAAGAGCCGGTGCAACTACACAATACTTTTGGGGAGACAGGGATACCAGTCACAGAAAGGATGCTTGGCGTAAGGAGTATCCAGACAATGCCCATAATTTTGCATGGATAAAGACCAACGCTCAAGGCATCACACATACTGTAGGTTCCAAAGAACCAAACCCTTGGGGGCTTTATGACATCTTGGGTAATGTGTCTGAATGGTGTTCGGACAATCTTAATGAGAAAGATTCAAGGGTCCTGCGCGGTGGTTCATGGGCTTCCACACCCGAACAGATCAGACTATCACAACGTGAAGTCAAAAAGATAGATTTTGCAAGCAATACCACCGGTTTTAGATTGGTACTGGAAAAATAAGATAAAATACCTTGTTAAAGAAGGAGAGAGAATATGAGTGATTTTAAACTAAAGCTACTGTTGACCATCCTCTCGTCTTTACTCTTCTCTCTCATCTTCATCATTCTCGCCCTTGTCCTGCCTACAAGTGACTCTGATTATCCCGAGGCAGAAGAAGCACCTCAGACAGAGTTTCAAAAGATGTCAAAAGGCATACGTGAAGGGTTTACAAAATAAGACGCCTGCCTCGCCGTTTATAATCGAGAGCTACAAACATACATTTTCATTCGCCTATAATCGTGATGACAACTTTTCTTTCGCTGCCATAGTCTCTATGTTCGTTTAAATATATTCCTTGCCAGGTCCCAAGGTTGAATCTTCCATTGGTTACGGGGATGGTGATACTTGAACCAATCATCATACTTTTAATATGTGAAGGCATATCGTCACTGCCTTCATAAGTATGCGTATAATATGCTTTGTCGTCACACATATCAGTAAAAAATGACTCCATATCATCTCTTACACTGCTGTCAGCATTTTCATTAATCGATAATGATGCACTGGTGTGCTTTATAAACAATGTAGCAACCCCCATTGTGATCGTAGATATGTCAATATTGTTCAAAATCTCATCTGTGACAAGATGAAAACCCCTATGTCTTGGCTTTAGCTTGAACTCTTTCTGATATACTTTTATCTTATCTTCCTCCATTCATATGATCTTTGACGATTGCCACCATATCGTCCATCGCTTCACCCGCTTTTTTCTGGATAAAATGCTCAAAATATTCATCGATGAAAGTATGAGGATCGAATTTACTTGGTGTAAGCTGGCGTGCAGGATCAATCAAAACTGAGTGCTTAAAGGATTTTGCAATAGGTACGATGTCAATAACTGCACCACTCGTACCGATTGCAACGAAGAGTGAGCATTGGCGAACTGCCTCTTGAATATGCTGATACTGTGGTGCCGCTTCACCAAACATGACAACATTGTGACGGACCCTTCTGCTTTCGCACTTCGGACACTGTTCATCCCCGTTCTGAGGAGCATAACCTATAGGAAAAACATAAGTGCATGCTTCGCAGCGTAGATCGGTCAATGTGCCGTGAAGATGAATGACATCCTGTGCCCCCGATTTTTCCATTAAATTGTCAATATTTTGAGTCAAGTGAATGACCCTGCCACGGTAATCATGTTCAAGTTGTGCCAGTATCCTATGGGCATGATTAGGCTCCTTAAACTCAAGGTCACGTCTACGTTCGTTATAAAACCTGGTAACATAATTTCGGTCCTCGATCCAACCTTGAGTAGAACAGACTTTCATGACATCATGGTTCTCCCAAAGACCATCATGATCCCTAAAAGTACGAATACCACTCTCAGCGGAAAGTCCGGCACCGCTTAATATCATAATCTTTTTCATCTTCTACCTTTAGGGCATACTACAACATACGTGTAATATTTTTTTTAGAAGCTATCTTATTTATTCTGTTTTATCTCTTTGAGACGTTCAAGAAGTCCATCAATCTCGTTTTGGATCATTTGATACTCACTTGAATTTACTTCAAACCCTTCTTGTTGCTTTTTAAGATCTATCACTTGAAAATCTATACGTATTATTTCTCTGTCGCTTTCGTTACACATCTATACACCCTTTTTTGTGTATTATACTATTTGAATTGTTAGACATTCAATGCTTTGCAGAGCTTACAAGGCAAGATAACCTAAACTGCTAAGGTAGATTAAAAAAACCAAAAAACTTTCCCAGCCAATATTGACAATGCCGTGACGCTGCCTGTGTAATAAACCCATCAGTATAATCCCCGTCATTAAAACAGTAACAGCCAGCCAAAACTGTTCAACAATTGAAATGTTTGCATAGATTGGTCCCTTGCGAAATACAAAATCTGATATTGAAATAAACAACGTATCGAACGCATTACCGCCTATAATATCACCGACCGCCAATGTCAATGATTTTAATCGAACTGCGGTGATAGCAATCACTAATTCAGGAAGTGAAGTCGAGACAGCTGTAAAGACGCCACCGACTAAACCTTCTGACATATTAGTTATTAACACAATCTCTATACCCACCAGTGAGAGAATAAAGCCTGCAGAACCTACCACAAAGGAGTAGATTATAAAATTAATCCATAGCTTTTTTGTAGCTGAACTCTTGTTGTGGTATACCTTTTCTTTTTCTGTACGTGTCTCACGAGTATGACGGGGTAACCACATTGGCATTTTATGTGTCTTGGTCAGTAAACGAATACCAAAAATATAACCGATTGGTAGCACAAAAGAAGCTGGATGAATCTGGAAGAGACTAAGATCCGGTGTAGCAAATGCGATTGAATGCATAGCCAACAATGCAATCAAAAATGCACTCATCATTAAATTTTCAGCTGATGCAGCAGCATGTTCTAAATTTGCTTTTCGGTAAAACATATCTGCAACACAGAGAAAAAATGTCTGTGCAGCAATACCGCCTAATGCATTACTTACAGCAAACTCAGCATGTCCAGCACCCGCTGCCGTAACTGAAGCAATAATTCCAGACAATGACGTTGATGCACCAATGAATACTGCTCCCATAAGAGCTTCTCCCATACCAGTATCTGCAGCAAGCTTTCGGGCTACATGCGTCATTTTGACACCGAAGAATCCAATGACTGCTGCCGCCGATATAAAAATGCATATAAGGATATAAAGTGCTATATCATGAAAATCAAACATACTTAATTATATATCAGATTTAATGAAAAGGGGGATATAAATTTGTGAAGGGTGTGATAATAACGGCTCCTGTACAATTCACATCTGAAATATCATTGTTTCTAAGATAGAAATCTTATATAATGTAATAAAGATAAGGAGCATTCATGAAAAGAGCCTATATTCAAATAATGATCTTAGTATGTCTTTTGGCTAGCCAGTTAAATGCAGAGAGTGCTTATTACATTGCTTTTGATCTTGGAAACACAAAAGCAGAAACCAGTGTAAAGTCAATCGGACTTGGCCTTAATGAATCAGAAACGGACAGTGGCAGCTCACAAACACTGAAACTTGGCCGGTACTTTAACCCTCAACATCGCGCGGCTCTTTTTTATCATAATATCAATGCCGAAGACTCTGATTTTAATATCTATGGAATAACCTATGATTACTTGTTCAGTGAAAACGATCTAACACCTTTTGCCGGTTTGGTATTGGGGTA
>JBFESZ010000106.1:0-5700 GCA_041548245.1 Sulfurimonadaceae bacterium
ACTCATGACATTGGAGTCCACACCCAGCAGTTTCATGAAGATAAAGCTGATACCGACTCCTAAGGGAAGGGTAAGAGAGACAAGGACAGAAGACCTAAAGTGCAGCAGAAACAGCATAATGACGACGATAGAGATAATGATCTCTTGGATCAGAGCTGAGTAGACTGTTCCAATAGTTCTTTCTATGACTTCGGTCCTATCATAGAAAGGGACTAGCCTTACGCCTTGGGGAAGTCCTTTATCAACAATTTCCAATCTCTGTTTTACTCTGTCGATGACATCTTTTGGATTTTCTGCAAAACGCATGGTAACAACGCCACCTACCGACTCAATGCCGTTTTTGTCCAGTGCACCTCTTCTAAACCCCGGGCCTATATTCACTCTGGCCAGATCTTTTACCCGAACAGGTGAGTTGTTCTTAACGGCAACAACCACATTTTCGATATCGGCAATGGTTTTGAAAAACCCTTTTCCGCGAACGATAAACTCTCTGTCACCCTCTTCAATGACCTCGGCACCTACATCGATGTTACTGTTTTGAATGGCTTTGATCAGTGTCGAGAAGTGAACATCATAAGCAAAGAGCATTTTGGGATCGACATCGATCTGATACTCTTTGACAAAGCCACCTATACTGGCGACTTCACTGACACCTTCAACTCCCTGTAGTAGGTATTTAACATAAAAGTCCTGCAGGGATCTCAGTTCCGCCAATGACTTGGGGTGCTGGGCTCCTTGATCGTTTTCAATGGTATACCAAAAGATTTGTCCAAGGCCTGTAGCATCCGGACCCATTGTCGGCGTGACATCTGATGGGAGTTCGGAAGTGGCGGTGGAGAGTTTTTCCAATACGCGACTGCGGCTCCAGTAAAAATCAATATCATCATTAAATATCACATAGATGATAGAAAAACCAAAAGCTGAGGTGGCACGTATGTTTTTGACCCCGGGAATACCTTGCATCATGACGCTTAAGGGATAGGTGATCTGTTCCTCAACATCCTTGGGGGAACGTCCTGGCCATTCCGTAAAGACGATCTGTTGATTCTCTCCGATATCGGGAATGGCATCGATTCGCGCTGTGTTGAGACTAAAGAGTGAGAGCAGGGCTATAAACACAAATGCCAGGACAACGATGGCGCGATGACGAATAGAGAGTTCGATTAAATTTTGAATCATTATAACTCCTTTTTCTAATGCTTATGTCCCAAAGCTGCACCTGTCTTCATGTCTTCGTAGCCTCCAAATAGTTGCGCTTGCGCATCTAACAAGAAGTTTCCTTCGATGACGACCTCTTCGCCTTCCGCTAACCCATGCTTGATCTCCACATAGCCATCGGATTCATATCCAGTATGGATTGTTTTGGCCTGGAAGGTGTTACCCGTCACCTTGACCCAGACAACTTTTCTCTTTCCTGTATCGATGATAGCTGTTCTAGGCACCACTAAAGGCATACCTTCAATATCGATGTTCAAGACAGCGTTTGCGATCATTCCGGGCTTGAGTTTGCCGGAAGTATTATCTATTGTTGCTCTGACTTTCAGCGTTCGAGATTTTGTATCTAAGACGGGATTTATAAAATCAATCTCACCGATCAAGGTCTCACCCGTAATAGCGGCGAACTCCAGGTCTACCCTTTGAGAGATCTTTATCAAAGATGCGTCATGCTCATAGACATCCATCTCTACCCAAACAGCCGACAGGTCGGACAGCTCAAAAAAGTTTTGACCCTCTTTAAAATACTTTCCTACGCTTGCATTTTTGTTTCGGACGATGCCTGTGGTATTGGAATAGATGGTTATCTGTCTTGGCACTTTTTTTTCTTGATACCACTTTTCAAATTGAAAATCTTTGATTCCCCAGAGGTTTAACTTCTCTTTGCTTTGGATAAGCATATCTTTGAAGGTTTTTGATTTGTCTGCTGCGTAGCTTTGCCTTGCAAGGAGGTACTCTTCCCCCGCAGTAATGAGTTTGGGGCTGTAGAGGTCGACAACAGGATCGCCTATATGAATGATACTTCCGGTGGACTTGACGTACACTTTTTCAACGCGGCCGCCAATTCTTGCGGGGATATTGCTCTCTTTCTCTTCAGATTGCATAACTGATCCAAGAAGGCGGATCTTCTTTGTCATCTTCATACTGGTTACCGGGAAAAAATCCGGTTTGAAGTGTTTGAGCTGTGTTTTTCTAAGCTTCACGTTGGCAACGACCTCGGCAGCATCATGCTTTTGAGGTTTTAGCAGCATCGAGGCATGTTCAATTGCTGAACGTTGATCATCGTCCATGACGATTTTCGTTAGATTCATATGACAAATCGGACATTTTCCGGGCTTGTCCTCTTTGATGTGAGGGTGCATGGAACAAGTGTAGTAGACATGTTCTTGTGAATGATCGTGTTTTTGATTAGACTCTGTCATATTGCTTGTTGAGTCTTCCAAACATGCAGTTACAAAAAATAGAACAGAGATTAAGAGTAAGGGTCTTAATAAGTTAATCATCTAAAGGTTCCCCCTTGATATATTTTAAAGCGACTCTTTTCATGTCCCTTTGTGCATCAAGCGATACTTTGTGCATAAGGATGTTTTGCAGTTTTAACTCACTTTGCAAGAGCTCGACATAGGTCGCATTTCCGATGCCATATGACCTAGAGGTGATATATCGGGAATTCATAGCGAACTTGATGATTTTATTCTCAAGTATCTCAATCTCGCTGATGAGTTTTTGTATCTCTTTAGCTAGCAGGGCGATATCTCTACTTTTTGCTCTTTTGAAATCCTCATAATGTCTGAGAGCTTGAAACTTTTCCTGTAGGGCCACACCGTATTTTGAGTACCTTGCATCCGATATGGGAATAGGAACAGCGATGCCTGCACTGATAAAGTCCCCATGCCTGTCGATATCTGATCTTTTCGTATAGCCCAATGAAATGGTCATGTCGGGTATTTGGTTTAATTTTGAGGCATTGAGACTATACTCTTTGGCATTCAGCTTTTCTTTCAGACCCAGTTCCCGGTAGTCTACTGTCTTATTGGCATCGGTTTCTAACGAGATCCAGGGGATAGATTCTTCTTCTATCTGGGTATCGCCGATCAGATAGATCAGTTTGTCGTCAATCTGAGAGAGTTCAAAATGTTTGTTACTGATATCACGTTCAATCTCTGCTTTTCTAATCTGTATCTCCAATATGGCTTGTTGCGAGAGCTTTCCTGTTGTATAGAGTCTGTTGCTTACTTTGAGGATTTGTTCAACCCAAATACTTTCATCTTTTAAAATAGAGAGTTCCCCCAATATTTTTCTTTTAAGGATAAGAATCTCCCAAAAAGCTTTTGTGAGGTTTCTTTTTTTATCTTTCGCTTCATATCGATAAGCTTCCGATAGGGCGTCAAAAGAACTTTTGAGCTTTTCGTATTTGGAGGTTAAAGGAATTTTTTGTGAAATACCGAATTCAACACCTGTCATAGGTGTTTGATCAAATGACAATGTCTCTATCGGAAAGTTTTTTGCAGCAATTTTAAAGGTCGGATCACCCCATGAACTTTTTAGGTCAGCCTCCTCAGAATGGGCTTTATATTTAAAAAGTGCAGATTCAACACTCTTATGTTTTTGAAGGGTGAGAAGTGCCTCTTCAAAGGTTACGGCTTGTATGTTG
This sequence comes from Sulfurimonadaceae bacterium, assembly GCA_041548245.1. Classification (GTDB taxonomy): domain Bacteria; phylum Campylobacterota; class Campylobacteria; order Campylobacterales; family Sulfurimonadaceae. The sequence goes on from JBFESZ010000106.1 coordinate 3,650, forward strand.
AGTGTTAATAATAACAGTGAAGCCGTAAGTACCTTGAGTAGTTTGTATGTTACTTCTCTCATGAATCCTTTCCCCATCACTCTTTTTAATCATGATACCATTAAGCTGTGTATTGTTTGTGAACAACTACTCATCATATTAAGGAAAGAGTAAAAAAATCTAGCAAGCAATAACTTTTCTTCATGGTACAATAAATGAAGGAGACTCTTTATGTTGCGCTTTTTCATTGTGTTTTTATTGATCATTTCCTGTGTCTTTGGCGAGAACAATTCGAGTAAAAAAGATATATTATATACAAACCTGCTTGGGATGGCTGTTATTACGACATGGGGTGTTGCTAAGTGGGAGTATGGAAAAAGGCAGCCGCATGCGGATAATGAAGCATGGTTTGAAAGAGAGACCAATTATGCAGGAGCGGATAAACTGGGGCATTTTTATGCCTCCTATCTGATGGGATCGGCACTTTCAGGTGTGTATGAGAACTGGGGTTATTCAGAAAAAGAGGCTGCATTATACGGCTCGGTTTCATCCCTATTCTTAATGAATTATATGGAAATTGGCGATTCTACCAGCAGCGAGTTCGGTTTCTCATATGAAGACTTTATCATGAATACTTTGGGTTCGCTGGGTGCTTACTTCTTCTATATTAATCCCGAACTAGCCAAAAGGATGGATCTTCGCCTTGAGTATGTCCCAAGTTTTAAGACGGAAGACATAGTGACCGAATATGAGAGGATGAAGTATCTTATTGCATTTAAGGCAGAGGGATTTGATTTTATATCCAATCCCTATTTTCGTTATGCAGAACTTCATCTTGGATATTACACAAGGAACTACAAGGGAGGATATTCTCAAGAGAGTGAGCGCATTATCTATTGCGCGATAGGCATCAATCTCTCCAGAGTCGCAAGAGAAAACGAGTATGGGAAAACAGCACGTCTGTTGAACTATTACCAGATTCCTTATGTGTATCTTCCCTTTGAAAAGGAGTTGAACAGGTAGTGCTCTTTCATGAATTAGAAGTTTCTTATCTGTTGATTTCACGCGTACTGCATACTTTTTTGCTATGATTAACACATGAAAATCCTATTTTTAGAAGATGACCCCGTCATTTCCGATATCGTCATTGATTTTTTAAGCGAATTATACGAGGTGAAGCACTGCTATGATTCCGATACGGCTTTGAGGCTTGCAGAAGATGAAGAGTTCTCCTTATATATCTTTGATATCAATGTACCGGGTGTTTCAGGGATCGAACTTTTAAAAAGTCTGCGGGCCTTCAATGATATGACTCCGGCTATCTTTATTACTGCATACCAGGGAATAGAGTATCTTCAGGAGGGATTCAAAGCAGGTGCGAATGATTTCATGCGTAAGCCTTTTGAACTTGAAGAGCTCGAAGCCCGCATAGAAAATATCAAACGTCAGTTCAGTATTGATGAAGAGGTGTGCATAGCTCGTGACATTTACTTTAATACGCTGACGCATCAGATAAGACATTTGGATGAGGTAATCTCTTTAAGTGCCAAGGAGTCCAGGATATTGCAATATCTTGTCGCGAATAAGAACCGTATCATTTCATCAGATGAGATATTGCAAAACTTATGGAGTTTTGATGAGATGCCCAGCCATGATACGATAAGAACATATATTAAAAGACTGCGTCATATCTTGGGCAAAGAGCATATTGTCAATATAAGGGGAGAAGGATACCGTTTTGAATAGTCTGGAAAAAAGATCATTTTACTCTTTCTTGGCCCTTTACAGTATCTCTTCGTTCATCTTCATTGCTTTAAGCGGGTATTGGTATTACACAGCACAAAAAAGCATGTTTGAAAGTAACCACCACTATAAACTTCAACATATTTCAGACATGGTTTCTGAGGAGATCATTCATGCGCATATGGAGGGAAAAGAGCTTCATCTACCTGAAGTAGGGAGTGATGTAAGACTTGCTCTTGTAGATGTGAATGATAAAATCATCCGTGGATCAATAGAGGAAGATTTTTTTCCCATAAGGGCCGGTTTTTTTGAACATGCAGAGTATTCAG
>JBFESZ010000107.1:0-5676 GCA_041548245.1 Sulfurimonadaceae bacterium
ATAAATCGCGCCGGTAAAAGTCAAACGACTCGCTGTTTCGTTTAAGAATTCAGCAGTGTGTTCACCCGGACGTACACCCGGTATAAAGCCACCTTGACGTTTTAGGTTCTCAGAAATGTCTTTTGAATTGAATGTGATCGATGCATAAAAGAAGGCAAAGAAAACAACAAAGATAAAAGTAAAGACATTAAAGAAATATGAATTAGGGTTCATAAGGTCTGCAACAAACTTAAGCGCATCCGAACTATCAGGGCCAATTTGACCAGATAGAACCGTTCCAGGGAACATCAAGATTGCCGAAGCGAAGATGACCGGAATAACACCCGCAAGATTCACTTTGATCGGAATGTAGTTCATTACACGTTTATTCTGGTTTTGCATCATCACTTTTTTAGCATAAGTAATAGGCACACGGCGCTCACCAAGCTCTACATAAATGATTATACCAACTGTAATAACGATAATAGCTACAATGCCAATGACTTGAAGGAAGTTCATACCACCTGTGTTCAAAGAAGTGATTGTTGAACCTATCGCTGATGGGATCGAAGAAACGATACCCGCAAAGATGATCAAAGAGATACCGTTACCGATACCGTTTTGTGTGATCTGTTCACCAATCCACATCAATAACATCGTTCCTGCCAACATTGAGATAGCAGCGACTAGTAAGAACTCATTCATGTTAGCAACCATGATAGCAGAAGAACCATCGGGACCTGTCAAGTTTTGTAGCCCGACAGAAACACCTATCGCCTGTACAATTGTAATAGCAATCGTTGCATAACGAATAATCTGCATGTATTTGACCATACCGTCACGTTCTTTTTTCATCTGACCCAGTGCCGGGAAAGTCGCAGCAAGAAGTTCCATGATAATAGAAGCAGTAATGTAAGGCATAATACCAAGTGATATGATTGAAAGACGCTCAGCTGCGTTACCATTGAACATGTTGAAGAGTCCAAGTGCATTGTCAGAATTGCTGTCGAAGAAAGATTTGATTACCTCTACATCCACACCCGGAACTGGCACATATGCCAGCATACGGTACAGGAATAAGAAGCCAAGAGTAATAAGAATTTTATTAACTAAAGACTTACTCACAATTATTTTCCAGTAACTGTTACGTTCTCATCTTTGATCTTACTTGCAAGATCTTTTGCCGATGCGCCAACAAGTTTTACTGCAGTAATAGATTTAGCGATTTTATGAACACCACGGATAGATTCCATTGTGATTTCAGAAAGTTCCGCTACTGCTTTAACGCGTTCAACGTTAATAACGTATGGTTTAATCTTGCGAGAGAAGAAACCAATTTTAGGAACACGTTTAGCTAAAGGCATTTGACCACCCTCGAAGTTACGCTTACGCTTGTAACCTGTACGTGACTTTTGACCTTTTTGACCACGTGTAGAAGTCTTACCCATTCCTGAGCCTTGACCACGTCCTACACGCTTACGGCTTTGAGTTGAACCCTCAGCCGGTGAAAGATTTTCTAATGCCATCTCTTATCCTTTTAGACGATCAAGTGCATTGATAGTAGCACGTACAACCGTTGATGGGTTGTTTGATCCGATAGATTTAGTCAAGATATCTTGGAATCCTGCAAGCTCAAGAACTGGACGCATTGCACCACCGGCGATAAGACCAGTACCTTCAGATGCCGGACGCATAAGAATACGGCTACCATTGAACTTCTCTTCGATATCATGAGCAATAGTCGTACCTTTGATACTTACAGTAGTAATGTTTTTAAACGCTTCATCTACTGCTTTCTTAATAGCATCAGGAACCTCTTTCGCTTTTCCGTAACCAAAGCCTACTTGACCTTTTTTGTTACCTACTACGATAAGTGCAGTAAAACGGAAGCGACGACCACCCTTAACAACTTTAGTTACACGACCGATGTTAACAATCGATTCTTCAAATTCGTCTCTATTGATTTCCATCATCAGTCCTTACAGTGTGATTTCATTAGCGCGTACAGCGTCACCAAACGCTTTTACAACACCATGATAGATATAACCGTTACGGTCAAAAGTAACAGCAGAGATACCAGCTGTTTTAAGAGCAGCAGCCATAGCTGCACCCAATTGCTCTGCACCTTCTTTGTTTGCTTTCAGGTTCAACGCTTTTGAGTGGACAGAAGCTAAAGTTCTTCCTGTTGTGTCATCAATCGCTTGAGCAGACATATAACGGTTTGAACGGAACACAGAAAGACGTGGACGCGTTGCACAACCAGAAATTTTACCACGGATACGACGTTTACGTTGAATACGTGTTTTGTTTTTAGTTTTTAATACTCTTGCGTTCATTATTTACCTCCTGTCTTACCAGCTTTACGTACAATATGCTCTTCAACATATTTAACACCCTTACCTTTGTAAGGCTCTGGTGGACGGAAAGAACGGATCTCTGCTGCAGTTTGACCAACTTGTTGATTATCATTACCTTTAATAGTGATGATATTTTTCTCTACAGAAATTTCAAGACCCTCTGGGATATCGTAGTTGATATCGTGTGAATAACCAAGTTGTAAGTTAAGAACTTTGCCTTGGACTGCTGCACGGTAACCAACACCGTTGATCTCAAGTTGCTTAGTGAAACCAGTTGTCAAACCAGTTACAATATTAGCCGCTAGTGCACGGTATGTCCCCCAGAAAGCACGGTGTTCACGAGCATCTGATAGTGTAGAAAAAGTTAAAGTCTGACCATCAAGTGCAATACCAACATTACCCTTAGTGTCAAGAGTACGTGTGTCTTTACCTTTTTCAAAAGATATAACATTCCCGTCTACACTGATTTTAATATCAGCTGGAGCTTCGATAGGTAATTTACCAATACGTGACATGTTATCTCCTTACCATACTGTACAAAGGACTTCTCCACCAACGCCAAGCTCGTAAGCTTTGTCATTTGGAAGAACACCCTTAGATGTAGATACTACGATAGTACCGTAGCCGTTTTTAAAACGTTTGATCTCTGAAGCAGGCTTGTATACACGACGACCTGGTTTAGAAACACGTTTCATCTCATTGATCACTGTTTTACCAGCTTCATCATACTTTAGTACAACGTTGATCGATTTTTTAACACCGTCTTCAATTACGTTATAGCTATCGATATAACCTTTTTCTTGAAGAATAGCAACTACCGCTTCAACACTTTTAGAGTGCATAAGCGTAGTAGCATCTAAACGTCTCATTGCCGCATTACGAATACGTGTCAATGAGTCTGAAATTAAATCATTTATCATTTTTTTTCCTTATTTGCTAAATATACTTAATATATTTGCGATTGTTAGGAGTTTCTGCTTGGCTTACCAAGAAGACTTTCTAACACCTGGGATTAGACCTTCGTTCGCCATTTTTCTGAAACAAACACGACAGATTCCGAAGTCACGGATAACAGAGTGTGGACGACCACAGATCTGACAACGTGTGTATGCACGCACAGCAAACTTAGGTGTACGTTTTTGTTTTGCGATCATTGACTTCTTAGCCATTAGTAGATCCTTTTGTAAATGGCATACCCATTTTTTCTAATAGAGCGAATGCTTCTTTATCAGATTCTGTAGATGTTACCATAGTGATATTCATACCATGTACTTGCATGATTGAATCATATTCGACCTCTGGGAAGATCAACTGTTCAGTAAGACCGAAGTTGAAGTTACCACGACCGTCAAAACCGTTACGCTTGATACCACGGAAGTCTTTCACACGAGGAAGTGCGATAGATACCAGTTTATCAACGAAGTTATACATGTTCTCACCACGAAGTGTAACACGTACACCTACCGGCATACCTTCACGAACTTTAAATCCTGCAACAGATTTTTTAGCAATAACAACTGTCGCACGTTGACCAGCAATAATACTGATAGTATCAGCGATATTTTGGATTAATTTCGTGTCTTTCATGGCAAAACCAGCACCTACAGAGATAACAACTTTCTCTAGTTTAGGTGTTTGCATAACGTTTTTGATCTCAAACTCTTTTTGAAGAGCTGGAGCAATCTCGCTTGTATAGCGTTCTTTTAATCTTGCACCCATAATTATGCCTCCACTTTACGAACATTTGAGATATCCATTGGCATCTCTTTATTCATGAAGCCACCCTTAGGGTTATCTTCAGTTGGCTTAACTGTTTTCTTTGCGATTTTACAACCAGCAACGATAACTTTACCTTCTTTAGGCATTACTTTAAGCACTTCTGCTTTAGTACCTTTGTCATTTCCAGCGATAACTTCTACAGTATCACCTTTTTTGAATGAAATTTTTGCCATTATACAACCTCCGGTGCCAATGATACGATTTTCATGAAACCAGCATAACGTACTTCACGACCAACAGGTCCGAAAATACGAGTACCAACTGGCTCTCTCTTCGCATCAAGGATTACAGCTGCATTATCATCGAAACGAATAAGAGAACCGTTTTCACGTTGAACCTCTTTTTTAGTACGAACGATAACCGCTTTAACAACAGCACCTTTTTTTACTTTTCCTGTTGGAGTCGCTTTTTTTACAGAAGCGACGATCACATCACCAAGAGAAGCATAACGGCGCTTAGAACCACCAAGTACTTTGATACACATGACCTCTTTAGCACCTGTATTATCAGCTACGTTTAAACGTGTGAAACTTTGAATCATTATTCAGCTCCTACAACAGTTTTCAAACGGAAAGATTTACGCTTAGACATTGGTGCACATTCGATTGCAATAACCTCGTTACCAACTTCTAACTCATTCTTCTCATCATGAATAATATACTTTTTGAACTTCTTAACAACATTGTGATAACGTGGGTGCATAACACGACGCTCAACAACGATAGTTGCAGATTTATCACCAGCGATTGTCACTACTTTACCTTGAATTTCTCTTTTATGTGTCATTCAGGTCTCCTTACGCGTTTGCTAGCACACGAAGTGCTGTCTGGATACGTGCAATATCTTTTTTAGCAACACGAAGTTCGCTAGTGTTTTGAAGTTGCATCATTTGCTTTTTGATCTTTAATGTGAAAAGCTCAGTTTTCTTCTCTTTTAAAAGAGCGTTAAGATCAGCTACGTTTTTATCTGCTAAATCAGAATATTTCATTGTTCATCTCCGCAGTAATGATTTTTGTTTTGAACGGTAGCTTGTGCATTGCAAGAGTCAGCGCTTCACGAGCCAATTCTTCGTTAACACCAGCCATTTCAAAAATAATACGACCTGGTTTAATATTCATAACCCACTGATCAACTGGACCTTTACCCTTACCCATACGAGTTTCAAGAGGCTTGGCAGTTAATGGCTTAGCTGGGAAAACACGGATCCAGATCTTACCTTGACGCTTAATCTTACGAGTCGAAGTAATACGAGCTGCTTCGATCTGACGAGAATTAATACGTCCAGCTTCTACCGCTTTGATAGCGATGTTTCCGAATGCTAAAGTGTTCGCGTTCGCAGATTTACCACGGTTACGACCCTTCATCACTTTTCTATATTTAGTTCTTTTTGGCATTAACATGATTAATCAGCCTTTTTCGGAGCACGTTTTTGACGACGCTCTTTTTTCTCTTCTGGAGCTTCAACTGGAACACCTTTAGAAAGCACTTCCCCTTTGAAAATCCATACTTTTACACCGATGATTCCGTATGTAGTATGAGACTCAGCGAAACCGTAATCGAT
>JBFESZ010000108.1:0-5672 GCA_041548245.1 Sulfurimonadaceae bacterium
ACGACCCTGCCGTTCACTGATGAAGGTGGGAATTCACCCTTCTTGTCAAGCTCTCCCGCTTCCACTCCGGTAAGAATGGCAATGCCCTCATCAATCGTCTTGACCGCATAGATGGCAAACTTTCCTTGCGTTACAGCCTCGAGTACTTCCTCTTTTAACATAAGATGCTTCACATTTGTCTCAGGAATGATGACCCCATAGGTTGCCTCCGGGTCTTTACGCATACAGATGTCAAAGAAACCTTCGATCTTTTCGTTGGCACCGCCAATAGGCTGTATCTCACCAAACTGGTTGACCGAACCGGTGACTGCTATATTCTGTTTGATCGGAAGGTTCGAAAGCGATGAGAGCAAGGCATAAAGCTCAGTCGATGAGGCACTATCGCCTTCAATCATGCCATAGGATTGTTCAAAGACCAAGGAGGCGGACAGACTCAAAGGCATATCCGATGCATAGGTCGATCCAAGGTAAGCACTGAGTATCATCACCCCCTTGGAGTGAATAGGCCCACTGAGTTCGACTTTTCTCTGAATATCAAGGATCTCTCCCTTACCGATGCGTGTCCTTGCCGTGATACGAGACGGCAAGCCAAACTGATAACCGCCCAGAGAGATATAGGTCAAAGCATTGATCTGACCAACTGCACTACCACTGACATTGATCATGATCGTACCCTCATCGATCTGCTCATAAAGTTTTAACTGAATACGGTTAAGCCTCTCTCTTCGGGTTTCAATGACCTTGTTAATATCATTTTTCTCTATGGCCGAATGCTCATTTTTTTTCGACCAGTAGTCAGCCTCTTTCAAAAGATCTGAGAGTGTTCGCAGATGCGTCGAAAACTTTAATGCATGCGATACCTCACGCGATCCCTGTTCAATGACCCTTGCCACAGCATCTGGCGTGAGTGGACGCAATTCATGACGTTTGGCAAGGGTTCCTATCATTCGGGCATACAACTGATGGTTCTCATCATTTCGCGGTATGTCATCCTCAAAATCAGCCGCCACCTTGAAAAGCTCCTGAAAATCGGGGTCATACTGATGCAGAAGATAATAAAAGACACGTTCACCCACAAGCACGACTTTAATATCCAGAGGAATCGGTTCCGGTTCCAAAGTGGTCGTACTTACCCAGGAGTACTGCTGAGCCAAAGACTCGATTCGCATCTCTTTGGAACGAAGTACCCTTTTGAGCTCTTCATAAGCGAAGGGCTGCATTAGAAGCTTTCTCGCATCCAACACCAAATATCCACCATTGGCCTTATGCAGTGCTCCGGGTTTGATCATACTAAAATCAGTGACCAGGGTCCCTATTTGAGAAATATGTTCGATTCGGCCGATAAGATTTTGATGAATCGGGTTGTCCTCAAAAATAACAGGAGCCGAATGCGTCTGCTCATGTGAGATAAAAGGATTAACGCGATAACGGGTAAAGGATGGAGCATAATATTCCTGCATAAATGGCGGCATTCCCGGCACCTCATCTGTCTTCATCAAGAAATCACGCACATGACGGATGACATCATCCTGCAGGTCATCCAGATAGGAGAGAATCTTGACTGAATCGGCATATTTACGGCGAACTTCGGCAATCAATGATTCAATTGCCTCCTTACTCGTTTTACGATCGAGTGCTTTAAACTCTTTCTGCTCCGCTTTGCTCAATTGACTGACCTGATGAAGGCCCTCTTTCACAATCAATTCAAATTCATCTATCTTTTTGTTAATCTGCTCCTTTTCCTTGCCCTCTATCGCCTTAAACTCTTCGGCAGTGAGTATCTTACCGTCAATAATCGGTACGAACGTTATCCTGCTGTTGGATTGCATGTTCATGGAGACGTCATGTTTTTTAGCCTCCTCCTGTAAATACTCAAATATCTTTGCCTGTTTCTCAATATACTTTTGAATGATATTTTCACGTTCATTTCGATACTCATTGCTTTCAAATGTCGTAGGGAGAATAACCTTCAAAAGTTCAATCAGTTCATAAATTTCATCTTTAAACGTTATGGCATGTCCGGGAGGAAGCTCAATGGCGATTGGTTTACGCGGGTCTTTAAAATTGTTGACATAACACCAGTCTTTGGGTGTTTCCTCTTCTCTGGCCTTCTGCTCAAGAAAAGCCATAATAGTCGAGTGTTTACCCCCGCCTGAAGGCCCCATAGCATAAAGGTTATAACCGCTTTGTTTGATGTTGGCTGCAAAATCAACAGCTTCAAGGGCAGTCTTCTGGCCAATAGGCTGTTCAAGCGGTTCTAACTCTTCAGTTGTCTTGAAAGAGAAAAGTGCGGTATCACAGGCATGATATAACTGCTGCGGAGTTAAAGGCTTATGCATAAGTTCCCTTTGTTGATTAATCACACGCTTTTACATTAACTCATGGTAGATAAAATCAGCTTATCCCTTAATTAAAGTAAAAAAAACTCGATCTTGCGATAATACTGCTATACTTGTTTATACATGCTGAGATTAAAAGCTGTCATCAGGAGCAGAACATGAGCAACCGAATCGACGAGATAGTAGAAGAGATCAAGAAACTTGAGAATGAGTTGGTTGATGAACTCAAAAAGAAGGAGGAGGAGTTTTTTTATACGATCGAGAATAAAAAGGCAAAATTTGAAGAACAGGTGATTAAAGAGGGAAAATCCAAAATCATCAGCTCCTTAAAATATATCTCAACCTTCTCTTCTTTAGAGATACTCGTATTGCCTTTTATCTGGTCGATGATCATACCTGCTCTGATATTGGACCTCTGTGCAACAATTTACCAAGCCATCTGTTTTCCCGTCTACAAGATCCCAAAGGTTAATCGCAGTGATTATGTCATTATGGATAGATATAACCTCTTTTATCTTGACATGTTCGAGAAGATCAGCTGCTGGTATTGTGAATACTTCAACGGGGTCATCGCCTACGTCAGAGAGATGGCAGCAAGAACCGAACAGTTTTGGTGCCCTATCAAACATTCTCGATCATTAAAAGAAAAACACTCACGCTACGATGTTTTTTTTGATTTCGGTGATTATTTGAAATACCGAGAAGAACTCCAAAGAAGAAGATCCGACTTTAAAGACCTTGAAGAGAAATAAAAATATGCCCCTCATTATGCTCGTATAAAGTACCCTTTAGTGTGGGTGAGTTTTCCTGCACTAACTTTGTTATAATAAAACAATACTAATGCCAAGGGGAAGTATGTCCAATTCAATCTTTGTCGTCGCTATGTTACTCATTGCTTTTGGTCTTTATATCTCGCTAAGTCGTAAATGGAGAAAACGCGAAACCGAGCTCAATAACTTTGCTTATGAGATGCAGCGCGACTTTGCACAGAACACGGTCTCACTTAACAAGGGAGTCGATTATTTTAAGCAGGTCCAGTCATTTTATGAGCAGCAGGGGTATAACGTTTCGAAACATCCCGATTTTACGACTGACTTCATCGCAAAAAAAGGGAAAGAAATATGTTTCATACGGATCCAATCCCCTATGGAAAAATCAGACATAAGTGCGAAGGTCATTCAAACCTTTATTGGTCAGACCGTTTTATATGCTATGGACAATCCTCTGTATGATAACTACAGACTCTCCTGGTCTTACGTCTGCTCAAAGATGCTCTGTGATAAAAGTGCACGTATTTTTATAAACAAACATGCAGATAGGTTGAAGTTCGAGCTGATTGAAACCACATAGAAATTCCTCTCTTACGAGCCTATGTTAAAATGTCAAAAAAAAGACCCTTTATGAAAAAAACTTTACTTATTTTCACTTCTACCTTACTCATCATTGCCGGCCTTGCCTACACACTTCTTTTCACCCAGACAGGCAACGACCTGCTTAAACCAAGCATACAAGCCAAAATCAATGAACATTCACCTCTACCCATTACACTTGAGTACTTTTCTCTCTCACCAAGTAAAATAAGACTCCTGCTCCAGATGGATCAGGAAAATTCGATTTTGTTTGAAGGCACGTACTCTCTTTTTTCACAGGAGTTTGACATCGACTACGATATCAGACTCACGAAACTTTCTAACCTTAATGTATCAACGCAACGCGAACTTCATGGGAAGCTGTTGAGTGACGGAAAGGTTCAGGGAAACCCTGAGCTTTTTAAAATAAAAGGTAAAAGCGATATAGCCCTGAGCAAGACAGAATACGCCATCGTCATTAAGCGACAAAGCTTGGATAAAGCTGCAATCAAACTCTCATCGCTTGATATTGCGACATTGTTGGCTATGCTAGGCGAAAAAGCCTACTCAAAAGGAAAACTCGACCTGCATGTCCAACTCAATGAGCTAGATCCTCTTAATATGCAGGGCAATATTGTATTGAACATCAAGCAAGCCCGACTCAATCCAAAGACTATCAAGGAGGAACTTGGCATAACTCTTAGCAAGAGCTCTTTAAAAGCTGATTTCAGTGCAACTTTAAAAGACAATCACATCAATTACATCACAAAACTTGACTCTGAACTTGCCAAGGTTTATTCAAAAGGAAAGATTGAGACAGGCATTCAAAAAATCGATGCTGATTACACAATCGACATCAAAGAACTGTCTTTGCTAAAAAGTCTTACAGGCACCCCTTTATACGGTGCCTTTTATACCCAAGGCCTTCTCAACGGAGATAAAAAGAGTTTACTTGTCAATGGAAAGAGCAATATAGTAGGTTCAGACACCTCCTATGAGGTTACGCTTATTGACTTCAAACCTTCACAACTCAATCTCAAAACAACCAATGCCTCGCTCAAAAAGCTTCTTTATCTTGCTGGAGAGCCAGCTTATGCCGACGGAAAGCTCAACCTTACTGCCACACTTAAATCTGTAGTACCAGCGGAGGGAAAACTCCTCGTAAAAATAGATAATGGTATTGTTCATGCTCAACAGGTTAAAAAATCTTTTGACATCAACCTCCCCTACACCACCTTTGATCTCCACAGCAATGCAGACATCGTAAAAGAAGCAGTAACAGCCAATACCGTCTTAAACTCGAATATAGCAACGCTGAATATGAAAAATACCCATTACGATATCATAGACACTTCATTAGTTAGCAATTATGAGCTTTACATTCCATCCTTACAACGCTTGGAACCCGTTGTGGATCGAAAACTCTACGGAGAGCTCAAAGCAAAGGGTGAGATCCATAAAGAGAAAAAATTGACCCTAACTATGCATTCGGATATCTTTAAAGGTAGACTTGATGGAAAGATGGTCGATGAAAAGATAGATCTTGCTTTTCAAGAACTTCATGCCCTTGAGGTGCTACAGATGTTGGGCTATCCAAAAGTCATAGATGCCCCTGTCAATGGCACCCTAATCTATAATACAAAAACTAAACAGGGAAAACTCGAGAGTCGTTTTGAAAAAGCAAAACTGCAACGTTCACAAATGACAGAGCTTGTAAACAGGCTTGCCCATACCGATCTGACCAGAGAGCACTTTAATGAAGGAAGTCTCGTTAGCCTCATTGATGATAAAATCATCACTTCCGACCTGAAAATGAAAAGTAAAAGCGCCAGCCTGAAAAGTAAAAAGTTTATTATAAACTCAAAGAAACAGCTTATCGATGCTCGTTTTGCTCTTCAGATAAAGAAGTATCCCGGTGATATCATCGTTGCAGGAGACATCAATTCACCCAAGGTAAAACTGGATGCCAAATCGATGGTAACGC
>JBFESZ010000109.1:0-5656 GCA_041548245.1 Sulfurimonadaceae bacterium
ATTCGTTTGTACGATTGTTTTTCTGTACCCATGTTCATGCTCTATCTGTACAGGTCCTTCGTTGGAGACGAACTTTACAAAATTACTTAGAGGAACCGCATTACCATTTTCCAGCGGATAGTAGAGTTTTTCTATCTTATCAAGTGAATTTTGCAGACTCTCATCTCCTTTTACGATAAGATCTATACGACGCATATCTTCCTGAATAATACCTACTTGCATACCTGTGACCATTACTTTGAGAAAATGATTGATCTCCTGCTGACTGATACCATGATATGCCATAGCTTTCTGGTTGAATTTCAGTTCAAAATACTCCACACCTTCATTGGCTTTTTTGTAGACATCTCTGCTTCCTTCTATAACTTCGAGTGTCTCTTTGATCTTTACGGCGATCTCTTCAAGTGTGTTATTGTCAGTCCCAAAGATATCGATAGCAAGATCACCCCTGACTCCCGTAAGCATTTCAGATACCCTCATCTCTATAGGCTGTGTGAAGCTATACTCTATCCCGACAAACGCATCTAGTACATTTCTGATCTCATTCATAACAAATTCTTTCGAGGGCTCCCGCCACGTTTCTTTGTCCTTAAGAACCAGAAAGGTATCTGTATCGTTCAGACTCATAGGATCGAGACCAAGTTCATCACTTCCAGTTCTTGCTATGATCTCCTTTATCTCAGGTACTTTTTCCAAAAGTTTTTTTTGCAATTTCAGGTTCAGTGCCAAACTTTCCTTGAGAGAAATAGAAGGTAGCATTTCTATCCCAATAATGATGCTTCCTTCATCCATTGTAGGCATAAATGTCTTTCCTGTTTTTGATGCTAGAAAAAGAGAGCCAGCAAAAAGCACAAGCACCGCCATCACAGTGCCCTTAATATGGTTTAATGCTAAAAGCAGCACAGGCCTGTACTTTTTTGTCACATACTGAATAAGTGCTGATTCTCTGTCGGGTCTTTTGCTTAGAATAAATGAACTAAGCACCGGTATAAGCGTCAATGCCAGCACAAGTGAAGAGAATAGTGCAAAAATTATACTCAGTGCTACAGGTCGGAATAGCTTTCCTTCAAGACCTTCAAGGGTAAGAAGCGGCATGAACACAATGATAATGATGAGTACCCCTGTGATAATGGAGGGAGCCATTTCAGTCGTTGCTGCATAGATGATGTGCAGCTTGTTCTGTTTTGTGTGCTTAGGATTTCCAAGCTCTGCAGTAATGTGCTCTACCACCACGACCGCAGAATCTACAAGGATACCTATAGCTATGGCAAGTCCACCAAGGCTCATCAGGTTGGCTGTCAGACCAAAATATTGCATCGCGATGAAACTCATCAGCAGTGCAAAAGGAAGAATAAGTGCAACACTCAGTGCAGAAGCAAGATTTCCCAACATAAGCAGTAGAATGACCATAATGAGTATGACAGCTTCATAGAGTGCGTTTTTTACCGTATCAGTCGCAAGATTGACAAGGTCCGAACGGTCATAAAATATATCTATCTTTGTATCTTCCGGCAGCATCAAGTCAAGTTTATTAAGTTCTGTTTTTACTTCATCAAGGACCAAAGCCGTATTTGCCCCTTTAAGTCCGAGAACCAGACCCTGTACAGCTTCTCCTTCTCCATTTTTACTGACGAAACCTGAACGTGTGATATGTCCATACCTCACGCCAGCCACATCACCTATGGTGATGATCTTCTCTCCCCGTTTTCCAACAGGCAATGTACGGATATCATGCAGGTTTTTTAAACGACCAACACTTCGTACCAAGATATTCTCTACCCCTTGTGAGACACGTCCTGCACCATCATTTTGATTGTTCTTTTCAAGTGCTTTAAATATATGGGAGAGTGTCACTTTCATACTTCTCATTTTGTTCATATCAGGTACCACTTCATAGGTTTTTACCTTCCCTCCCAGAGGGCTCACTTCTGCAACACCACTGATAGCACGTATCTTGGGAGTGATAACCCAATCCAAAATCGTTCTTTTTTCTTCAAGTGAAAGGGTATTGGATTCGATCGTGAACATTAATATCTCGCTTAAAGGTGTAGAGATAGGCGCAAGCCCCCCTTCAAGATTTGCAGGAAGATCGTCTCTGATGTCAGAAAGCCTTTCATTGACCTGCTGTCTGGCCCAATAGATATCTGTTCCATCTTCAAAGTCAATGGTGATATCACACAGACCATATTTAGAAATGGAGCGTAACATTGTTTCATGCGGTATACCGACCATTTGCATCTCGATGGGAACGATAATCCGTGACTCTATCTCAGAAGGTGTCATTCCGCTTGACTTTAGGATGATCTTTACCTGAGTAGGGGAGATATCCGGGAATGCATCGATAGGTAATTCCTTATAAGCCTTGATACCGAAACCAAGCACCACGAGCGCCAACAAGGATAAGAAAAGCCTTTGTGCAAGTGCAAAACTGATCAACTTATTCATCTTCGTTTCCCAGCATACTTTTGAGGATGGCCACAGAGCTGATAGCTATCTTGTTTTTTAACAGTGGAGATGGTTTGACAAAGTAGTATTGATTATCTTCAGACACTATATCTACAGGCAATGGAGTGTAGCCATGCTTGTTTTTATAAAAAACTACTTGTGCTTCACCTACCTTGATCACAGAACCTTTTCTTATCTTAATGCACTGTTCTAAAAGTATGATCTTTGCACTGTTACGAAGTCCGGGAAAAATCTTAATATCCGAAGGTACCAGAAAACGTATCTCTCTGGTCTGATTCTCATGATTGATCACTGGAGAAATCTGCAAAATCGAGCTATCAAAAGTATGATTTTCAAGAACTATCTCTACCTTTTGTGCTTCTCTCAGTACTTCTGCTCTGTATGCTTCTATAGAACTTTCAATCCATAAAGGGCCATCTTGTTGAATGACAAACAGTGCTTCTGTAGGACTGATACTTTTCCCTGGTGCAGCTAGCAGTTGAACTACACTTCCCTTGACACTGCTTTTTATCTCTATGGTTGGGAACAATGTAAGGTCTTTCAAAAGTTTATCAATCATCTCATCGCTTGCACCGTAACTTTTCAGCATGGCTTTGGATGCAAAGACTTTGATCCTGTCTGTTTCAAGTTCTGCATTTGCAATCATACACTCTTTTTGAGGAATGATCTCTTCTTTACAGAGTAGATTCTTACGCTCAGTCAAATGTTGATGATAACGAAATTCTATGACTTCAGCTATGGCTTTTTGTTGTGTCTCTATCCATTCTGTCCCTGTAACTTCAGCCAGTATACCTCCTTTGTCCACTTTTTCATACCTGGCTACATTCAGTGTCTGCACATTTGCTTCAAACGGCAAGGAGACTGTATGTAAGAGTAAAGGTGGCGTCACAACTTCAACGATAAATTCACCTAATGGCAATCTATCTGAGCTTTTCGGCATTTCAGTTTTGATCTTCCAGTTTTCTTCTTGTTCCGGTGTAAGCGTAATTGTCTCTGCATTTAAAGAGCATATAAATAGTGCTAAAAAGATCAGTTGTTTTTTCATTGGTTATCCTTTGATTCAATAAATGTAAAGAGCGTAAAGAGTGTATGATAATAAGCTTTTTGTGTTGCAAAAAGCTCTTGCGTGAGCTGATGGTAATTCTGCCTGTTCAATAAATATTCTATGACGGAACTTTCACCAAGATCGTAACTCTTCCTGATAAGAGGTAAAAGGTTCTTTTTATAATTATTTAGATCATGCTTCAATGACCTGACCATCAAGGCACTGCTTTTCAATGTACTTGTCAATGATAAGTACATACTCTCTTTCTCAGCCATCATATTTTCATACTGAAACTCTATAGCCGAATTTTTATGCATAGCCGCGGCACGCTCTTTTTCTGATCTACGTCCACTAAAAGAGAGGGGAACAGATATGCCCACACTGTATTTATCGATATCTATCTCCTGTTCATACTGTAGTGAAAGGCTGACGGAGTCCAATGGTCTTGCATATCTCTCCAATGCTATCTCTGTGCTATGTATACGCTTTTCATAGGCTGCCTTAGAAAGCATAAAGGGACGTTCTTTAAGTTTCACAGATTCTCTGATCGGGTACATATCACTACAGGACAATAACGTCTTTTCAGAATGGTTGATACGTCCCAAAATAAAAAGTTTTTGCTTTGATATGCTTTGTATCGTCTTCATCTCCTGGAGTTTTGCATAGAGTCTGTGCTTTTCGATCTCCAGCTGCATAAGTTCAGTCTTCGATATCTCTTGATATCTGTACGCCTTTTCTTTCTTTTTATAGAGTGTTTCAAACTCCTGATAGTTTTGATTGAAACTGTGGTAGCTCTTATAATCCAAACAATGTTGATGATAAAGACTCTTCAGGTTGTTTTCAAAACTCAAGATCTTTCTCTCTTCTTCTAAAAGATAGGCTTCATTATTCAGACGGTTGATCATTTCATCCTGTTCCTGAGTATTGCCCAAAGGAAGTGTCTTAGAAATACCGACGGAGTATTCGTATCCATTTTTTCTACCATCAATTGGATAGGCTTTCGTCCCAGAACCGTAAAGCTCCATAGGATCCAAAGATGTCTCTGCAAGGTTTTTTGCTTCGAGGAAAAGACGCTCCTGATCGAGTGCCTGTGTAAGTGTCTGATGCTTCTTTGCTGATTCCAACACTTCTTTTAAAGTCAATGTTGAAGCGTACGGCAACTGTATCAATAACACAAATAGTATAATCTGTTTCATAAAAATTTTTCTCTTTCTCTATAGTGTACGTAATAATAGGCCATCATCATGGCTATAGTGGAAATATGCCGATATACTAGAGTATACGACAGTATCAACAGTAATGTTATATTTAAATTTTATACTATTGGTGGTTTGTGTGAGGTTTTTACAAGGGGAGGGGTGTATTGTACCAAGTGATGTGGTATATGCTCTTTTTTAGCAAACAGCATCTGACGATTACTATAAGGTACGACAATAGCAATAAAATGAAACATAGCATGTATTTTGTTGAATTCAATACATTCCGAAGATAATGATTTATCATCTATGTTATGTACGACACTGACATTATCATTTTTTTCTATAAGAGAGAAAAAGGAGTCATGCAAAAGCGTAAAAGAAAGCATGAATAACAGTACAAATATAATCTTTGATCGCATTATTACACACTCCCTTATTATTTTAACAGGCGTTATGTAGCTTTTATACACCGCCTATTGCCTGTTTTTAGAAGTTTACAGAAATTTGCATTATATGCAGATAATAAAAATTGTTACTTAGAGAAAGTATTTATGGTAATGTGTTGGATAAAGAAGAGATGGAGTTTCAACGTGTATCTATGAAAAAAGCGTTAGAAAAGTAATCTTATCAATAGATAAAGCTTAAAAGTAACACATGGTCTTATTTAAGACCATGTGCAACTGCAATTGTCACTTGATTTGAAATAAAGGTAATAGCGATCATTGCATCATCATTTTTCCATTCACAGTTACTTATTCCAAGCGTTTCAGAACACCCTTCGGGTTTACCTAGAACCTCGACCACTTCATTGTAGCTCATACCACTCTCAATTTTGTCGTAATTCTCTTTCGTAACTTTGTTACATCCGCTTAATAGCAGGATGAGTACCGTGATGATCAAATATCGTTTTTTCAAGTCGTTCCTTTTGATGTAATTTATTTAATGG
>JBFESZ010000110.1:0-5587 GCA_041548245.1 Sulfurimonadaceae bacterium
ACCAATACAGTAAAAGAGCATTTTAGCGATAAAAAGGTTGCCATTGTTGTCAATGAATTTGGCGATATCGGTGTTGATGGCAATATCCTAAGCAATGTTTACAGCGAAGTACTTGAAATCTCAGAAGGGTGTATCTGCTGTCAATTAGCGCAAGAGTTTGAGAGTGGTGTCATTGAGATAATGAACAAGTATAACCCCGAGATCATCTTTGTCGAGACCTCAGGAGCCTCTGAACCTTTCCCTATCTTCTTATCCTTACAAAACCTAGGTATATCCGTCGAAGGTGTAATCTGCGTTGTCGATTCCAAGAACCTGGACTCTTATAAAGAAAATTCAACGGCCAAGTATCAAATTGGCGGTTCAAATATACTCGTACTTAACAAAACCGACCTTGTCACAGATGAAGAGTTAGAAGTAACAAGACAAGAAGTCATTGAAATTAAAAACCAATATAACATTAAAAACAATCTTACAGGGCAAACGATATTTAATAACTTCGTTATAAATAGCGCAGAACAAGGAATTGTCAATAAAGAGGTCTTTGATGGCGTTTACCGTATTGATGAGATCATTGAACTGGCTGAAGAGTTCAAACATCTGGATCACACTACTAAAGATTCCATTACACAAAAAGTTGCTTACGTAAACGAGGGCATAAAATTTTCGGATCTGGATGAAGTGCTCAATTCAATTCCAAAAAGTATCTATAGAGTAAAAGGCGTTGTAAAGACGACCGATGTAGCGAATCCTATAGTAATCAACTACTCCTTCGGAAATGTCTCCTTCGAAGAGCTGAATGAATATAATCAGCCATCTATCTTGATTTTCATCGGAGAGAATATTGATAATGATGTTAATCAACTAAATGAAAAATTTGATTTTTTAAATGTACCACAATTCAAAGTGATGAAATAAATATTAACAATGCAAATCTCTAAAACGGCATGAATAGCCTATTTAGCGCTATTCATTCGTACAATATATCCCTTTCCCTGTACAGTGTCAATGATACCCTTTCCTACTCGCTTACGCATACGTAGTACAAGATTACGCAAAGCATGCCCATTATCTTCTATCGCCCCCCATATCACGGATTCAAGATATTCATGCGTTAACGGCTGATTGATATTAGTCATGAAAGTATGAAATAAATTTGACTCTTTCTGACTCAGATGGATTTTTTCTCCATTCACAAGTAAAATACGTCCTGAAAGATCATACTTGACAGATTCACTGAGCTCCAAGATATTCTCATTAGTCAGTTTAGACACCTTAACCTCAAGTTCACGAAGATCAAACGGCTTTTTAAGGTATTCATCACATCCTTCATTGTAAGCATCCATGACTGTCTCGATATCCGTCAGAGCACTTATCATTATAGTAGGAACCTGTGGATTTTTTTTACGTACTTCTTTCAGTAGGTCAATACCATTAGATCCGGAAAGGTTCACATCGATAATAAATAGATCAAATATGCTATTGTCTATTGTATTAAGCAAACGATCAGTATCCGAAAACTGTTCACATTCCCATCCCTTTTTATTGAAAAAATCATGCATCAAAGCTAAAAAAAAGGTATCATCTTCTACAAGGGCACAACGTCTGATAATAAATCCTTATATGGTAAATTAACAAAATATTAACATAAATACCGATGTTTTCAAAGAAGTGTACAACGGATGGGGGAGTCCGTGTACTTTAACATGTAAAAAGTATTGAAATATTTTTACAGAATGCCAGTTGGGGGAAGGTCGACACCCTGCAACCAACCTTACCATGTATAAGGTGGATAGTAAAATTTTATTCTAATAGAGTAAATAAAGTGTTAATCACTCTTCGACCATTGCATCTAGAATTTTAAAGAGTTCCTTACTTGCATTTTCCATCTCTTCGAAATTTGCGACCAATATTTCGGGGTTCTTCCCGTCAAAACTGCTTCCCGCTTCAACAAAATGCATGTTGGCATGCAACTTTTCATGCACTGTATTATGCGGTGCTTGCAACTTTCTGAATGCATGGGTATGACTAAAACGTTTAGATGCCTCCGGATTATTCATCCACTGACCAAGTCTACAACTGCTCGAATCATCAAAAGTCTCTCCTTTTTTCTCGTCTAGCAGGGTTGAATAGGCATGCGATTTTAAGATAATATGATCAATCTTAGCCAGGGTTACAAAAAGACGGTTCTGTATAAGATTGGCAGAGCGAGCAGATGTTTGGGCCGTTTCATAGAACTTTGAAAAAGTCTCTTCAAAACTTTGAATCTCTTCGCTTGAACTTGTTGCCAATTCTGATACATGCTCAGAATTGCTTTGTATTTCACTTGATTCTTGCTGTAGCGTTGAAATAGTGATTTCGATCTCTTGTGTCGCTTTTTGTGTTCGCTCAGCAAGTTTTCTTACCTCATCGGCAACAACAGCAAATCCTCGGCCATGTTCACCTGCTCGTGCTGCTTCAATGGCTGCATTCAGCGCAAGAAGGTTGGTCTGATCAGCAATGTCTTTAATCAATCCTACAACTTCAGAAATCTCTTGTGAACGGCTATGCAAACTCAGTATACCTTCATGTGAAGCACTGATCAACTCATTAAGCTCACTCAGCTTCGCACTGACCGAATGGACACTTCCTCTGCTCTTTTCTGCTTCGTCTGCCGTTATCTGAGCATTAACAGAAATCGCTTCTGACTCGTCTTCAGCATTATGAACATCATCATGGATCACCTGCAATCCACCTGCGAGTCCTCCACCAAGGCTATTGAACTTCGCGGCCACCTCTCCTCTTACCTTTGTCTTATGTCCCAGTGAGATAGCTTCAATAGAACCATTTAACTGTAAACAGGTCTCCTTGAACATACCATGCAGACCACTTGGAAAAGTACGGCGAAAGGTCTTACCATCTGAAGCCATCTCTATAGAAGTAGAGACATCACGCATAAAGGCTTCCAATTGATCCAGCATATCGTTTACCGACCATGCCAACTCTTCTTGTCCCTTATCTGTTGATTGGATATGCGTTATTCTTTGTTCAAGATCGCCCTGTACTGCTGCAGCAAGTACACGTCTGATCTCATCACGAAGTCGCAGATTCAGCTCACTGACATTGGCTGAAAGGAAAAATGCCACAACAATAAAAAGAGATCCAATAGAGGCCAGTATATAATCAGTCATGAGCACGCTGTATAGCGTCACAAGGGCTAGTCCTGTAAAAAGTACTGTACTTTGCTTATTCTTGAATAGCGATGATAAGTTCGTCATAACTCATTCCTTTCTCTGTCAATAGATCTGTTAATATTTTCATTGAAGCGGCTGTCCCTCCGCTTCTTTCCGCCTGAAGCATCTGGGCATAAATCGGTTTGATGATCTCAACGGCCTTAGGGTTGGGTTTTCTTCTTACTGAATAATATCCTATGATATTCCCACGTACATCCAAAGATGCCGTCACATTAGCAAATACCCAATATTCGTTGTTATTTTTGGTCTTGTTGATGACATAGGCAAAGACCTCTTCTTTGTTTTGTATCCGCTCCCAGAGCAGCTGAAAGACTGCCTTTGGCATATCTTGATGACGAATAATATTATGAGGTGCACCCAAAAGTTCTTCCTCACTATATTCCGCCATATCCATAAAGATACGATTGCAGTAGGTGATCTTACCCTTTAAATCTGTTTTTGAAACAATGAAATCATTTTCATTCATTTTTCGTTCCATGGCCAACCCTTCATAAAGTTTTATATTTTTAAGTCTCTATTTTTATAGTCGTTTATTATAGCAGGTCTGTAGTTAAAAAAGTGGTTAATGTGAATAAAGAGAGAAGTGGAGCGGGTGAAGGGACTCGAACCCTCGACCCTCAGCTTGGAAGGCTGACGCTCTAGCCAACTGAGCTACGCCCGCATCAAAAGTATTTTACAGAGTAAAAGATAAATTTTTAATAAAAAAGGGCTGATCGCATAGTCTCGTCTATAACTTGATTCCAAATTTTCCTACAATGAATATAACACTGTAGTAGGCAAGTATTGTCATAGCTGTTGAGATGAACATACTCGGATAAAACCCCATTCCCTTTTTAATCAGAATTGGAAAAGCAATAAACAATGTCATCGATGGGGCTATCAGCCAAACAATTCTCTTTGAGAACTCTACGGCACTTGTACTGTCGCTTGTATCTACATACATCCATGTCATGGCCAATATCGATACCAAAGGAATAGCTGCAAGTAAAGCACCTGCCAAACTATAACGCTTGCTGACCTCAGATATTAAGACAATCAGAAATGTCGTGATGAGAAGCTTTACAATATAATACGTCAATGTCATCTCCTACTTACTAAATAAACAAGATGACGTTTTAACGCATATTAGCTTAAATTATTTTTGAAAGAACCGCTCTAATCAAAACCTCTCTAGCGGCACCCTTCAAATACTACCTGGTCTTCTTCAAACACCTCAAGCCACTCTTGCAGGTCTATCTCTCTTTTATCAAAGTGTTCCAACCCCTCTTTACGTGTAAGCATATCATTGATTTTTGCCATTACTTTATAGATCTCATTACTTTGAGGGGAGACTTTCTCAAGTTGTGTCAGGTCTAATCTGCTCATTATCCATCCTTTTAAAATCGATGTTTAAAAAAGTATAACAGACCTATTCTTGATACTAAATTATAATTATTTTTGATAGTAAAACTTTAATTGACAGCTTCTGACTTACCTGATTTAATAAAAAGAAGCATCATCAATATCATACCAATCCATACAACAATAGAAGCACTAGCGAGGATAGGCTCGATTTTCTCTGCTGCAATAAACCCCCCGTATAACAAAAAAAGGCCCGTTAACAATACTAAGGTACCAATATGGTGGACATAGAACTGAATAATAGATATCTTTGGCATAGTATTCCCCAGCCATAACTTATGGCAGACCCCATAAATAAATGTAACTACAAACCCCAATAGCATGATATGGGCATGGGTCGGCATCTGCGTGTGATCACCCGATGCTCCCATGTGGATTCCCAAGGCCAGTCCTAAGACTGCATATAAAAGCCCGGATAACGTGAATTTTCTATCCATTTCATTCTCCTTCATAGCGTGAATCTCACATTCTAAAGCTTTCTAACTGAATCAATAATATTATTATATGTTATATATTTTTATTAAGCTGAGAATTCTTACACGAATAGTTTTTCTTTGAGATCATGATAAGTAGAACCAATTTAAAAAGCTTACACTCTATAATAAAGGATACTAAGTTGCACCATACACTTATACTTCAGTATGTATTAGCAAATATATGAATTATGATAGTTATACTCTTAAATGTGTTTAGTAAAGAGTTTGATTTATAATATAAAGTACTAAAAAATCTTTTAGAAGTTCATTTTACGCTCGTAGAAGCATGTTCTTATATTTTGTGATTATTTTATAATTCATAAAATCTCATGAAGAAACTGGCAGAGAGGAAGGGATTCGAACCCTCGGTAGGTTGCCCTACACACGCGTTCCAGGCGTGCGCCTTCGACCACTCGGCCACCTCTCTATAGTTTGAAGAGTGACATTATAGTCGAAGAAAGCTAAACCTAGTCTTCAACC
>JBFESZ010000111.1:0-5420 GCA_041548245.1 Sulfurimonadaceae bacterium
TCAGTTACGACGTGATATTAAAAAACTTCACGAAGAGAAAGACTATAAAAGTCTGAGTGTCTTTCGAAATGCTGATATCCAACTAAGCAATGAGATACTCAAAGTCTTAGAAGCTCAAGAAAAAAAGCCAAAGCAAGAAGAGGTACCGTCTCAAGCCATTGTTATAGCTGAAAAAGATAATAGGATCAAAGCACTCGAGCCATCAGAAGAGATTGGTATGAAACACGATGAAGTTCTGAGTCACCCTTCCCAGAGGGAGGTGTTACAAGAAGCTGAGCCTGATTCAGAAGCAGTCTTAGAAGCGTCAAATAGTGTGACAGCCACAGTATCTGAAACAGATGCTGTGGCTGTTGAGCTTTCCATTGTAAAGACTCAAGCGAAAAAAGCCGAAGAATCCGCTCCTAAAGAGGTCTCAACCACTACTGAAGCGAAAAAGAGTCTGACAAAGCTCGCGTATTATGAGGAAAACATTGTCTCTCTCAAAGAAGAGCTGTATGCATTACGCGAGAGTGGTGATCAGGACAAGATGGCCTGTCTAAATGATATCACAGCGATCAACTATTGGATGATTAGCTTGTTGAAAAATGAAAATGACCCTTGCGCAACAAGAGATGCCATCAAGCAGATGAAATCTTACGACAAGAGTTCATTAAACTCCTGCGGCGGTGATTCAATTCGCTATATGGAGTGGCATGGCCGCATCAGACCTTATGTCGGTAGTACTCTTTTCCAGGCAGAAGCATCTTGTAATCAATAAAAAAGATTTATTTGAATCCCTTTTGCAGGTAGGCTTCTGGAAGTTGCAACAGAAGCGGATTTTGCTCTTTTTTCAACCATGTCATGATTTTTATGAGTTGCTCTTCACTCATAGAAGTACATCCTGAAGTAGGAGAGCCTTCGGCCTTTTGAATATGTAGAAAAATACATGAGCCGTGCTTTTTTACATTTTTTTCATTATGCATGACGGTAATGCCCCGACGATACAGAATATCTTCACGTTTCATAAACTCGTAACTGTTGAATGGGGATTTCTCTTTTGCCTGAATAATCATGTTATAGTAAGGTGAGTCGCTGTCATCAATGCAAAGGGTATTTTCATCGACTTGTAAATAGGGAAAGTCAAAACGGTGCTGTTCGTAACCGAAAAATGTGGCGAGTCTGAAGAGACCTGCCGGTGATCTCCCATCTCCTTCCATCTTTATGGGCTCATTTTGCTGGTGTTTGAACCTTATAATGCCTTCCCCCCAGCCCAGACCATTACGCCCCAGATTCACATGGATAGGTTTGAAAACTTCCGTCCATTTATTGTTTAAGCGCTCAAAGGTCTTAAGCAAAGCTTGATTGTTTTCAAAACCATCGGCAGAGACGACAAGTAACTGTTTGGTTGAAGCAGGGATGGCAATATAAGCAAAAAGATTGAACGAATAAGCGAGTATTAGGAGATATTTCATCATAATTGTAATAACTTAGTTTGATTTAAAGATAACTATAATACCATAAATGTAATTTTAAAATGATGTCTTGGCAACTAGGAAAATGGCTATGAAAATTCGTACAGCAACAATTGATGATGTTCCATTTATCGCGTGGGCTATTTTAGAATCCTCACGTGCGGGAAAAAAGCAGGGGATTTTCGATCTAATATTCTCACCGTCGGGTGATGTCACAAAGTCACTTGAGACACTTATCCAACATGAGATAAAAACGATTTGCCATTACAGCAACTTTCTGATTGCGGAAGTGGATGGAGAGCTGGCTGGTACCCTATGTAGTTATGATGGATATAAACTCTCATGGGACCAGATGAGTGAAGCGCTTGCTCAAATGGGATGCCAGGGCGATTATAAAGAGCGTATTGCTTCCTATCTTTTGTGTGAGAGCGAAGTTGAGAAAAATACATTGGTGCTTGATTTTATGATTACAAAAGAGGAATACCGTGGTCTTGGTGTTGTTAAAGAACTGGTCAAAAAAATTCTTTTAAATGCTCGTCTGAAAGGCTTTAGAAGAGCACAGACCAACATTGAGATCGGTTCCATCGAGACGCAGCTCGCTTATGAGAAGATGGGTTTTACGGCCAAAGAAGAGAAAAAAAGTGATTATTATCTTGAAGATTTTGGACGTGCAGGCATAACGCGTTATGTTATGGAACTCTAGACTGTAAAAGAGAGCCAAGATAGAACCTTTAACCAGCCTCTCGCTTCTTCCCCCTTTTATTGCCATTGTTATGGCGCTTTTAAGTCGCCAGGTTTTTGTATCTTTATTAAGCGGGATCATTATTGGTGAATTGATTCTCTCTGGCGGCAATCTGTATGCCTTTGTCCCTGATACTATTGAAAGACTTCTGGCCCAGTTTAGTGAAGGCTGGAAGATTAAGACACTTTTTTTTGTAATCATGGTTGGTTCAATTATACGCCTTATCTCTGCTTCGGGCGGTATTGAGGCCTTTATCTTTTATGTAAGGCAAAAGCAGATCAAGAGCAAACGTGATACATTGCTGATGGGTTATATTATTGGGATTGTGATCTTTTTGGAATCGTCTATTACAGCTCTGGTCGTAGGAACATTGACCAAGCCTTTGGCAAAATGTTACAAGATATCCAATGCTAAATTAGCCTATCTGTGTGATTCGACTTCCTCACCGGTTTGTTCACTTTTTCCGTTTAATGGCTGGGGAGCTCTACTTTTGGGACTTATCGGTGTTCAAATTGCCGAAGGTGTGATAGATGGCAATAAGCTTTCGCTGCTTGTTTATGCGATCCCTTTGAATTTTTATGCGATTGTTACCATGCTGCTTCTGCTGTATGTGATATTCACAGGACGTGATTTCGGTCCGATGAAAAAAGCCGAGTCGACAGCGCAGCAGGAGAGTCGTGATTGTGAAAGCGAGTATGTCCATAGTGGTGTCAGTATGGGTGTTATGTTTTATCCGATCGTTGTGATGCTACTGTCAGTACCACTCTTTTTATACCTAAGCGGCAATGGGAATATACTCGAAGGCAGTGGGTCAAGTGCTATTTTTTATGCAGTGCTTGTAAGTCTTGTTTTCATGTTTGTATTTTACATTGTTAAAGGCGTAATGTCTGTAGAGACCTATATTAAAGAAGTTAAAGATGGTGCAGGCAATATGGTAGAAATTGGTGCGATACTCTTGCTCGCTTTTAGTCTGGGAGAGGTGACGGTAGAGATGGGAACTGGCCCCTATCTGGCTTCTTTGGTTGAGGGCATGTTAAACCCTTCATATCTGGCGGGGTTGGTGTTTTTGGTTGCTGCTTTGATTGCGTTTGCAACGGGTACATCTTGGGGGACCTTCAGTATTATGATCCCCATTGCACTTCCTATGGCGGCTGTTTTAGGCAGCGACTTTTCCCTTGTTATCGCGGCTGTGATATCCGGGGGTGTTTTTGGAGATCACTGTTCTCCAATATCAGACACTACCATTATCTCTTCTATGGCAGCTGATTGTGATCATATTGAGCATGTGCGCACACAACTTCCTTATGCGATGCTAAGTGGATTGATCTCTTTAGTTCTGTTTATGGTTTTTGGGCTATTATTATAAACCGTAATTTTAATAGGAGCTTTATAATGAAGATCATAACATCCATGATATTAGCAGCAGCCTTGTGTACAGGTACTCTGTATGCTGATAAACCCGAACGCGGGGGCAAGCATAAATCAAAAGAGCATAAAAAACATAAGAAGCATAAAAAACATGAGGAACATAGGGAGTACAGAGAGCGGTTTTCTTCACATGAACAAGGTGCGGTCTACTCCTATTATAAAAGCCTTCCGCCAGGATTGGCAAAAAAACTTAGACGTGGCAAGCAGCTTCCGCCAGGATGGCAGAACAAAGTCAATGTCGGTCAGCCTGTTCCTCAAGAGTATTTGAGATATGCGAAGCCAGTGCCAAGAGAGTTGGAGCTTCAACTCTCAGCTGGTCCGATAGGATCAAAAGTTATGCAGATAGCGGATAGAGTCGTTCGCATCGAAGCCGGAACAAACATGGTATTGGATGCCATCAAGTTTTAGCCAGCATGCTGCTTGAGGCAGATGGCTTGCCTTCTGTCTTACCTTAAAACAGATCCTCCTCTACGACCCTTTCAATTTTTCCCATCGCATCATACAGAGCAAAATAGGCAGTATTATAATCCAGTTGAGCAGAGGCTAAAAACCTTTGAGCATCGAGCATGAGAGCTGTATTGGCGATGTTGGCATCAAATTGATTCTTTGTGACTCTAAAGTTCTCTTTTGCCTGATCAAGGGCTTTGAGAGAGACTTTGATCTGGTTTTGAGCAAGTCTGTAGGTTTCAATAGCCTCTTCAAGCTGGAAGTCGAGTTCCAGATAAAGGATGTTCAGACGTTCATTGCTAGCACTTTCATAATAAAGAAGAGAAGCCCGTTTAGCTTCATCCGCTCCTCCTTGATAGAGATTCCAGTTGAGATTGATTGTTGCAGTACTTTGATCATGCGTCTGAAAGGTCGCTCCACCGTTTGGGATCGGGTCAACTCCCGCGACTTGATATTTCGCCTCCGCTTCCACCTTAGGGTAATAGTTTGATGCCGCAGTTTCATAGGAGTAGTGCAGGGCTTTTTTTTGAGTATGCAACACTTTAAGCTCACTTCTGTTGTGTAACATCTTTTCTCTGAGGATAGAAGGGGAGAGTTCTTTTTGTTCTCGTGAAACACTCTCAATCATCTCATCATTATGCAGTTCAGAGCCAAGCAGGCGCTTAAGATGATAGAAAGCGACTCTGACATCTCGTTGTGAACTTAAAAGGGCCTGCTTTGTTGAAGAGAGTTCAACGTCTACTTGAAGATAGTCATTCTTTGCAAAAATTCCCTGTTCAAAGAAGTTTTTCGCATCTTTGAGTTGTTGTTCCAGCAGCCTGATACTCTCTTGTGCAACGATTGTCTTCTGTTTTGAACGCAGGTAGTCGACATATGAAAGATAGACTTGAAGTTTTAGATCAGCCTTGGCAGCGTTGCGTGTGTATTCAGCTATCTCTTCATTTGCCTCGTTAGCTTTGATATTGAACTTATCTGCAAACCCGTTAAAGAGGTTATATCTCAAGGTTGCATCTGCAGACGAGGCCGAGTCAGCTCCTACAAAGTTCTTATGTGAGAATCGACTGTATCCGTAAGAGAGGTCCAGAGTCGGTTTGTAGCCGGAGAAGGCAGCATTGATTTGCTCTTTGGAAGCTTTAATCAGGACATTTTTTTCTTTGATCGCAGGATTGTACTGCATTGCTCTCGTTATGGCTTCTTTCATATCTAAGGCGAAAAGAGGTGTAAGGAAAAGGATGATGAGTGATATTTTTTTCATTGTTTTAACACTTTTTGGTTTTTGATATTTTCCATCTTGATGGCAAAGAGCAATAGGGCTGGAATGACAAAGAGGGTGAAGAGTGTCGAAAAGGCCA
>JBFESZ010000112.1:0-5409 GCA_041548245.1 Sulfurimonadaceae bacterium
CAATCATTTGAACTACATCTTAATATAAACTAACCTATATCTATGTCTCTGTTTTTTACAACTCTTATGTTGATTACTTTTGTATTATGAACTTACTCTGTTATAATTTTGAAAAATGATAGGATTACTTTGTGAATATATTAAACCTCTCTTCATCTTGGAAAGAACTTCTTTCTGATCAATTTAATCTTTCATATTTTAAAGATTTAGTTACTTTTTTAAAAAAAGAACGTCAACATCACATTATCTATCCCTCAGTTGAAAATACCTTTAATGCTTTTAATCTTACTTCGTTTGACAGCTTAAAAGTAGTGATCTTAGGACAAGACCCATATCATGGGAAAGATCAGGCTCATGGCCTGGCTTTTTCAGTCCAAAACGGTGTTGTTCCACCACCTTCACTTCGTAATATATTTCAGGAGTACCATTCTGATTTGGGTTTTGATATACCAAATAATGGTGATCTTACAAAATGGGCTGCTGAGGGTGTTTTTTTGCTTAATACTGTGTTGACTGTCCGGGCCAATGAAGCTCATTCACATAAAGATATCGGCTGGGAAACATTTACGGATAGTGTTATCTCTTTAATCAGTCAAAAAAAAGAGCATGTCGTGTTTATATTGTGGGGCAAGCATGCTGCTAGTAAATGTACTCTTATTGATAGCAGTAAGCATAGGGTACTTAAGGCACCGCATCCATCTCCTTTGTCTAGTTATCGGGGTTTTTTTGGCTCTAGGCCTTTTACCAAGACTAATCATTATTTACAAGAGCATGGAATTAAAGAGATAGACTGGAAGCTTGATTGATATAAGTATCAATATAATACTTTAAACCTTTTTTTTAGTTGTCTTAGTTATAATTCCATATTCATTTTACCCTAAAGGCCCTGTTAATGCGTGGATATAAGATTTTTTCCGGTTCATCCAGTGTGGAATTTGCTAAAGAGGTTTGTAAATCTTTAGATGTTCCTCTTTCTAAGGCAGAAGTTAAACGTTTCAGTGATGGCGAAATTTCTGTACAGATCTCAGAAAGTGTTCGCGGTAGAGATGTTTTCATCGTTCAATCTACAGGTGCCCCATCTAATGATAATTTAATGGAACTTTTAATTATGACGGATGCTCTTCGACGTTCATCTGCTAACTCTATTACAGCCGTAGTACCGTATTTTGGATATGCGCGTCAAGATAGAAAAGCAGCTCCAAGGGTTCCTATTACCGCACGTCTTGTCGCTGATATGTGTGAGACGGCAGGTATCGATCGTGTTGTCACCATTGATCTTCATGCAGGTCAGATCCAAGGCTTTTTCAATATCCCTGTTGATAACCTTTATGGTTCTATCATCTTTAAAGAGTACATAGAGTCTAAAAATTTTAAAAACCCTATCATTGCATCTCCGGACATAGGTGGGGTCGCGCGTGCACGTTATTTTGCAGAAAAACTTGGTCTTGAAATGGTTATTGTTGACAAACGTAGAGAAAAGGCTAATGAGTCAGAGGTTATGAATATCATCGGTGATGTCAAAGGTAAAGATGTTATTATGATCGATGATATGGTTGATACAGCCGGAACAATGGTCAAAGGGGCTAAAGCCCTTAAAGCTAATGGCGCGACCTCAGTGATGGCTTGTGCGACACATGGTGTTCTTTCGGGTAAGGCGTATGAGAATCTTAAAAGTGATGGTCTTGATGAGTTGGTTATTTCTAATTCACTTATGACCAAGCCGATGGAAAAAATCAAAGTCTTAAGTGTTGCACCGCTATTTGGTGAAGTGATCCGTCGTGTTTACCATAACGAGAGTGTTAATTCACTTTTTTCATAAGGAAAACTGTTTTTGAAGAATATAAGAAATTTTTCGATTATTGCACATATCGATCATGGTAAGTCTACACTTGCAGATAGAATAATCCAAGAATGTGGAGCCGTCACAGAACGTGAACTGGGCAAACAGATGATGGATACGATGGATATTGAGCAGGAACGTGGTATTACTATCAAAGCTCAATCTGTTCGTCTGAATTACGTTAAAGATGGTGAACCCTATATCCTTAATCTTATTGACACTCCGGGCCATGTCGACTTTTCTTATGAGGTCAGCAAGTCATTGGCCTCTTCAGATGGAGCCCTTCTTATTGTGGATGCGGCACAAGGTGTAGAAGCACAGACGATTGCCAATGTTTATATGGCTATGGAAAATGATCTTGAACTTCTTCCTGTTATCAATAAAATTGACCTTCCTGCAGCTGAACCGGAACGTGTTGCTGAAGAGATTGAATCAAGTATCGGTATTGATGCGACTGATGCACTTTTGGTTTCGGCCAAATCGGGTATAGGAATCAGAGAGCTTCTGGATGCTATTGTTGATAGAATCCCCCCACCGACTGGTGATCCTGATGCAACGACAAAGGCCATTATTTATGATTCATGGTTTGATCCATATTTGGGGGCTTTGGCACTTGTACGCGTATTTGACGGAAGCATCAAGAAAGGTCAAAACGTCAAGCTTATGAGTAATAATGAGCAGCACCAGGTTTTAGATCTTATGTATCCGCACCCTTTAAAACGCCATAATACAAAAGAGATCCTTTCCGGAGAGATCGGGATTGTTGTCCTTGGTCTAAAAGAAGTGGGTATTATCAATGTAGGTGATACTATCACCGATGCGGCTAATCCTGCAGCTGAACCGGTTGGTGAGTATGAACCAGCAAAACCTTTTGTATTTGCAGGAATGTATCCTATTGATACAGACAAGTTTGAAGATTTGCGTGAAGCACTTGATAAATTAAAACTCAATGACAGTTCTTTGTCGTATGAGCCTGAGACATCCGTTGCATTGGGCTTTGGATTTCGTGTTGGTTTCCTTGGTATGCTACATATGGAGGTTATCAAAGAGAGACTTGAACGTGAGTTTGACCTTGAGTTGATCGCTACCGCACCTTCTGTTGTCTATCATGTGTATATGAATGACGGGCAGATGCTCGAAGTGCAAAATCCTTCAGAACTTCCGGAAGTCAATTTGATTGAGCGCATTGAAGAACCGTATGTCAAAGCAACAGTGATCACACCTTCAGAATATCTTGGGAATGTGATGAATCTTCTTGTAGGCAAACGTGGTGTTCAAGAGAAGATGGATTATCTTAATGAAGGCAGGGTTTTACTTGAGTATTCCGTACCTATGAATGAGATCGTAGTTGGCTTTTATGATACATTGAAGTCGATCTCCAAAGGTTATGCAAGTTTTGATTATGAACCAACAGAATTCAAACAGGGTGATCTTGTCAAGTTGGATGTCCGAGTCGCGGGTGAAGTTGTCGATGCCCTTTCGGTTATCGTCCCTCGTTCTTCAGCCGATGCACGTGGACGAGAACTTGTAAAAAATATGAAAGAGATTGTTCCACGTCAACTTTTTGAAGTAGCGATCCAAGCCTCATTGGGATCTCGTATTATTGCGCGTGAGACAGTCAAATCCATGGGAAAAAATGTTACTGCCAAATGTTACGGCGGGGATATTACCCGTAAACGTAAGCTTCTTGAAAAGCAGAAAAAAGGTAAAAAACGTATGAAGGCCATTGGTAAGGTCCAGCTTCCACAAGAAGCTTTTATGTCAGTATTAAAAATGGACTAAAATGCGTTGTATGGTATGTGAGAGCTTTAGTCTCAAGCATATCTGTAAAACCTGTCAAAAAGAATTACTCTCTCCCTCTTTTTATCAACGTAAACTACTCGGTAAAATTCCTGTTTACTCATTTTATAAATATCAAGATATTGAGTCTTTACTTTTAACCAAGCACACACATATAGGGTATTATATTTATACGATACTGGCTAAGAACAGTTTCCAGTTGTTCGCCCAAAAGTTCGAATATAAGAATAAAATAGTTTCACTGAGTATTGATGATCATGTCAATCATGGCTATTCACATACAGCAGTTTTGAACAGGCAGCTAAAAAGTGATATGATCAAGCCTTTATATTCAAAAATAAGAGCTAAAAAAGCTGTTTCCTATTCGGGGAAAGACTATCAATACAGATTGCTTAATCCCCGAGATTTTCGTGTTGAAAATTTTAATGAAGAAGACGTGATTTTAGTCGATGATATCATTACAACAGGATTGACGTTGTCACAGGCTGTTTTAGCCTTAGAGAAGAAAGGTAAGAATGTATTGTTCTGTTTAACCTTGGCTGATGTCAGGAAATAGGGTGTTCATTAACTCAAAGATGCTAAAATAGGTGACAAAAAAGATCAGAAAATACAGAGATTTTGAAAATTTTTTTATATTGTTTAGAGGAAATTTTATGGCTTACACAGACGGTAAGGTCGAATATAGTGAAGAAGATGTTGTAAATGCACCGATGTGGAATGCAGGAAGTGTTTATTTTGATGATGAAATCGTTGAGTATCAGAGTCGTTACTATATTGCTTTGTGTAAGACAAGTGCTCAGGTTCCTGGACGTAGCAAACAGGGGATTTGGAAAGAACTTGTATATGAAGAAGATGAAGTGCCATTTGATGATCAGGGATTAGGTTATGAAGTGGAAATAGATATTGAGCAGATTGGCGTACCGAAAAGGAATGAGTCAATTGATCAACCAGTCAAGAAGAAGACGGTAAAAGAGCGCCAAGAAGAGCAGGCTGAAGAAAAAAAAGCTATAACACCAATTGAAAAAACAACACTTCAAACAATAGAAAGAAAAATGACGATTACACCGAGTGATCAGAGTATTGTTAATGAAGTTTTGAAAGAGATGGAGTTTAAAAAGATCAAAGGTCTAAACAGTGATGAGAATAATATCACCTCTAATCTTATTTTAGCTCAAAAAGCAAAAGATGATATCAAGCTTAC
The DNA here is from genome assembly GCA_041548245.1 of Sulfurimonadaceae bacterium. Classification (GTDB taxonomy): domain Bacteria; phylum Campylobacterota; class Campylobacteria; order Campylobacterales; family Sulfurimonadaceae. The sequence goes on from JBFESZ010000112.1 coordinate 4,842, forward strand.
TTGGGAGTCAAGTCATCCTGATATCATTTCGACACATGGAAAGGTGATACCTCCGGAAGACGGGCATGATGTGGCTGTCAATCTGAGCTTGACAGTCTCAAAGGAAAAAGCGTCAGCAACTCGTTTTTTTACGCTTTGGGTAAAAGGTAAAGAAAAGCGCTACAGTGACACAGAAGCAGTAGAACTTGTATATGATATGCTGGATTTTGATCATTTTAAGGGACGCAATGTAAGTATAGATGCAATAGTAGCGGATCTGGAACTGTTGACAGAGGGACTGTACGATACAAAAATATTTTGGGCTTCGAGTAAGCGCGATATTCTTGACGAAACAGGCAAGTTGTATACAAAAAGAGTGTCTAAAAAGAAAGAAGTACGCTTGTATGCTATTATTACCAGGGATGAGGTTGAGAAGCTTAAGCGCTTTGATCTTATACTTAAGCCTTAGTAAGTATGCACTAAAGAATCTGCTCCAAAGTCAGTAAGGAGCATGTGTCGTTAGACGAGTGTCAACAATGGCACGTCCTATTGTAAAATGGTACAGACTTTGAAACTGGTTGGAATCCAA
>JBFESZ010000113.1:0-5376 GCA_041548245.1 Sulfurimonadaceae bacterium
AAAACCGTTTGTTGGCACGTTTCTTGACCTCTATTATCATCGCACTCTCGATTGAGGCACTGATGGTGGTGTTCAAGATCTCTTTGAGCGACTACTCGAAGATGGTACATGCGTTTTATTTGATTGCAGGAGTGGGTATAATGATCGTATCGTTAAGCCTGTTTATCTTTATCATGTGCTATCAAGGAAGTAAGAGCTGAATGATAAGATAACAGTACTTCAAGGAGGTTTTATGAAGTTTACCAGTTGTCTGTCTGCATACTTGTTTATAGTGATGGGAACAATATTATATGCGGAGTCCCCTGCAAAGGAGGTTGAATACTTAGGTCTGTTTTCTCAGAATGAGAGAAGTTACAGTGTCGGCAGCGGAGACGATACGATTGTCATAAGAAGGACAATGACATCTTGTGCAAAGAACAAGGGCTTCTTTCAGCCTTTTGTCCCGGTAGAGGGGGTAACGGCTGTAACGGAGATCGAAATGCTTTATGCCTTGAACAATGAAGATGCGGTGGTCGTGGACATGCGAACGGAAGAGTATTTTCTTGAGGAGACCATTCCCCATGCTATCAACATCCCCTACACGGAGATTGAACTTCATCTGGACCGTCTGGGATGCACAAAGCATAATAAAATATGGGAGTGCAGCAAGGCTAAAAAAGTTTATGCCTTTTGTAACGGTCCCGTCTGTCCTCAATCGCCAATAGCGATTAAGACAATGGTGAGAAAGGGCTTTCCTGTCGAGAAGATCTTTTACTACCGTGGTGGCATGCTTGACTGGAGTGCTTTGGGACTGACAACGGCCAAAGGTGAGTTTTAAAGTCTCTTCTTGCTCAGTAGAGGCAAGGAATAAGTTGTTTTTTGTACAATACGTTTTATGTATACATTTGAAAACTTACAGACTGAATTGCTTGAAAAAACACAACAGAAGAAGCCGGAATTCACACGGCTTTTTCATGGCCGAGGCGGCTGTTATGAAGGCTGGGAGTTCCTGACCATAGATGCCATAGACACAGTGTTAAGCGTTGCCTATTTTAATGAGACAGACGAGCAGAAAGAACAGATGCTTTATGGACTCTTTGAAGAGCTTTTCAAGAGCGGAGCATACGAAGCGGTGGTTCTGCAAAGACGCTATCTTCCAAAGGCACCAAGCGAAGTGATCTTTGGGCAGTTGGGTGAAAAACTCTATGCGATCGAGGATGGTCTTAAGTACAAGCTGAACCTTTTGAGTAACCAAAACAGCGGCTTTTTCCCCGATATGAAAATAGGGCGTCAGTTTGTCCGTGAAAATTCCGAAGGTAAACGTGTTTTAAACCTTTTTGCTTACACCTGTTCCTTCTCTGTCTCTGCCTATAAAGGTGGAGCAAGCAGTGTCGTCAATGTCGATATGAGCAAGAAGGTACTTGAGACAGGCCGTGACAACCACCGTCTTAATGGTGTTGAGATCAAAGGGACACGCTATATGCCCTACAATATCTTAAAGTCATTTGCGCGAATCAAGAAAGCGGGGCCTTACGATCTGATCATCATCGACCCGCCGAGTTTTCAAAAGGGGAGTTTTGCAGCGACCAAGGATTATCAAAAGATCATCCGCAGGCTTGAAGAGCTAGCCTCAGATGAATGTACGGTGCTCTCGTGCCTAAACAGCCCCTATCTGGACTCACAGTTTATTCTGGATCTTTTCAAAGAAGAAGCCCCTTCTTTTCATTATGTCAAACGCCTACCTAATCTGGAAAGCTTCCCGACAAAAGAGAATGAACGGGCATTGAAGAACCTTATATTTCAAAACTTTTAAGTAAAAGTATAAGAACTATACGAGCTTTTCAATCCCTCTTAAGTTGAGGGATATACATGCACCTTCTGCAGTATTATATGCACTAATGCTGCCATTCATATGAGTGTCCATAATGATTTTTGACATATATAATCCAATACCTGTGCCGACATCGTCCTCTTTAGTCGTAAAATAAGGATTAAAGATATGATCCATTACCTCGTCGGAGATACCGCCGCCATTATCACAAATCGTAAGAATGATTCGATGGGCTTCTTTTTTTATCGCGATAGAAATTTTTCCTTCGTCCGGTTTGATAACGTGCTTATCGATATTTTGTAAAATGGCATCTTTCGCATTCGTCATGATGTTTAAAAGTACCTGCGAAAACTCATTTTGATACCCTTCAAGTATAAATTGAGCAGGAGATACATTGTTGATAACAGCAATACTGTGTTTTTTTAACTGCGGACTAAGTATCTTTAATACATTTTCGATTGAGTTGTCAATGGGAAAGAACTCTTGTTTTTTCTTTGGTTTGAAAAAGCTTGAAAAGTCCATGACGGTCTGGTCCATAAACTCAACCTGAGCGAGGACATTATCAAACGTTTCATCAAGCTTTGGATTGTTAACTCCTGATAGCTTATGCTCGATTTTTGCTGCATTGACAATGGCAGAGGTTGTCGCAAGAGGCTGTTTCCATTGATGGGCTATGGAGGCTATCATCTCACCCATGACAGCCATCTTGGACTGCTGTATGAGAATGTCCTCTTGTTGGCGTTTCTCTTTTAGGGCTTCTTCAACTTTCTGTTCAAGATGGTCTTTATACTCATGGAGTTCTTGGTGGGCTTTTTGGATGATACCAAAGGCCTCGACACGGCTGAGCTCAAAATAGTACACTAGAAGGATGACTACAATATAGGTGAAGGCCAGATTGGTAAAGGAGGTGGCCGTAAAAGGAACAGGATCCCAATTATCAATACCAAAAAAGGCAATGCTCAAGACAGCGCCAATATAGAGAACACTATAGAGTGTCCCTTTTTTAAGCCCCTTAAGGTAGATACTCAGTACGGGAAGCATTACGGCCTGAGCAAGGGCATAATCGTGATGTTTCTGATCAAAGATAAAAAGCAGTGTCAAGAAAAAGATAGTCAGTATCAGTATTGTCGATGCCAGGGAAATATCGCGTTTTTTGGTGAGTACATACCAGGTCAAAGCAGCGAAAGCCAGACTGATCACTTCCAGTGCTATGATAAGATAGAGTTGTGTTACAACAAGGTTGTAGATAATGTAAAACAGAAGAACAAAGACGAGTAGAGACAGGGTTGAGAGTACAAGAAAGGCTTGACGGTAAGCTTTGTTGTCAATGGTAAGTCCAAGTTTTTTCTGTAAAATCGAGTGAAACACAGTGTGGCCTTTCTTCCAATAATGATGTATTCTAAACTAAAAATGCTTAGAAAAGAAATAGTTGGTGTGTTCTGTTGATTTGGAAGAATGAAGTAAAGGCCTAAGCCTCTTTGGCTTCATTGTCCAAAGAGGCTGGACTTTGTTTTAGCTTCTCAGACGCTCTGGCAAAGATCTCAATATAGAATTCATCCCATCCCTCTTCACTGGCTCTGTCTACCGCCGGTATGATCTCAGACACTTTGATCTCTTCAGCTGTGACACTGTCTTTGCCGAATTTACACTCAAACTCCCAGTACGCAGAATCACCCGGAAGTGGCTTTTTACGTTCACGTTTTAAGTATCTTCGCAGATCATACTTGATGGAGTCAAGCACACGGTCTGGATGCTTGTTCTTTTGTGTAAGTTTAAATACTTTTTTCAATCGTTGCCTTGTCTATTTTAAATACCAGATTGTACAGGAGTTTTACTTGCAATAAGGTTTACGGGTGTAAAAACACTTTACTTGGGCGGGCAGACGAAGTAACGCATGTTGATGGCTTTTAAACTCTCACTCCAGCCAAGATGATATCTGTCATCTATCAGCTGATAGTTCTCGCTGAAATAGTGGCGAAAGACTTTGGAAAGATGCTGCGAGCTTATGGCCATCCAGATAAAGCCTAAACCTTTAAAGGCATGCACCTCTTTTCGTTTGCGGATGATCTCTCTAAGTTCAAACTCTACCTTGCAAATATCTGCTTCTTCCTCAAATTGACAGTAGTCAAAGCTTGCACGGATATGTTCTACATCTTGAATCTTTTTCCAAAAGTCCTTGGGGTATTTCGCTTTGTAGCGGACAGGCTGCATCGGTTCATGCTTTAGTGCAAGCAGTTTGGCCCATTGGATTGACTCGGGTGCTTCGAGTCGAATGCTTTCGAGTGTCTCATCACTATAGTGTTCAGGTGTCTTTCCATCATTGTCTATGAGGGGGCCAAACAGGGCTTTCGCAGCAGATGACTTTATACGTGAATAATCATGGACGATGGCGATAGGGTAATTATGTTTCCACAGGGTGTCTGAGTCAAGAAGTGTCTGTGTGAGATCACCGGAGTGCAGTAATGCATTGGTAATATTGTCTATAAGATCTTTCATTGTTCGCCTTTATTAGCATTGCATTATATCTCTATCGTATCTATCTATGCTTATAGCGTATCGTTTAGAGAAAAACTTCAGTACTTTATTATGAAAAGGGAGTGTAAAAACATAGTGGGTTTTGGAGAATAATTTTTTTTAGTAAAGGGGTTTACAGGCCAAAAAAGCCTGTAAATGGGTAACTTATATAGCTGTTACGTTTTCTGCTTGAGGGCCTTTTTGACCTTCACCGATCTCAAAAGTTACTTTTTGACCATCAGCCAAAGTAACACGACCAGGACCTGTACTGTTTACTTGACGGAAGTGTACGAATACATCAGCTCCACCATTGTCTTGTTGGATAAATCCGTAACCTTTTTCGTCATTGAACCATTTTACAGTTCCGTTTTGTAATTCTGCCATGAGAATCCTTGTTTAAAAAATACACTTTAAAAGTGGAATCAAAATCGGTGGAGTCTTTCGGTCTAGCAGATTTTACTCGTTATATACCCAAAGATGAACTCTAGCCTCATCTTTCATCAAGACTATTATAACAGTATTTAATACTTTTTACAACAATTATGACGCTTTTACATAAATTAAAGGGATTTAACGCTTTATCTTCAGTTATCAGCATCATCAAACGAGAGACTATCTCTCAATGAGAAGATAATGACGTTTCTTCGTCTTGATGATCTTGACATGCTCGGCATCCTGAATCTCATCATAGACACGTTCGCCTTTAAAGAAAAGTAGAAGCGTGCCTTTAACGATAAAAGGGCGGGCAAAGTCCATGAGGGTCTGAGTCTCAGTCACGGCACGCGAGGTAATGAAATCATAGGCAATGGGCGGGACCTGTTCAATACGTTTGTTGAGTACCTCCACATTGTCTAATCCAAGATCAGCTTTGATGAACTGTAAAAAGCCTGCACGTTTTGCCAAGGGCTCGACAAGGGTAAACTTTGTCGAACGCAGTGCCATGGCCAGGATAAGCCCAGGAAAGCCTGCCCCGGTTCCAATATCTAATGCATTATTGATCTTTGGCAAAAAAGAGACAGGAAAAACGGAGTCATAGATATGTTCGGCAACCT
>JBFESZ010000114.1:0-5262 GCA_041548245.1 Sulfurimonadaceae bacterium
ACGTAAACGTACTTTAACCTTTTGGTCTTTGTACTGTGCCATAAGTTTTTTAACCGCTTTAATAGTTTGAAAGTTAAATCCACCACATAGACCTTTGTCTGCTGTAACAAAAATAACATCAACCATCTCAGGCTTATCGATAGATGCACAAGCACGGTTTTCAATACCACCGATCTTTTGGCACTGAATACGTGTTGAGATCTCTTCGATAACTTCATTCAATTTCGATGCAAAAACCTTTGAACGCTCAGCAAGCTCTTTAGCTCGCTTAAGCTTCGCAGTCGATACAAGTTTCATAGCACGCGTAGTCTTCTGCGTGTTAGATACACTTTTTATCTGTCTTTGAATCTCTTTTAAGTTGGCCATTTATCGGTCCTTAGTTAGCTGAAAAATTTAATTTAAACTCTTCTAATGCTTTTTTCATTAGTGCATCAGTTTCGTCGTCAATCTTCTTTGAAGAACGGATGTTCTCAAAGATCTGAGGATAAGATGCTTCGATAAATGGATACAGTTCAGCTTCAAAACGAACAACATCAGATGGGTTGATATCATCAAGGTAACCTTCGTTACCAGCGAAGATGATCAACGCTTGCTTCTCAACCGCAAGTGGTGAGAATGCAGGTTGCTTAAGAACCTCTACCATTCTCTGTCCACGCTCTAGCTGGTTACGTGAAAGTGTATCAAGGTCAGATGCAAACTGAGCAAATGCCTGAAGTTCACGGTACTGAGCAAGGTCAAGACGTAAAGTACCAGCAACTTGCTTAGTAGCTTTAATCTGAGCCGCACCACCAACACGAGATACTGAAAGACCAACGTTGATCGCCGGGCGGATACCTGAGTTGAATAAGTCAGTTTCTAAGAAGATCTGACCGTCAGTGATAGAGATAACGTTTGTCGGAATATATGCCGCAACGTCACCTGCTTGAGTCTCGATAATAGGAAGAGCAGTCAAAGAACCTGCACCTAATTCATCATTAACTTTCGCAGCACGCTCAAGAAGACGAGAGTGTAGATAGAAAACATCCCCCGGATATGCTTCACGACCCGGAGGACGACGAAGGATAAGTGACATCTCACGGTAAGCAACTGCATGCTTAGAAAGATCATCATATACGATTAGACCATGACGAGCTGAGTCACGGAAGTATTCACCCATAGTTACACCAGTATATGGTGCAAGGAATTGCATTGCAGCAGATTCAGCAGCTGTTGCAGAAACGATGATTGTATAATCCATTGCACCATGGTCTTCAAGTTTACGAACGATCTGTGCTACTGTAGATTGTTTTTGACCAACTGCAACATAGATACATACAACACCGTTACCTTTTTGATTGATAATAGTATCGATCGCAACAGTTGTTTTACCTGTTTGACGGTCACCAATAATAAGCTCACGTTGACCACGACCGATTGGCACTAGTGCATCAATTGCTTTAATACCAGTAGCCATTGGCTCATGTACTGATTTACGATCCATGATACCAGGTGCTTTTTCTTCAACGAAACGTGTTTCAGTAGTCTCGATTGGACCTTTACCATCGATTGGCTCACCCAATGCATTTACAACACGACCAAGAAGAGCATCACCGACTGGAACACGTAAAAGTTTTCCAAGACGTTTAGCTGTAGTACCTTCTCTAAGACCTTCGCTTGAACCAAGAATAACAACACCTACTGCTGCCTCCTCCAAGTTCATTGCAAGACCTTGAGCTCCATTTTCGAACTCTACCATTTCTCCAGCCATTACATTTTTAAGGCCGTGTACTTTAGCAACACCATCTGCAAATGAGATGACCTTACCAGTTTCATTAATATCTAGACTTAATTCAAAATTATCAATACGTTCTTTGATAATTGAAGAAATTTCGTCTGCTTGAATTTTTGCTACCACTACTGTTCTCCTTTCTTAAATTGCTTTTAGTATGTGATTAATAAGTGTTGAGTTAATACGCTCTTTTGAGAAATTGACTTCAACCCCTAGATCTTCTACTTCTACTTTGATGCCATCAAAATCAGTTTTGACAAACTCCAAAGTAATCTTTGCATCAACTTTCTTACCCAAACCATTGCTTAATTCTTCTACTGTCTTAGCATCCATATCCGTATCGGAATAGATCTTTCCAGTAAAACTGTTGTTTGCAACAGCAATCTCTTTAGAGATCTGATCAGCGATCTCAGGGATAAGTTCAAAACGGTTTTTCTCTGCAAGAAGCTTAATAAAATTATTAATCTTCTCACTTCCTGCCTTCTCTACAGCTGCGAGTAAAATCTCTCCTTTAACAGAGGCATTTACATCAGGAGCAGAGATAAAGTCAACAAATGACTCATTATCAAACTGAACTGAAAGTGCATCAAATACCGCTGAAACAGCCGCCATATTTTCCGCGTTTTCACCATCTAGAAGCGCTTTTACATAACGCTTTGCTATTAAAGCTGCCATTTATGCCACCTTCTTCAAGATGATTTCTGCAAAGGCATCTTTATCAAGACCAGAGTTGTCTTGAGCCAGAGCTTCTGACAGAACCTCTTCAACAACATTTCTAACCATTTGGCGCTTATCAAGCTCCATAATGTCATTTTGTTGTTTTTCAAGATTATTTAAATCAAACTCAAGCTGTGCAGCCATCTTCTCATTAATAATCACATTCTCTTTTTTACAGCTATTCATAATCTCTTCAGCAAGAATTTTTGCCTCTTCGATTTTTGCATTTGCTGCTTCTTTTGCTGCTTTCGACTCTTTTAGACGCGCCTGTACTTTTTCAAGTTCATCTGCAATCGCTTGAGTACGACCTGTGAAATATCCTTTCACAGGCTCAGCAATAAGGTAATAAACAATACCAGCGAAGATCAGGAAGTTAACCGTACGCTGAACAATATCAGTCTCCGTTCCCGTCGCTCCTGCTTGCTCTGATGCAAATGTCACTGCTGCAATCATTGCCATTATAAATATGTGTTTCATACGCTCAGATCCTTATATCTTGCTAAACTTAGCTTTGATTGCTTCTTTGAAGAGAGGAACTTGAGATAATAAAGCATTATTCAAATTCTCCTTCTCCTCATTCAGTGAAGCATTGAACGCTGCAAATTTCTCTGCAAGTTCAGCTCTTTTAGCCTCAATTTTGCTCTCTGAAAGTTCCTTAGCCTCATTAACCACTTTTTCTCTGAGTGCTGTAGCTTCCGCTTTAGCATCAGAGATAATCTTCTCTGCCTGTGCGTGCAGAGCAGCGATCTCGTCATCATTACTACCAACCTCATTGAGGTCTTTTTTAATGTCGGCATCACGCTTTTGCATATATCCAAGCAAAGGGTTATAAAGCCAAGAGTTCAGAAGTGCGATAAGAACCAAGAAAACGACTATTGTTGCCAATAGTAGAACCGGACTGATATCTAACATCTTACCTCCCAAGTTAAAACACCGCTAAACTCTTTTGACGGAAATTAGCGGCCAAAATACTTAAAATTTTGTGAGATTATACTCTGTATTAATTGAAGGGTACTTAAAGTCTGAGTGATTTATGAGAAAAATTTTGCAAATGTTGCAATTTCTTCCTCATTGGAAAAAGCGAATATGATTTTGTTCTCTTTAATGTCGTAATCGATAAGGTGTTCATCCAAAGCCTCTGTCAGAACTTTCATGTCAAGACTCTTGTCATCAGCCTTTTTTTTCTCTTTGGATTGAGTCGAGTGTAGAGGCTCCTTGAGCTGCTTAACCATTTTTTCAACATCCCGAACAGAAAGCTTTTGCCCGATAATCGAATCTACCAAGATGTTTTGATCTTTGTTTGAAAGGTTAACCATTACTTTGGCATGGCCTTGTGATATCTGCTTGTCGATGATAGCTCGCTGTGCCTTTGGTGAAAGTTGTAAGAGGCGTAAGGTATTGGTGATCTGTGAACGTGATTTATGAATGATCGAAGAGAGTTCTTCTTGCGTAATGGAGTAAACCTCTATCAATTCTTCATACGATTTGGCCAACTCTATCGCATTCAGTTCTTCTCTTTGTATATTCTCGATAAGAGCTAGCTCTCGCATCTCTTCGTCTGTAGCAGAGACGACAACCGCTTTGATCGTTTTGTTCTTTGCCATTTTGGAAGCACGAAGACGGCGTTCACCCGCAATCAGGATATACTCATCCATTCTCTCAACAACAACAACAGGTTGAAGAAGACCATGGCGCTTGATAGATTCCGCGAGTTCAGAAAGTGCTTTTTCATCAAAATGCTTACGCGGTTGGAAAGGGTTGACTTTAATATTTGAAAGTGGAATCTCTAAAACTGATTTTGAAGGAGATATCTCATTATCGTAGGCCTCTTCAATCTCGCCTAAAAGCTCACCCAGGCCTCGGCCCAGTGCTTGTGATTTTCCAGCCATGATCAGCCCGCCAATATAGCGTTAGCAAGGTCTTGGTACGCAACAGAACCGCTTGATTTCACATCATACAAGATAGCCGGTTTGCCAAATGAAGGTGATTCGGCCAATTTGACATTACGCGGGATAACAATATAGTCTTTCGACTTATCTTTAAACAGCTTGCTCTCAAAATGTTGTGTCAGGTCAGAAAAAACCTGTTTTGAAAGGTTATTCTGTGCCGTAAACATCGTCGGCAAGAAACCTTTGATTGAGAGCTTAGGGTTTATTGTCTTACGAATCAAACGAACAGTGTTCAAAAGCTGTGCCAAACCTTCCAAAGCAAAAAACTCACACTGTATTGGTATGATGACTGAGTTTGAAGCTGAAAGGGCATTGATCGTCATCGGTCCAAGAGCCGGAGGAGAATCGATAATAATATAATCAAAATCTTTATTTACTTTCTCAATAGCACGTTTTAAGATAAGTTCACGACCTTTTGAGTTTTTCGCATCATAAAACTCTTTTTCAACACCAACCAGACCGATATTGGATGGTGCAAGTGAAAGTGTTGAAAGAGATGTCTTCAGAATGATATCATCAAGCTTTTTTGTGCCGATCAACACATGATAGATATTGTATTCATAATCATTTCTATGGTAACCCAATGACGTCGTCGCATTAGCCTGAGGATCTGCATCGATCAACAAAACTCTTTTCTCTGCTACGGCCAAAGATGCTGCCAAGTTTACGGCTGTCGTGGTCTTTCCAACGCCGCCTTTCTGATTTGCTATTGAGATTACTTCACTCATCGTAAACTAACTATCCTTTTCCCATCAATCGTTAAAGAGCCATCATCATTAAGCTCTGCATTCTCTAATGAAATTTTGCTGTTTTCAAAATGCGTACTAT
>JBFESZ010000115.1:0-5195 GCA_041548245.1 Sulfurimonadaceae bacterium
ATGATGCACCGAGATAGACAGGTGTGCAGCCGCCGTTTTTATGATAGAGCTCTTTTTCATAGGGTTCACATTTCCCTGTTTCCAAAAGCTGTTCGATCGCCAAAGCATCTCTTCTTTGCCATTGTGGCGGTGTCATCTCTTGCCAATTGATATGACCAAGCTCAAGATCTCTTCGGGTATATCCCAGCATATTTAAGAAATAATCGTTGGCATCGACAATCTCTCCTTGAATGGTCCATGACATTATCCCGATCGTATTAGATTGACTGAGGCTTCTAAACCTAGACTCACTGACGCGCAGACGCCTTTCAGCTTTGGAGATACTTTTGATGATCTGTTGGCTTATCCATATGGATAGGCTTATAAAGAACAATAAAATAAGAAGGCTTGCGGTAAATGCAGTTTTTTTGGCCCATCTGGCACCTTCTCCTAGTGCTTGGGAAAACCTGTTCTCAAGTATAAAAAGCCTTTTATTGATGATATCAAGTTCATGTCTGATTTTAATGATCTCTGCATGCTTTTTTTCTGTGATTTTTTCATAGAGTTTGGAGCCCAATGTTATTAATTCAGCTATATCCTCATCCCCTTCGCGCCAAAGTGAAACAGCTTCTTTCATATAGGAGATGTTTTTGAAATACGTATAAAACCAGATTACAGAATCTATGTCTTCAGGAGAGTTCTGACCTGCAAGAAAGCCCTCCCTGGCACTTTTGAGATCCATGGGTATTTTATCCATGGCTATACGGGCCTGATGGTCACCTAGGTTGACTTTGACGGCCTCTTTGAAAGCTTCGTAATCATCTTCATTATGGGTGTAGGAGTAACGTTCCAGATAAAGGACAGCATCTTTTTGGGCTTTAGCCCACAAGCCTTCTCCCCTGACGTAGGAACGGATACCGTCAAAGACACGTCCCTGGACGTAGATGAATGTCATCAGGGTAACTGATATGAACATAAACATCAGGATAATATAGATGACTTTAGTGACGGTAGTAGGATGAAAAAATCTGTTGTGAACTCTTTTCATACGATCCACTCCACTTTCGGGTAATCAACTCATTGTATACAGTCGAAACTTGATTATAACTAAAAATAATTCGATTGTCAGTTTATCGTATATTCACAAATTGAGTGGGGAGATAAATGTTTTTTATTCAGGGTAGTTAATAATACAATTGAAATTTCAAGAGGTGGTACCGCCGGACGGACTTGAACCGTCACGCCCGAAAGCATCGGATTTTGAATCCGACGTGTCTACCGATTTCACCACGGCGGCATGAAGAGGCCGGAATTATAAAAAGATAATACTTAAAGTGGGGTAAAAGGGGTTTTAATGATATTGATTTTGCATGAATTGGTATTGATATTTTTAAATATAAACGCTTTAGGGTTTTTAAATATGGCCGATATATCCTTAAACAAAATAGTAAAAATAGAATTGTGGAACTTGTTTTGCTTTTAATCAATAAACAATAAAGTTGCTGTTTGAAATTACGGAGGTAGGCTATGAGAGCTACACTTAGCGGATATTATAGAAATTTACAGTTTGATCAGACAAAGGCAGCTAAAGAACTTTTTGATGTAACCAAGCAAATCTCTTCTGGCCAAAAGATACAGTATGCACATGAGGACACATCAACGTTTATTGATACCGTTAGGCTTGATAATGAAGTAACAACACTAAATCAAATAAAACTCAATGCACAAAAGGCTCTTCAGTTCAGTACCAACACTGATACTACGATGAATGACATTAGTAAGATTTTAGAGGCGATGAAGGTAAAGCTTGTCTCAGCTGCCAATGATGCGCACAGTAGAGAAAGTCTTGATGCAATCGCTGGTGAACTTCGCGGTTTGGAAAAAAACCTAGTACAGCTGGCAAATACTTCCATAGACGGAAAGTATCTTTTTTCAGGTTCAGAAGTAAAGACAAAACCCATTGATGCAAATGGTGTATATCAAGGCAATAAAGAAGAGATGAAGGCTTTTATCGGATCTGGAGTAGAGCAGACCTTTAATATTAACGGTGCTGATCTCTTTTTCGGAGATGAAAACAATACACGTCGTAGAATAACCCTGAATATGCCTCAGATGAATCAGGTTAAACTTTATCCAGATGTGATGATAGATCCAAGTCTACAGCGTAACGCAGCTGAAGAAGAGTATCTGACAGATAGAAGTACGATACGTGAATTAATGGGTGATACAGACAATGTGATTAATACGGTTGATTCACAACACTTTTTTTATCTCCGCGGTACACAAAGTGATGGTACGACATTTAAAGACAAGTTTTCTTTGCGTGATGACGAGACAATGGCTGACCTGCTTGATCGAATTGGTGTTGCATTTGGAAACACACCGCAAAGTACACTTGTCGATGTAACTTTGAATAAAGCAGGCCAGATTGAGATAGAAGATAGAAAAAGCGGTTCGAGTAAACTTGATTTTCACATGGTCGCTGCGACTGACTTTAGCGGTGGTGCTACTGCGGATGTGAATGATATTGACCTTTTAGACAGTGGTGAAACAGACTTGGAATTGATATTGGATGGTGTTTCCGCCGCTGGCAATCCGAATTTACATGTTAAAAGTTTTATGCAAAGCGGATTGGATCCATCCGGTACAGCGACAAATATTGAAGCTATAAAGTACGATAGAGTGAACTTTACACAAGATGGCGCGAAACTTTTGGGCAATGTCTCGCAAATTGTTGTGGATGACAACAGTTTTGCGCAAGATATGACAAGGCTTTCACAGGTATTTTCAGCGTATGATAACGGTGTGATACCGGCAGTGCCGATAAACTCCCTGGATGGAGAAGAGTTTATCGTTGAAGGAACGGATATATCTGGTACAGCATTTACACTTCAGATAAATCTGGGGGCAGGAGCTTCCACTTTTTCTTTTGATGCTGGTGCAACAAACTTTGATATCTTCAATGTTGATAATCCTCGAACGAGTACACCGGCAGATGATGTGACTTACAGACAATTGATGGATGTAATGAATATGGCGTTGTCAGGCAATATTCCAACTGTGAACAGTGCTGCAGCTTATGATACGGCCATAGTGAATGCTAATGGTGCATCTTCAGTCAACCTGGACCATCAGGGGCATATAGTGTTTGAACAGGTTGGCGTGGGTGTTACATCAGCTCGTATGGCAATATATGACAGTGATTCAAATGATTTTGCCGCGGCAGCATCAGCGATGGTGTTTAATGCGAACAACTCTTTGGAAATATCGGATGCCAAAACTGATTTTTTTGGACAAATCGATCAGGCGATTTCATCTGTTGAGTTAGGAAGGTCTCGTGCAGATGGCTCTTTAAAAGACCCTCGAAACAATGGGGTTCAAAATGCTATCCAGGCATTGGATGATTTATCAGAGCATCTATTTACCCAACACTCCGTAGCCGGTGTTCAGTCGCAAACTTTGCAGATGACAGAAGAGAGGACTGATATGCTGATTATCACAACTCAGACATTGCGTTCAGAGACGATTGATGTTGATATTGCAGATGCCTCGTTGAGACTAAAACAGCTTGAGCTTAATTATCAGGCGATGCTCTCTTCAGTCTCACGTATTTCACAACTCTCTTTGGTAAACTACATTTAAAAGTTTGCCTTATTTGAGTGCAATAAATTTAGTTTGGCTATAATTGCGATAGCTTTAAAGTAAGGACTTTCTCATTTTACGTAATATTTTATTCATTATTGGTGCAGGTCTACTCTCTTATTTCGCTTTTGCAACATTCGCATCCAATGCAGACCTGGTTGGCTCGTACGGAGCTGATTTCGCTCAACTTAACCACTCTTTGTTTGGGTATCTTTCCTATGTCTATCCTTTGGTGCTACTGGTTTCCTTGTTTTTATGGTTTAAAAGTCCGGGTATGGACATGCGCCGTATTGAACTGATTCTTTCATCTGTGTTGTTCTTTTTTACGATGGTGATTTTTCAGGCACTTGTGAGTGTAAGTACCCTGCGTGGATCCGTAGGTGGGAACTTTGTTGATTTTCTTTCCCCATATATTGGTGGCGTGGGTGTTTGGATATTTTGGTTGATGAGTAGTCTCCTCTCTGTCATTATTTTTCTTGACAAGAGCTTGCATGAACTGCTCGATGATATAAGTGACTTTATACGCCCTTATCTTGCTCGTAAAGAGGTTAAGGAGCAAGAGTTAGGTGAAAATACTTACGATAGTTATGAAGAGAGTGAAGAGCAGGGCATTGATAGGCAAGAAGAAGTCGCTACGTTTGAAGATCATATTCCGCCTTTTGAAGAGGAATTTATTCCTGAACCACCTAGCTTGTACCCTGAAGAAGAAATTAAACGAGAAGAGATTACTGTCGAGCAGGAGAGTGTGGGATCTCTAATAACCGTTTCAGAGCCTCAGGTTGAAGAAGCAAAGAAAACCATTTTGTCTATGGCGAAGAAGGCGAAAGAAGAGAAGCATGCGGTGATAGTCGATGAACTGGAAGAGAACAAGCAGCTTCTTGATCAGATTGAAAAAGGTGAAACAGAAAAACCGAAGAACTTCAAGCTTCCATCGGTTGATTTTTTGCAAAAACCTGTTAAGCATGATACTCAGGTCAATGAAGAGCAGCTTGATGCCAAAATCGAAGACCTTATAGAGAAGTTGGCCCATTTTAAAATCGAGGGTGATGTGGTTCGAACTTATGCGGGACCGGTTGTTTCGACCTTTGAATTCAAGCCGGCTGCAAATATCAAAGTATCGAAGATATTGAGCCTTCAAGATGACCTTGCTATGGCACTACGTGCTCAGACGATAAGAATCCAGGCACCAATTCCAGGTAAGGATGTTGTCGGTATTGAAATCCCTAATGAAAGTGTTGAGACGATCTATCTGCGCGAGATATTTGAAAGCAAGCTCTTTCAGGAGTCAGCTTCTCCTCTGACCATGGTCCTGGGTAAGGATATTGTCGGTAAGCCATTTATTACTGATCTTAAAAAGCTCCCGCACCTGCTTATCGCAGGGACTACAGGTTCAGGAAAGTCAGTAGGTATCAACTCGATGATCCTATCACTTCTGTACAAGAATTCGCCTGATAATCTAAAACTTTTGATGATCGATCCGAAGATGCTTGAGTTTTCAATTTATAATGATATCCCTCATCTGCTTACGCCTGTTATTACCAAGGCGAAACAGGCGATAGTCGCTTTGAACAATA
>JBFESZ010000116.1:0-4937 GCA_041548245.1 Sulfurimonadaceae bacterium
AGTTCTTCTTTGGCTTGATTGGCAAAAGCAATTTTGAGAATCATGATACAAAGTAAGAGAAGTTTCATTGGCATACCTAATATAAATAAATGGAGTAAGGAGATGGGATACTTTTCTCGTAAAATTTATAACAATCATATCACATTTAAAGTTTGAACACTTTCAAAGTACACCCATGTGTGATGACTTCACTTTCATCTCCATAAATAGGGTCTGAACACAAATGATTACTTTAATTACAAATTAACAAAGTATGAAAATAAAGAGAAAAGTTAGGGTCAGGTCATTAACCTTCAATTTTGAAAACATGGACATTAAAAATAAAGTGAGGAAGCTATTTTAATTCAATGACGTAAAAAGCTTTGGAAAACAGAGCTCAATGTTTTAAATAGGTTGAATAACTTAAGTACCTTTCATAGGCTTTCTTGTCATATTTTTTTATGTGCTCGATATAGTCCTCATTTTCTTTTATTTTTTTTTGTCGTTCTTTTTCTTGAGGTGTTTGGACTGTTTCTAGTGATTGTGTAAAGTTTGTCAGTTTTACAGTTGTCGCTTCTTTTTTATTTAAGAACATTCTGTTTTCCTTGGCCATGGGACATTATACAATTTTAACACTTGGGTTGAAAAACTAGGGTCAGGTGATGAATTGCCATCTTCTTGGTTTCAGGCCATAATGACTCAGATCAGTTTTACATAGTTTGCGAAATATGAGTGTATCTGCACTTACATTTTAAGTCTACACAAGTGCCCTATGACTACTCCTTATTATTTATACCCTATTAAGAGAACTTCCACTATTTTCTGATGAAACAAACGTATATTATAAGGAGATTACTATGATACCTTTTACCGATGAAGAGTTAGTCGATCCAGTTAAGAATACAATTGAAAAAGTTCGACCAGGCATCACTGCAGATGGCGGTGATATAAAGTTTATCGATATCAAATCAGGGATTATTTATGTACAACTGCAAGGTGCCTGTGTTGGCTGTAGCAGTTCAGGCAGCACCATCAAACATGGTGTAGAAAGACGGATACGGACTGATATTCATCCTGAGCTAAAAGTTCGTAATCTACCTATCGGTAGAGAGAACGATATAGAAGGGTTTGAAAAAGAGTATATGTCGTATCAAAAGTAGGTTTATCTATAGTAGCCCTCGTAGTTGAACTAAGCTACTAGGTTGCCATTAATTTTTATTAAAAGGAGTCAAGTATGCAAAAACAATATGACATCGCAATTATCGGTGCCGGACCGGCTGGTATAGCAACGGCTGTCGAGAGCCTTATATTTGGGCTTAAAGATATAATACTTTTTGAAAAAACATCCAACCACTCTGCAACGATCAGAAAATATTTTGATGATAAAAAACCTGTTGATCGGGACTGGAAAGGAATTAGTGTTGAGCTTAAGGGGCATATAGATTTTGATGACGGGACAAAAGATGACACCCTCAATATCTTTGAAAACGCTCTCAAAGAGCACCTCATAGACGCACATTTTAACACTGAGGTCGCTAAAATCCAAAAAGTAGACAAACTGTTTAAAGTCACTACAACTGCAAATGAAAGTTACCTCGCATCTTGTCTTGTAATAGCTATAGGAAAGATGGGCAAACCTAACAAGCCGGAGTATGATCTGCCAAAAACATTAAAAACAAAGATCCAGCACAACATCTCTGACTGTAAGGGAGGTGAAGAGGTCTTAGTTGTTGGGGGAGGCGACAGTGCTGCTGAGTTTGCTTACTTTATACATACAGATAACAGGGTTACATTCAACTACAGAAAAGAGGAGTTGAGCCGACCAAACCCAAAAAACAGAAAAAATCTTTTGGATGCGGCTTCAAAAGGTGAGATTGAGATGAAACTGGGTGTGGATATTCTTGGCGTTGAAGACGTTGAAGGCAGATGCAAGGTGATGTTCAGTGACGGAAGTTCGCATCTTTATGACCGTATCATCTATGCGCTTGGGGGTTCAACTCCCACAGAGTTCCTAAGTAACACGCCTGTGATAACAGATGAAAAAGGCAAGCCCGTAGTCGATGAGAAAAACTACAACAGTGAGGGTATCTATGTTGCAGGTGATATAGCAGGGTCTCTTGGAGGCTCAATTGCCCTGGCACTCAATCATGGCTATAACATCATGCAAGATATTATAAAAAATGGACAGGCTACTTAAAATTACACCCCTGGGATTATACATCCCCTTTTTGCAGTAAATAGTTGTCATCAGAACGCTAGATATTTATAAATTTAATAATGAGAAGTAGTATAAAAACTTATCGAATTTACAGCTACTTTGGTTATAACTCTAAATAATTAATATCTTACGAATAGAGAGCATAATGACAAACACTGAAGCAACGTCTCAAAACGAACAAAAAACGTTTGAAGTCATAACGTATGATGAAGAAGTAGAGTTTAAATACACCTTGCCTGGTGAAGAGGAAGAACGATGTATAGAGTGTGAACTGACTTTAGTCTGGGAAGACACTCTTGAGAAATTTATAGAAGAACATGGTGATAAAATACCCTATAAAGTAAATACCTTTAAATATGAAAATCAATATAGATTTTTTCTTCATCAGGTAGAAAGTAGAATGGATGATGCCATAGAAGAAGTACAAGAAGAGATAGCTGCTAAAATGAAGTTTGGCTTTGAATTTAGCGGGCAACTTCATAACGACGACTAAATAATACAGTAGCGAAAAGCAAACAGTGGAATATGAGTTTATAGAGTTCAAAGTAGGGCAGAGATGGAAGACTCGCATGGGCAAGAGGTTTATCATCAAAGAGGTCCGTGAAGACGAAGCCTACGCTCTGGTATGCATCAGTATGGATACGGGCAAAAAACATTTCTTTGATGAGGATGGTTTTGAAGTCCCGGGCTATCCTACGGATAATGATCTCGTCGAAAACATCTCTTAGCCTTCAACTTTTTTTACTTACACCTGATCCATCAGTTCTTAATAGAGATTTTTAGAACAGCCTGCAATAATTACACATTCAAATAAAAAAGAGAAAATATGCACACAATGCAAATCGCAGAGGCCGTGTTAGATGGTTGCAGAAATGAAAAACTCACTGAAGAGCGAATCGACTTCTTGATCACACAGGCTAATGAACAGCTTGATGAGATAGCTCAAAACAAAGAGATCTATGAGCGCTTTTTAAACAAAGTCAATGCACCCGAAAAGATAGACAAGATCATACTGTGGATGCTTCTGATGTCCAATGAAGATATAGTCGAAGAGTACATAGATGAGTTCAATAAAGATTTCAGAGAGATCATCCCCGTGAGTGATTTGGCTGATCTGTTAGTCTACGCTGTCCACCTCAAAAAAGTGAAAGACACTGCGTTAGAGGGATTTGACTATCTGTTAGAATATGATCACGCGGGTATGGAAGAAGTGGACCAATATGCTTTTACCAATGTTCTTCTTTATGTTGAAAAATCAAAACAGGTGCAGATCCAATTTTAACAAAGGGATAGTCTTCTTTCCCGGAATACTTTAATCTTTGTATGAAGTACACGTCATACAAAGTCCCCAAAGTACTTTGCGCATATTGACAAAAGTCAATGCCCAGGTCTATTTTCTATGCTAGGATGCAGAATGAAAAATTTTTATCTAAGATTCAAAAGTTTCTTTTGTATTGAGCGTTCGAGAACCAGTAAGAGTGAAAAGATCGTAGCCACGGTAGGCGCAATACTGGGTATATCGGTCACTTTTTATATCAGCTACCTGCTCATCGGGCTGGAAGGTGCAGTCTTCTTGATCCCTTCTATGGGGGCAGCTGCTGTTTTACTCTTTGCCATTCCTCACGGTGCCTTGTCCCAGCCTTGGGCCCTTTTTATGGGAAACCTTGTCTCCGCATTTATCGGGGTGTCTTCTTATATGCTTGTTCCCAATATCTTCATTGCTGCAGGGCTTGCGGTGGGTCTGTCTGTTGGTGTCATGCATCTTTTAAACAGTATCCATCCTCCCGGCGGGGCTACAGCCCTTGTCGCTGTTGTAGGCGGTCCTGTGATCCATGATCTGGGGTTTATGTATATCTTCTCACCGATCTTTATCAATGTCATGAGCATGTTTGTCATCGCGGTTGTTTTTAACAGTCTCTTTGACTGGCGGCGTTATCCCATCGGTATGATGCGTTTTGTAGAAAAGGAGATGAACCGCAAAGATGCGGTAAATGATTCTTTGCGCAGTAAGCATATCGAGCAGGCGATAAAAGATATGGACTTGGTCGTCGATATCACTATAGAAGATCTCAAGCGTCTCTTTACACTCACCTTGCAACATGCGGAAGATGATAAACTGAGTGCCGATGAGATCAAACTGGGGCACTATTACACCAATGGAAAGCATGGCAAGGAGTGGTCGGTACGTCAAGTCATCGATGAAGCGCCAAACCCAAACCCTAAAAATGATCTGATCATATACCGCTGTGCAGAGGGGCTAAACTACGGACAAAGTGACAGCTGTACCCGAACAGAGTTTGCCCAGTGGGCAGCGAGAGAACTGATTAAAAAAGCTTGATTTTAATCTTACGATGAACAGCTGACATGCGATATTCCCGCAATCGCAAAGAACTCAGAGGGCTTTAGCCTGTAGTACTTCTCTTCTGTCTCTTTGGACTGCTCATCGTATGGATGTGTCATGATCTCTTGCAGCTCTTTGATGAGTGTATAGTCTCCCTTGGTTGCTTGCTGATAGGCAGGTACCAAGAACCATTCTCTCAGCGTGTATTTTGGGTTGATGCCTTTCATCTGTTGCGATAGTTTCTCGCGTGACTCCGGCGAGGTGACATTGATGTGTGACTTCCATCTTTCCAGCCATTCTGACCAGCGCGTAAGGATGTTCTCACTCGTTATTGATTCCTGGTAAAAGCTTTTTTTCAGAGGCTCAATGTCCTCAGGTATATGTGAAAGTTCACGAAAG
>JBFESZ010000117.1:0-4861 GCA_041548245.1 Sulfurimonadaceae bacterium
CTGAAGGTACTAACCTTGGTCTTAAAATGATCTCTAACCGCGGTCAAAAAGTCTATCCAAACGGTCACCCGGAGACTTTCTTGACGGATCACTGGAGATGTCGTTTCTATAACAAAACGCAAGGTGAGATCATCACAAACGGTGATATCACTGACATGATGAACAAAATCGATGCGGCAGGTATCGAAGTGATCAAAACTGAAAACCTTTATGCCTTTGAAGATGGTGAACGTGCTTACTCTCTAGGACAAGGTGAGTAAACAAAAGCTTGAAGTCGATCAAGACCAATGATTAAGATCTCCCCTTTGTAAGTAAAGGGGAGGAACTGTCATTAACTTTTGCAAGCGCGTAATACTTTGATACTAAAAAAATATGAGTTTTTCCCTCTGTGTTTTTTGCAGTGCCTCCTTCTGACATGTGGGTATGAAAGGGGCATTGTAGAAAGTACATAACTTACTGAATCACTGGGATAAAGTACCAGACCATAGCGTTTTCGCAGATGTCTTTAGACTTGTGTTGAATCTGCTTTGTGGTCTTGATATCTTTTGACTACGTTGAAGATCGCGGTAGTCAAGTGTGTCAACTCCTCTTGAGTGATCACAAAGGGAGGCATGATATAGACGAGGTTTAAAAATGGCCTTACCCAGACACCTTCTCTTATAAATTCCGGGGTCATAAATCCCAGGTCTACCGCTTCGTTTAACTCCACAACACCGATCGCTCCAAGAGTACGGATCTCTTTTACTATTGTAAGTTCTTCACATCTTTTCAGTTCTTGATTTAACTGTGTTTGAATGTTTTGCACCCGCTCTTCCCATGGAGAACTTAGCAGCAGTTCAACAGAGGCATTCGCAACGGCACAGGCTAAAGGATTTGCCATAAACGTCGGTCCATGCATAAGTACATTACCATCTGCTTCAACACCCTGCATCACTTTTTTAGTCGTAAGTGTTGCGGCAAGTGACATATAACCGCCTGTAATAGCCTTGCCTACACATAAGATATCCGGAGCTACTCCAGCATGTTCATAAGCGAAAAGTTTTCCCGTGCGCCCGAAACCGGTAGCGATCTCGTCGAGTATCAGAAGTACATCATACTCGCTGCAAAGCTCTCTTACTCTTTTTAAGAACTCGGGTGAATAGATTCTCATACCGCCGGCACCCTGAACGATAGGCTCGAGTATGACAGCTGCAATTTGAGTGTGATTTTCTCGGAGTTTCGTTTTAAAATCTTCTATATATTTTTCGTCCCATTGCTCACCAAACATACATGCAGGTGCCTGCGCAAATATGTTTTTATGCAATATGCCTTCAAATGCAGAGTGCATGCCTGTAACAGGGTCACATACACTCATCGCGCCAAAGGTGTCACCGTGATACCCTTTGGAGAATGCCAGGACCTTGGTCTTTTGGCGGTTACCTTGTGAACTCCAGTATTGAAATGCCATTTTCAAGGCAACTTCAACAGCCACCGAGCCTGAATCACTAAAAAATACCCGTTCCAAAGACTTGTCGGTGATGGCGATTAGTTTTTGTGCCAGCTTGATAGCGGGTTCGTGGGTGATCCCTCCAAACATTACATGTGATACTTTACCGATCTGCTCTATAGCAGCATTGTTTAACGTCTCTACATTGTAGCCATGGATCACTGACCACCATGATGACATACCATCAATGATCTTCTTTCCGTCGTCCAGCTCAAGGTAGACACCCTTGGCTGATTTTACAAATGCCATAGGTGATGATGGATTTGACGGTGCATACGGGTGAAGGATATGCTCCCTATCGTACTCTAACATATAGGTTTTCCTTTATATTTTGTTTCTGTTGTACCTCTAGATCATACAACCTCTCTTCTCGTAACTTTATGAAGAGGTTCACGTGCCTATGATGATCGTCTTGACGCTTTTATGTAAAGAGCTTGTCTTAATATCATTGTCTTTTTTAAGCTGATTAAAACTTGACTGAAAGATAAAAACTCAGATCAAAATTATTATCATCAGAGAGGTACTTGTTCTTATTATAGATCGCAAATGGCGGTTTGGTCGTCGTCTCATAGTCACTGTTTGGCAACCATTCATTATAGAGCCAGTTCATGAATTTCAAGAAATCTCCATCCATACCTTTGATGTCGAATTTGGCATAGATACCATCAGAGATATTGAATTTCGGAAGTCTCTGATCTTTGGGTAAATCTTTATCATTGACCTCTATACAGGCTACATATTGACACTCATCCAAATGGGTCACAACCGGGTTGTCGTGAAAAAGTGCTATGTGCTTATACTCTTTGATATTATTACTGTACATCCATGTCTGTATCTTTTGCCAGGTCTGTCTGATCTCATCGTTATATCCGTTGTGCCGAATATAATAGGCTTCGATAGGCGGCATCTTGACAATACTTGCTTCGATGTCATTAAAGTTTGCATTTGACGCTTTAGCTTTTTTGGACTCTTCGAGTATCTGTTTTGAGTACTTTTTATATCCGCCTTTTCTCCATGCCGTAGGTGTCACCAGGAAACGCTCTTTGAACACCCGGATAAATGAGGTCTGTGAGCTGTATCCGCAGAGTGCGGCTATCTCTGTGATGGTCGAATATTTGTTTGTAAGCAGCAGTGAAGATGCTTTTTGCAGC
Organism: Sulfurimonadaceae bacterium; assembly: GCA_041548245.1. Lineage (GTDB taxonomy): Bacteria > Campylobacterota > Campylobacteria > Campylobacterales > Sulfurimonadaceae. Next base: position 2,638 of record JBFESZ010000117.1, read on the forward strand.
CGTATCGATTTGATGCTCTCATAGATGTTTCTGCCAAAGATCTCTTTGAATATCTTGTGCATGTAGAACTTACTGAGGTTAAAACTTTCGGCAAGCTCATCCATATTGATATCGATATCTATGTTGCTATAGATATAAAAGAGTATATCGTTGGATATCTTTGTCTTTTTATTAAGTGTTTCTCTTTTCATGATAGGTAATTATAACAAAAAAAGAAGAAAAAAATAACATTTAAAGAAATTTATTAGAACAATAATAGATAACATCTAGTACAAGATAAGTGAAGAGATATTTCTTAAAAATAACTAAAATTACGTATACTTAAAATCAACCGGGAGTAAACTATGAACAAGATATCAAAAGTCTTAATTGCCAACAGAGGTGAGATCGCTTTACGCATTATTCGAGCGTGTAAAGAGCTTGAAATTAAAAGTGTAGTAGTTTTTTCTGAAGCAGATGTAGATGGTGTTTGGGTTAAAAAAGCGGATGAATGTTACCCTATGATGGGACACCCTGTTCAAGTATACCTTGACCAAAATGTGATTATCTCTCTAGCAAAAAAAGCTGGTTGTGATGCTATACATCCCGGGTATGGCTTCTTGTCTGAAAGTGCTGAGTTTGCGGAAAAATGTGCCCAAAATGACATTATATATATAGGTCCAAAGCCGCACCATATCGAACTTTTTGGTGATAAAATGGCATCAAAAGTAGCTATGAGAGAGATTGGCGTACCTGTTTTAGGGGGAACCGATGAGCCTGTTACAGATAAAGCTGAAGGCGAAAAAGCTGCCAATGAGATAGGTTTTCCTGTGATTATCAAAGCTGCCTATGGTGGTGGCGGCAGGGGTATGAGAATCGTTAAAAAAGCCAAAGATTTCTCTAAACTCTATGATGAAGCGACTACGGAGTCTATGAAATATTTTGGTAGAGATGAGGTCTTCATTGAAAAATATGTTGAAAACCCTAGACATATTGAGGTTCAGATCATCGCAGACAGCTATGGAAATGTGGTTCATTTAGGTGAACGAGACTGTTCTATCCAAAGACGTCACCAAAAAGTTATCGAGATTGCTCCATCACCACGACTTAATGCTGCAACAAGAAAAGAGCTTTTTAGAGTTTCTACAAAAGCGATGTTTAGACTGGGGTATGAGAGTGTAGGAACAATTGAGTTTTTACTCGATGCAGATGATAACATCTACTTTATTGAGATGAACACACGTGTACAGGTCGAGCACCCGGTCACTGAGGTCATTTCAGGGGTTGATATCATCCAGCGTATGATCGAGATCGCTGCAGGTGATAAGCTTCATTTTGTGCAAGAAGAGATCAAGTTCCGTGGGTATGCTATTGAGTTTAGAATCAACTCTGAAGACCCACAAAACAACTTTAGACCAACAGCAGGAACCATTAAAAACTATCTTACACCGGGCGGACCGGGTGTCCGTATAGACTCCTCTATGTACGAAGGGTATGAGACACCTACGAGTTATGACTCTATGCTTGGAAAGCTCATCGTATGGGCGCTTGATTGGGAGGGTGCCGTTAAGAAGGCAAGACGTGCATTGGATGAGTACAATATTGATGGACTTAAAACAAATATCCCACTTCATAGAGAGATTGTAAAAAACTCAGATTTTAAAGAGGGTAAGTTCAATACAGGTTTCCTTGATTCAAAAATGGAAGAGTTCAGTCTTGATGCAAAATCATCACTTGAGGATGAAGAGAAGAAGATCTCGTTTCTTTCCAGCATGATCAAAAAGATAAAAGAGCATAAACTGACGACAAGGAGTTAAGATGAGTGCGATTCCAAGAAATGACCTGATAAGCGACAACTGCATAAACAGGATCAAACCTTCATTGCGCCGAGACGTAAAGACGGAAGCGGTATTGGTCTTCGCACGAACAGCGCTTGAACGCTACTTTGCGAGACTGGATGAAGCTAATATCAAAACTATTGTCGAGCAAAACGAAGAGATCAGTTATGTATACAGCACCTTAAGAAGACTACTTGTCCAACTTCAAGAGTGTGTTGTCAATGTAGACTATTTGATAGGTGTAGCTCAAAATGCACATAAACACCCGGGACTAAAAGCTTTAAGCATACAAGAAGAGCCTTTGATCGCATACTATGACATCATGGCACAAAAGGTAAGAGACCATTTTCAAGGCAAGCCTACCGCTTTACCTGAGCTTTTAGTTGTTTGTGTATTGGCAGAATGGA
>JBFESZ010000118.1:0-4781 GCA_041548245.1 Sulfurimonadaceae bacterium
AGCCCCGTGTCAATGCCGAAAAGCAAGAAGCCGCGGCTCAAGGCGATAGAAGCGAAAATGCTGAATACCATGCGGCAAAAGAGAAACTTCGCCATATTGACAAACGCCTCTTTTTTTTAAACAGCCATATACAAAAGAGCAGAATCATCGATCCCGCTTTACTCCCTAATGACAGGGTCCATTTTGGTTCAACTGTTACACTAGTGAATCTCGATACAGACGAACGGGAGAGATACACTATATGTGGAGTATTGGAGAGTGAACCGGAAAATGGTCTTATCTCTATTCATGCTCCTTTGTCTAAAGCTATGTTGGGGAAACAAGAGGCAGAGGAGTTCGTTGTTGGACTTCCTCAGGGAAAGAAAGAGTATGAAATTGAGAAGATCGAATATATTCCTGTTTATGAGTTAAAGAAAAATATTCGGACGATTAGGGACTACTCATTTGCGTAGCATTGGCATGGCTTGGCATTAAAGAGGGATCTAGGTGACTTAAAGCGGTTGAATTCAGCATTTCGACAAGCGCGATCTTAGGCAAGACATAGGACTCATGCAAAGAGCATGGAAACTCTTCATTACAGGCACTTTCACCAAGTGCACAATTGGCACAGTTATTTTCGCCAATAGCATCAAGAATATCTATCAAGAAAACATCGTCAATACTTTTGTTAAGTAAAAAGCCGCCATTACGGCCACGTGTCGCTTTGAGAATATCGGATTTTGCAAGCTTTGTAAGAAGCATGGTCAGGTATTTATAAGGGATCTGAGTCTCTTCATGTATACGTGTGGCTGAGAAGAGTCCATCTTGGTCATTGGACATGAAAATAAGGATTCTAAAAGTGTATTGTGCTGTTTTACTAAACATCTATCATCTTTGTAGGCATTTTATTTTTTTGGATTCTATCTAAAAACTATTTACGTGTCCACATAAGTTTAAGAGCTATCTTTTAATTTATAGCTATTTTAAAGGATTGTCTAAAGCAATTTTTAGCACAGATTGACTATAATCGCGACTTAGACTTTTTAGAAAAAGGCTGATTTCAGAGGTTTTCTAAAAAGTCTAGACAAAACTACCTCAAGGAAGCCACGTGAGCTACGAAATTGAAAATATTGAAGAAGCATGTTCATCACATAAAATATCACCTGAAGAGTATCAAAATATATTAACGATCTTAGGTCGTGAACCAAATATGGTTGAACTTGGAATATTCTCTGCAATGTGGTCAGAACACTGCTCATATAAATCTTCGAAGGTACACTTAAGTGGTTTCCCGACAAAAGCCCCCTGGGTTATTCAGGGACCGGGTGAAAATGCCGGGGTTATCGATATCGGTGATGGTTATGCAGCCGTGTTCAAGATGGAATCGCACAACCACCCTTCATTTATTGAACCATATCAGGGTGCAGCAACAGGTGTCGGTGGGATCATGCGCGATGTCTTTACTATGGGTGCACGTCCGGTCGCCTCGCTTAACTCGCTACGTTTTGGAAATGTTCTGAACAAGGATGAGGTCTCTTCTCATCAACGTTATTTGGTACGCGGTGTTGTTGAAGGTATCGGTGGATATGGTAACTGTATGGGGGTACCAACGATTGGTGGCGAGGTCAGTTTTGACGAGTGTTATAATGGAAATATTCTTGTCAATGCATTTAACTTGGGTATTGCAAAGTCTGACGAGATCTTTTATGGAAGAGCAGAAGGTATTGGAAACCCGGTTATGTATGTGGGATCCAAAACAGGACGTGATGGTCTTGGTGGAGCAGTAATGTCTTCAGACTCATTCACAGAAGAGTCTAAGTCTCTTCGTCCGACTGTCCAGGTTGGTGATCCTTTTACTGAAAAGCTTCTACTTGAAGCATGTCTAGAGCTTTTTAAAACAGATTATGTTGTCGGTATCCAGGATATGGGTGCAGCTGGTCTGACTTCTTCTTCGTTTGAGATGGCAGGACGTTCAGGTTCAGGTATGATCATGCATCTGGATAAGGTGCCTGCTCGTGAAGAGAATATGACGCCGTATGACTTTATGCTTTCTGAATCACAAGAACGTATGCTGATCTGTGCGAAAAAAGGATCGGAGCAGGCGATTATTGATATCTTTGAAAAATGGGATCTTGATGCAGCGGTTATCGGTGAGGTGACAGATACGGGTAAAATGGAACTCTTCTGGCATGGTGAAAAGTGTGCGGAAGTTCCGGTTGACCCTGTGTCAGAAGAAGCACCATGCCTTAACCGTCCGATGCGCGAACCAGAATACCTTAAAGAGATCAGTAAGGTAGATATCACAGATTTTAAAGCGGTGACAAACCAAGAAGCATTTGAGAAGCTGATGTCCTCTATGGAAGTCGTCGATAAGGCATGGATATATGAACAGTATGATTCGATGGTACAGACGAACACGATTAAAAAAGGCGGAAGTCTTGATGCCTCTGTCATCCGTGTCAAAGAGAACGGTAAAGCACTTGCAATGAGTTCAGACTGTAATGTTCGCCATTGTTATATCGATCCAAAAGGTGGTGCTGCCGCCGCGGTAATCGAATCGGGAAGAAATGTAGCCATGACGGGAGCGCAACCTTTGGCAATTACCGACTGTCTAAACTATGGTAACCCTGAGAATCCGGAAGTGATGTGGCAGTTTGGACAAGGTTGTCTGGGGATTAAAGAGGCTTGTGCCGCATTGACAACACCTGTTATCGGTGGCAATGTTTCATTGTATAACGAAACGAATGGGGTCTCTGTCTTTCCAACACCTTCTATTGCAACCGTCGGTGTTAATGATGATGAGAACAAGGTACTTATGAACTCGTTTCAAAAAGAGGGAAATACGCTGTATCTTCTTGGAGACACAAAGACGGAGTTTGGGGGTTCTTTATATATGAAAGAGCTACATGGAAAGGTCGCTGGTACTCTTCCGGAAATTGATTATGACAAAGAGTTAAGCCTTTGGAATACGGTTATCAATGCCAATAAAAAAGGTCTTTTGGCTTCGGCAAAAGACTGCTCTTCAGGTGGACTTGCTGTTGTGATTGGAAAAATGGCTGCAGTTAGTGGTTTGGGAGCGAATGTTGAAATGGGAACAGGTGCAAACCCTATCAACATCTTCTCTGAGAGCTTTTCTCGTGCTGTCGTTGAAGTCTCACCCGAAAATGAGCAAGCTTTTGAAGCTATGATAGATGGTATCTCTTGTGAAAAGATTGGAACTGTCGGTGGTGACAAAGTAGTGGTAAATGATGTCTCTATGGAAATGGCTGAACTTAAAGCATTGTATTTTGACACCTTTAAAAAAGTGATTGAACAAGATATATAAATATTTGTCATTCAACCTTTCATCGGCTCAAAAACCTTCTAGGGTTTTTGACTTCTTTCTTTTTTTATACCCTATCTCTAGATCTGTATTTTTTATGTTAAAATCCCTAAAATGGAATTTTGGAGAATAAGAGATGAAACAAACAGATAATGTGGATATGGTAGAGAATAAAGGGCGCAGAGATGTTCTTTTAGGTGCTGCTGTCGCAACAACATTGGTGGCTGGTACAGCTTTTGCCTCTTCTGAGCATGAGCATCACCATGCAGGGCATGGGATGATGGTCTCATCAGAACGCGAGACTAGTCTGATCGATGCTGCACTTCACTGTGTTAAATCGGGAGAGATCTGTAATGACCACTGTATTGAACTCGTAAAGCAAGGGGATACTTCAATCGCTGAATGTCTGGCTTCAGTATCGGATATGCTGGTGACATGTGCAGGATTGTCAAGATTGGCTGCAAATCAGTCGGCACACTTAGCAGCTTTTGCCAAGGTCTGTATTGCTGTCTGTAAGGATTGTGAAAAAGCATGTGCCAAACATGAGAATCATCATGCTGAGTGTAGGGCATGTGCGCAATCATGTCGTGAGTGTATTAAAGCGTGTGAAAAGATCGCAGCATAATATAATTTAGGTTGGACTTTAGATGATTCTCTAGCAGTCCAGTCACTTTTCTAAGAGGGATTGTGCCAAAGCTATCAAGTTTTGATCAATCTCATATCTCTTCGCATTGATCTCATCAATACTCTTAAAACTAAACTCTCCATCGTTATAACAGATAACAGAATTTGTATTGCCTGAACAGAGCGAATCAATGGCATAAGTACTAAACTGGTAGGCCATAAGACGTTCACGAACAGTCGGATTGCCTCCACGCTGGATATGCCCCAATATTGTCACGCGGGATTCAAAGCCGATTTGTTCTTCAAACCAATCGGCTATCTCTTGTGAATTTTTCAAGGCCTCGGATATGATAGCGATAAAATAACCCCGTCCCTCTTTTACCTCTTTGAGAAAACGTTTCTTGAGTTTTTCAAGGGAATAAGGGAGCTCAGGGATTAGGCACATCTCTGCACCTGATGTCAGTGCTGAGACCAGAGCCAAATAACCACACTCCCTTCCCATAACCTCGATAACAAAAGCACGTTTGAATGAAGAAGCGGTATCGCGAACATTGTCTGTTGCCATCTTGATGACATTCAAGGCCGTATCGACACCAAGACAGTACTGTGTTCCGTTAATATCATTATCTATGGTCGAAGGGATACCGCAAAATGCTATACCGTGCTCTTTGAAAAAGACTTCCATGCCACGAAAGGAACCATCACCGCCTAATAAGATAAGTTTGTCTATCCCGTGTTTTTTAAGGTTTTCAGCGGCGCGGGTACGATACTCCGTTTGCATAAAGCGCATGGAACGGGCGGAAAATATGATTGTTCCCCCTCTGTGGATGATCCCTGTTACATCAGTGTAGTTGGC
>JBFESZ010000119.1:0-4715 GCA_041548245.1 Sulfurimonadaceae bacterium
AGATTCAAAATACCATGTCAGATCTTTATAACTGTAGCTATGGACTCCATCTCCCTTATATGCCTTTGAAGCACTGAAATAAGCCACAGGATCGTAACCGTCAAGAGCAACTTTTTCTACACTCATCACCTCTGCAGGCTCGAGTGCCTTGGAACATCCAATCAGACCTATGGCAAACAGACCTGCAACAAGAAGCATAACTATATTTTTGCTAAAATTTATAAACATCATCTACCTTTTTAAGTGCAATTATACCAATCTTCCTTACAATGTCGCCATGAATAACACAAATACGATTAATGGTCTTTTCCACATCCCTGACGAGGGGAGTTTCTTAAAAAAACTTATCCTCAACAATCCTACGGTTTACAACCCTGACGTCGTCGTTGCTTTTAAAGCGTTGCAAGAAGCCTATCCCAATTTACAACTTATCCATAAAGAACACTACTTTTCCCTTCTGCTACCGACGCAGTCTCCCGGACTGAGCCTGGAAGCCATGCTAATTACGACCGTTGATAACGAGCAAAAGCTCTTTAGTATCTACCATCGTCTTCACTTTGATGAGCAGATGTATCCTCAAGGTCCCAGAGTCATCGAGGCAGATGCCTTCCTACGGTTAAGCGCTGTTTTGATAAATGCCCCTTTATCCAACCGTATCGATGCTCTGGCAAGTCTTTTGAACTATCAGGTCCAAGAGGCATTGAACATTGAGATCACTATGCTGAGTCTTGCCGATGGGAACACCCAAATCGCAGAAGAGAACATCATCCCCTTTATCAGCAATACCATTGGCCGATACATGCTCGCGAGTACTCTCGATGACCTTGATTACATACGTCCTATGGAAAAAGATGACATCAGCCGTCTCATTGCCGGATATTGTGACATCCCTCTTCTCAGTGCCGGTACCGGTATAGAAAAGCTTCCAGACTTCATGCCGGACGTGATCAGATCAGAAGAGATATTCATCCCTCAATTTGCCTCATCGACCATCTGTCTAATGTTTTTGCTACTCGAGAAGAAGACTTCCTCGGCTATGTTGGAGAATGGAGGTTTTAAGACGATCAAAGAGTTTTTACTGGATAAAAAAGAGATATACGGCTTGAGAGATGTCACCGGAGAGGGTGAGTCGCTTGGAAACTTCCAGCAACTCAGTAATGATGCCTTATAGCACTCCGACTAGTTGTTGAGTGCTTGCATACTGCTTGAATCCAACCATTGAGCAAACAGCTCAATCTCTTCAAAAGTGACACTTCGTTTGCTTTTGTCATACCAATACTGCGCTTTTGCTTTATCAATCGATGTTCCAATTCCCTGCATGTATCTATAACCGACAGTTTGTTGTGCACTTCTCATTCCCTGTTGCGCAGCTTTTTCGTACCAATAAAGTGCTTTTTCGTCATCTTTTTGTACACCTTGTCCGAACTCATACATACCTGCACAGAAGTTTTGAGCTTTCTTATTTCCCTTCAGCGCAAGTTCATGATAGAGTGAAAATGCCTCTTCATATTCTTGTTTTAAAAATGCTTTTTGTGCCTCTTCCATCATTCTGGCAGAATCTGCCAATAATACCGTTGCAAATAGTATTGAGACAATAAAAATTTTGATGCTTTTCACGCTTAAGCCTTTTGTCACGTTTTTATGATAAATGGAGTCTATAGAGGAAAAGTAAACAGACAGAAACGAAGTCTCATGCAGTGAGAATGGAAAAGCTTCAGCGGATGAAGACAGTATCGTCTTCATTCAGAGGTATTTTAAAGTATGAACAGGAAGTAATAAATGCCCACACCCTGTGCAATCGTCACGACGATACCGATCACCAAAATACGTGCAAGTTTTTTATGCTTCTTAGCGACATCGCCCGTCAGTGTCCCTTTTCTATACGCCTTTACGGAAGTTATTAACTGATAAGACCATAGGTTAAACGTTGCGATAGCGACAAGAATATGTACAATCAAAAAGCCTATAAAAAAACTGTAGGAGACGGAACTTGCCTTCATATACTCTTGGAATCCGCCTGAAAGACGCATTCCTGCTTCAAAGATGACAACAAAAACAAGAGTCAGCAGAAAAATAATCACTTGAGAGACGAAATGCTTCTTGATCTCACCTTTGACTGCCCAGCGTATTGAGAAGAAAAGCAAAAAGGGGAGCAAAAAGAAAAAGACACCAACAATGTCAAGATACATTGGTGCACGTGTACCCATAAAACCTGGTTCAAAAAACATACATAACCTTAATTTTTTGTAGAATAATAACAAAAATTCCACTCTAAACTGCACCCTTCTGTTTAAAAACTCAAATATATCTCCATGGTGTACCTTTACGTAATTATGCTAAGATGATAAAAAAGATATTCATATGCAGACTCATATCAATCAGATCATCGATGAAATCGAAAAACGTATTGTCGGTAAACGCGAGAAGGTCCAACTAGCACTTTGTGCATTTCTTGCGAATGGTCATCTGCTCATCGAAGACCTCCCCGGTGTAGGCAAGACGACACTGGCAAAAGTCTTTAGTCGGGTGTTAGGACTTGATTACTCCCGTGTACAGTTCACTTCTGATTTACTCCCCAGTGATATTTTAGGTGTCAACTATTTTGATACGACAAGCTCAAGCTTTCGCTTTAAAAAAGGGCCTATTTTCTCACAGTTTTTACTTGCTGACGAGATCAACAGGGCAACGCCAAAGACACAGTCTGCCCTTCTTGAAGCGATGGAGGAGCATCAGGTCAGTATTGATGGTAAGACCATCCCCCTACCCGAGCCGTTTTTTGTCATGGCGACTAAAAATCCATATGAAGAAATAGGCACTTTTGAGCTTCCCAGTTCACAGCTCGACCGCTTTGCCATATCCTTTTCACTTGGCTACCCTGACCAGAGATCTGAACGCGATATCTTAAGCAGAAGCTCACAATTGGATCTGGATCAACTTCAAAACATAGAACCCGATGTCATCTACAGGCTGAGAGAAGCCGTAGAACACGTTCATATCAGCGATGCTTTACTCGACTACCTTCAGGAGATCCTCGCTTTTACAAGAGACAGCGGCCTGTATGTACAAGGCATATCAACTCGTGGGGCACTTGCACTAAGTCGCTTATCCAAGGCATGGGCATTGATACAGAACAGAGATTATGTCATACCTTCCGACCTTGTTTTTTTACTTCCCTTTGTTACGGCACACCGTTTAAAATCCAAAGAAGGCGCATCTAACCCAAGCGATATTGCCAATGAAATTCTTTCAAACCTTCATCCGGATTCTTAAAGATATTCAGACACGGCCGACAAAATATTTTATTTTGTTGGTGCTGGGCATAGTAGGTCTATTCTTTTTAGCTTATATGCATAACTACAATATTGTCTATCTGATGATGTTTTTTACCTTTTCCTTAGCAGGTGCTTCAAGTATCATCGGACGACTAAACCTCTATGAGTTAAAAGCTGAAGTCCTCTCTGCACAAAACTTTTTTGCGACTAGGCGTGCCTTCTATACCCTCAATATCTTGAATCCTAGCGAAAGGGACAGTTATGCCTTGGAGTGTACGAATCTTGATTCCAACGCTTTCATTCAGGAACTTCCTGCCTTAAAGAATAAAACCATCGCATTGACATGCACACCGAAAATGCGGGGATATTTTCAACTTCCCTCTTTGCAGATTAGCAGTCATTTTCCTCTTCCTCATGAGGTGCTTTTCAAAAAGCTTGTGCTTGATTATAAGCTCCTTGTCTATCCTGAACCAAAAGGAGAAGATCTTAAGAGTTTTACCGCCCGAAATCAGTCATACTTTGGAGAACATGATGATTTTGACGGAATCCGACCGTTTCGGGAAGGAGAATCACTTTCTCTGATCCATTGGCCCTCTCTGGCCAAAGGTGATACACTCATGGCAAAAGAGTTTGTATTACTTGAAAAAAGCAAACACCTTCAATTTGATTTCATCCAGTGTTCTGACAGCGATGAGAACCGACTCTCACAGCTCTGTCTATGGGTCTTGGAGTGTCACGAAAAAGGCATTTCATATACGATAAACTTTCCGAACGTCGCATTGGACTCAAGAAAAAGGAGTCATCATGAAATTCTTGAATTTCTTGCACTCTACTAAACGATTATCTCAACAATCTTTGCTTGATATAGCTCTTGTTCTCTCTCTTTTACCGCATCTATTTACCCTTAAAGCACCTATGTTGATCTATATTCTTATGGTATTGATCTTTATTCTTAAAAAGAAGCGTTCCAAAGGCGTTCTTATCTTTTTTACCTTATTGGGACTGATAGCGATCGGTCTTAGTTTTTTTGCCGAATATAATTTTTCCAACTTTTCCAGGCTATTGGTCTTTATATCTTTGCTTCTCTCTTTGCTGACCTATGCCGTCATGCTGCAAAGACTCACTCAAACAATAAACTTTTATCTTTTGATCTCTCCGGCAATGTTCATGGTACTTTCCTTTTTCTTTTTCAACTCCATCGGTATGCTTTTTTATGCGCTTTTCACCCTATTCACCTTTACTTTTTTGATACTCTACGAACGTATGCAAAGCTCCATTAAGAATGCATTGCGCGTCAATGTACTCCTGTTTTTATTTTCCCTGCCTATCGTCGTACTTCTATTTCTTACCTTCCCGAGAATATCCTATAAAAAAGCCCGTTTCGGATTTGCAGCTGAAGAGATCAAGCGAACGGGCCATGATGGGACCATGCATCTTGATTCA
>JBFESZ010000120.1:0-4638 GCA_041548245.1 Sulfurimonadaceae bacterium
AAAACCCTTCTCAAGACTTATTCTGGCCAGACGTATTGCTGCCATCGAAGCGATCTCGACATCTTTTGTCATGTAGAGCGCTTTTTCAAAATAGTTCTCGGCCTGCTTCTGTTTCCCGCCTGAGACGAACTGATCACCCAAAAATATCATCCCCAAAGAGGCAAACTTGGATTCCGGATACTCTTTGAACAGACGTTCGTAAAAATAGCTTCCGTCCACCTGCTGTCCCACATCCGAATAAGCATTTGCCGTATAGGCCAGGACTTCGGCCATGTTCTCATCATCCGAATATTCGCGAATAAATTCCTTGGAGACTTCGATCAAGGCCTCACTCTCATCCGTATGGTGCAGGCCCCTCATCTTGTACAAAAGGAGTTCCGCTGTGAAAATCGTCTGCGGATAGTTTGCAAAAAGTGCATCGACATCATTGGACAGCTGTGTGTAGTTTCCGGACTCATAGGCGCGCTTGATCTGCATATAGGCACTGACATCCCCAAGCTCATTAAGCTGTATCGGCATACCCGCTATATCCAGGGCACCGACACTCGGCAGCTTCGTCTCTTCCATCTCTATGGGAAAGTCTATGCCCAAAGGAGGGGTCGTCGTCATCCTGATCAGAGGAAGTCTTTGCTTGTACCCGACGATCATCCAATGTGAAGAAGTCGTATATTCGCTTGGTTTTCGTATTTTTCCCGTCTCATACAGCTTATGCTTGATAGGTATCAGCTGCATCTTCGCTACAGGAAAGACGCGCAGTATATATTTTCCGTTTTTAGTAAAAGAATCTATCTTGAAATAGTTAGTATCGAAGGCTTCGAACTTCTCTTTTGGCTCTCTTGGGAAGATACACTGTATCTGTTTGATCTCATCAAACTCATCACTCTCGCTCACACACCTGAAAGAAAACCCTTCCTTGATGTGTACCGTAGAAAAACTCTCGCCCTTTTCCCGTCCGATGTTCACGCTAAGCGTTAGTGCATAAAGGCCCGTCTGAAAGACTAAAAAAGAAAGCAGCAGAAGTACAGATCTAAACAGCAAATACTTCTCCTTGATAAATATGTCCTATTGTACACAATTTTTATTCTAAGTTCTATTAATACAATACTCTGCTTCTAACTCAGGCTGTTAAGCGCTTGATATCGCCACATCTCTTGCACGGAAAATCTGCTTACTCCAAGAGAAGAAGACAGTTATTTACATTTGTATTAATTAGCAAGAATGGATAACTAAAAAGACAAGAAAGGAGAAGTATTTATCCTAAAAATACTGTATAATTCTACTTTAATTTTACTGAAGGAAAATCATGATTCACGAGAACGGAAGAGTAGTAGACATCGCTATTATAGGAGCAGGTCCTGGCGGTATGGCAAGCGCTATCGAAGCGAAACTTGCAGGAATCGACAACATCGTTGTTATCGACAAAGCACCTCACCACAATGACATGATCCACAAGTTTTACAAAAAAGGTAAACGTGTTGACAAAGACTGGATGGGTATCAAGTTTGAGTTCACTGGTAATGTTACTTTTGAAGAGTGTTCAAAAGAAGAGTACATCGAGCAAATGGACAAGAAACTGACAGAAGCCGGTGTTCTTGACACATTTGAGTACAATCATGAGATCATGAGAGTTGAAAAAGGTGAAGACGGTCTTTTTTCAATTGTTTATGGACAGGGAAATGTATCTGAAAGTATCGAGACGATCAAAGCTAAGAACGTTATCCTTTCAGTAGGCCGTATGGGTAAACCAAACAAGCCTAAGTACAAATTCCCAAGAGAGCTTAAAGAAGTACTAAACTTCAACCTTTCTAAGGTTCAAAACGGCGAGCGCGTTATGGTAGTCGGCGGTGGTGACACAGCTGGTGAGTACGCATATGGTCTTGTAGAACTTGAAGGTATGGAAGACTGTGTCGTAACACTTAACTACAGACAAGCTGAGATCAAAAGAATGAACCCGACTAACACAGAGATGTGTATGAAGTATCTTGACAACGGCAAGATCCTTAACAAGATGGGTGTAGATATCGAGAGCGTTGAGCCTTCACCAACAGGTAAGATCCAGGTTAACTTTACTGACGGTTCAACAGCTGAATATGACAGAGCAGTTTACGCACTTGGCGGAACGACTCCAAAAGATATCCTTGTAAACTCTGGTGTTAAGACTGGCGAATGGGATGTTCCTGTTTACAATGAAAAGACGTTTGAAACAAACGTAGAAGGTCTTTACACTATCGGTGATGTTGTAACGGATCAAGGTTCAATCGCACTTGCATTCAACCACGCAAGCGACGCAGTAAAAAATATCGCTGCAAACCTAAAATAATCCTTCTTTACTATGCTCTTTTGAGCATAGTAACTCACTCTACTTAAACCCTGACTTTTTTATTATTAGAAATCCAGATAGATACTGTTGATCACTATCTTATACGCTTCATTATGTTTTTTTGACTCATCTCCCGTGATGGTCAAGGTCTCAAGTGCTTCATCATAATCAAACATCTGTTCAGTGATCTTGAATGCGGTCTCGTACTCGATATCATTGATCTCATGCAAAGAGACGTTAATGCCGCTTGCAGCGGTAATGTCAAAACCTATTCTTGTCTCTTCTGCAAACTTTCGGCTGTCCCCGACATAATACGATGTTCCAAATTTATTCTTGTAATCCATGCCCGTGTTTGGATCCATGTCATTATTTATTAAAAACGCATGGACCGCATCTCTGTTTTTTTGCTCATCCGCAAATGCCATATCTACTCCTGTAAATCTTCTAATATCATTATAATCTAAATATAGCCATTACACCAGTTTTCAGACTCAAGTTCCAGAGTGTATTAGGCCTGTTTTAAACACCGACAAGTTATACTTCCGCACTTAAAAAGACTAATGACAAGAGCACAGTGATACCGTACAAGGATAAGACGCATGAGACATTTTGACACTATTATCAATAACTTGATCAAGATACACAAAGACCCTGAGACACAGTACTCACCGACACACATGTTTGATTCACAAAATGATCTGAGTTTTGCTATCTCCCGGCTTATGGATGCGCAACACATCTTTGCCGGTGAGACCTTTGAGAACAAAGGGATGACTTCAGAACTGAGTACGCTGTGGTTTAGCATCAAAGACGAGATGCCAAGTCAAACAGCCAGCGATCTTGCGCTGTGTATCATTAAGAACACGCCATTTAGTAACACGCAGGAACAGACTGACGAACTGAAAGATCACTTTTATAAGACTATGCATACTTACACAAATAGCACGGAGTTATCAAAGGTATTTACAGATATCTTCTTTGGCGAAGCCGAAGCTAAGATGCCTAGGATGAGGGATCGTGAATAACATTTTTTAGCGTAGTTCTTTGCTCACAAAAGCATATCTTTTAACTCTCTGCAGCATCGTCATCATAAATCGTAAATATTTTAGCATATCCCCAACTGAGTAGCCGTTTGTCCAGTTCTTTAGGATCATATCCGAATCTTTTGCATATACGGACTAACTTACTCACATGCTCCATGGCTACGCCTGAAACTTCTAACTCATTTTGGATCTCTTCGAATGTCATGATTAGTCTCTTTTTCTTTTAGATATTATAAAGTTTTTATTTGATTGCTTGTGCATTGATTTTGTTGGTTCATCAAAAGATCAGAAAATAAGTATCATCTATTAGAGGAATACGTCGGATATCAAACTAACAATTAAAGGGAAGTCTCACAGCATCTACAACGTCTCTTTTTTTATATATTAAGTATAACTAACTGTTATTTTAATACATAATCATATATACATAAACAAATAAAATGATTTATATATACATAAAATGTGTAACTTATTTACATTAAAATTGTAAAATAGTTTCTAAAAATATTAAAATTATAACAATAATTTAGTATTATATGGAACTTCAAGATATACAAGGAGATATGAATGATAAGAAGTATTTTAATAGGACTATCAATAATTGGGTTTTCACTTTTAACTACAGGGTGTTCAACTATGCATATGGGATGGACTGCCGTAACACAGCAGCACAAGCTTGATGACGGAGCAATGGAAGCATATGACAATATGTTCTCGACAGTAGCTGAGTACGGTGATCCGGCTCGTGCCATGATGAAAGAGTTTAAAGTATCAGAAGATGTAGCGAATGAAGACGTCGCCGAGTCTATAAAAACACTCGCCGAAGAGTACAATATGCGTATAACAGGCGATATCAAGATGTACACCAAAGACGATGCAGCCCCAGAAGAGGTAAAACATGCAAGAATATTCTCTTTGTGTTCACTGCATATCGCAAAGGTGTTTTTAAATTACTCTAGATACTATGGTGGGTTTATGCCATGCAGGATCATGCTTATAGAGTATGGAAACGGAGATAGATTTCTAGTTACTATGGATATGACTCTTGCTATTCATGGAGGGTTCCCACTACCGAAAGAGATGCTAGAGCTTGGTTTAGGCGTTAAAAAAGCGATGGAAGAGATTCCAGCGCGTGCTGCTATGGGTGACTTCTAGTCACCTATATTCCCTCTAGAACTCATATAACGTTTGTCGTGAACAATAGTTTTGCCGTAGGGGAAACTATTGTGCGCCTCGTATTTGTTATGTTTCTATTGATAGTCATTAACCGTAAAT
>JBFESZ010000121.1:0-4481 GCA_041548245.1 Sulfurimonadaceae bacterium
ATCGCTCTTTACGCTAACCCATTCCTAGGATAGTCTAAAGATATTTAAAAACGTGGATTCCACGTTTTTAAGCCACTCAGTTTAAGCCCTCTAATATACTTTTACTGAATGATTGTAATTTTTCTTCACGATGCGAACGTGGTGGAACGGTAGACACGCTACCTTGAGGGGGTAGTGCCTTCTGGGTGTGAGGGTTCAAATCCCTCCGTTCGCACCATCCCCATAAAATTCTTTACTAATTCAATAACACATATCAAAACATTTATAGTCACTTGACTTATAATTTTTAATATAAGCAGCACGTTTTTTTTCCCTTTACTCGGAGTCATAACGAGTATGTTAAGCTCAATCTTAAACATAGTTTCTTTTTAAAATAAGCAATAATAGATATATTTAAAGACAATAATAAACTATTTTCTACTCAATAAAAGATGTTTTTTCATACATATAAAGTGAAGATATCATCCTTTGAGTTATATATAATTCCTATAAATATTCCCTATAAGGATGAATTATGATTCAAGAGAATGTAAAGATAGTAGATCTTGCAATAATAGGAGCGGGACCTGGCGGTGTTGCAAGCGCAATCGAAGCAAAACGCGCTGGTATTGACAATATTGTCGTTATCGAGAAAGCCCATACACATAATGATATGATCCATAAGTTCTATAAAAAGGGAAAAAGAGTCGATAAAGACTGGATGGGAATAAAGTTTAAGTTTGAAGGCAATGTGACTTTTGATGAGTGTCCAAAAGAAGAGTATCTTGATGCAATGGAACAGAAGATTCAGAAAGCCGAGATTGCTGATAAGTTTATTTATGGCCATGAGATCATTCGAGTAGCCAAAGAGGAGAATGGACTGTTCGATATCGTTATAGGGCATGACAATATAGAAGAAGGTCATGAAGCATTAATGGCAAGAAATGTTATTCTTTCTGTAGGTAGAATGGGTAAACCGAACAAACCAAAATACAAGTTTCCCAAAGAGATCAAAGAGAGGCTGAACTTCAATCTCTCAAAAGTACAAAAGGGAGAGAGTGTTATGGTCGTCGGTGGTGGTGATACTGCGGGCGAGTATGCATACGGTCTTGTCGATTTGGGTATGGATTGTACAGTCACATTGAATTACAGAAAAGCTGAGATTACAAGAATGAACCCGCTTAACACAGAGATGACCATTAAATATCTCGAAGAGGGCAAACTGCTGAATAAACTTGGTATCGATATCGAGAGTGTTGAAGCGACAGTAGAGGGCAAGATCAAAGTGAACTTTACAGATGGTACCAACGAAGTGTACGACAGAGCCGTATATGCGCTTGGCGGCACGACGCCTAAAGACATTCTTGTAAATTCAGGTGTTCAAACAGGTGAGTGGGATGTACCGGCATTCAATGAAAAGACCATGGAAACCAATGTAGCAGGTCTTTATACGATCGGTGATGTTGTGACTGATCAAGGCAGTATTGCACTTGCCTTCAACCATGCAAATTTTGCGGTACAGGATATCGTTTCTAAAATGAAATAAACCAATTGAGAGTATTATTATACTCTCAATTGTTCTTCCTCCACTCTTTACCCCTTTTTGGATGTCATACTGACATCGTGAATTATAAAAACAGAGTCTTACACATGTGAAGTTTACAAATTTTTCTTTATTTCAGAATTAATACTATAATAAAATAGTATATTGTGTTTGTTGTGATATTTTTTTGATGAGTAAAGGCTATAGTAAAACATGGAAATAATAGAAAAAACAGCAGACCTTGATATCCTTCCATACCGATTTGACAAAGAACGGAACATCTTTGTCTGTGAATCCGTTGGGGGATCAGACAGTATCATTTTTAGATCAATGATAAAAATTGTCACGATTTTAGAAGAAGAGGGCATCGCTTATACAACCTTTGATAAGAATATACAGATCCTTGACAAAGAGACTCTGGACATGGCTGGCAGCATGGTAGTAAAGATTGAAGCGGATGGGAATATTGTCTATTTTAATCAGTATGCCTGCAATGTAACAGGTTACAAAAAAGACGAAGTCATAGGGAAAAACTGGTTTAAACATTTTATTCCTGTTCAAGAAGAAGATAAAGCCCATCAGATTTTCAAAGATGTTTTCAATAGAAATGCGGATGCATGGAAGTGTACCAATACCATTGTGTGTAAAGACAAGAGTTTAAAAAAGGTAGAGTGGGACAATAATGTTATTCATGAAGGAGAGAACTCCTGTGAACTGGTTTTTGCCACAGGTATTGTCGCCTCATAATATCTTGGAGTATCTTCTTTCGACGCTTTAAAAAATAAATATAAAGCTTGTATCTAAGAGCTATAACACGCTTATTACAGTACAATGAATTAAGAGGTATTCTAAGAGGAGTTTCAGATGACGACGTTAGTTTTTTGGTTTTTTCATATCGCATACGCTTTGATTCTGACATATCTTGTCTTAGGCTTTATTGTGTCTTTTGAGGTTTCTGCTGCAATGAACGGAGGGGAACTTGCGCTAAAGTGGATACGCAAGCATTTTAGTTATGAGGAGCTTTATTGGAGTGTGATCATCTTTTATCCAATGTTAAAGCTCGGGTATTTCTTGTTGGAGGAACTGCCTTCTTTTTTTACACACAACATCCATTGTCAATTTGACCTTGACTCTCTTTTTGAGGAGTTGTTTCATCATGACTAAACCTTCTATGATATAATAATTATTATTGATGATTTGAGGAGTTGTGTATAGAGACTGAAAAAGACATCGAGATAGTTTGGCCGAGCGAGAACGCAGTTCGTTTGGCAAATGCTATTTTTCATACCTATAAGCTTGCCGAGTATAAAAACCCTGAACTTGAAGTTCCGATATCAGCAGTTTGCAAGATGTTTGGTAGAGAAGTCAATGAAGAGTCAGTTGCCTATATTGAGGGTCTTATTAATGAGATACTGGATGAACCGGTTGCTGTTATCAATAAGAGTTTAAATCGCCAGTACATCAAATGGCAGACATATGATCTTTTTACACTTCATGAACCGATTCATTTTGGCAGTGATGTCATCAAACTTAAGATTAACCTTGATTATCTTAAAATCACACAAGAGTTTGTAGTTAATCCTTATCTCGAATTTTAATCCCCTTTTTTATTTGGAAGAGTATGGCAAAATATATTATTTTAGACACAGAAACAACAGGAACCGGCGAGACGGACAGGATTATTCAGCTAGGGTATATGGTCTTGGGAAGAGCTAGTGAACCGGTAGAGGTCTATAATGAGTTCTGCTCCAGTGATGTTGAGATAGCCTTGGCGGCTATGGAGACACATCATATTACACCTGAGATGATTGCAGATAAACCTGTATGTACGGATATGCAGGCATACAGACGTCTTGTAGAACTTAACTCTGACGATAATTATCTGATTATTCATAATGCTCCTTTTGACCTTGGTATGCTTGAGAAGGAGGGCTTTAAAAATCAGATGCAATTGATTGACACCCTTCGCTGTGCCAAGCATCTATACAGCGAGCAGGAAGCTCATCGTCTTCAATACCTTCGCTATGCTTTGAATCTTTATAAAGACGAAGCGAATGAAGCACAGAAGCTCGGTGTTGAGATCAAAGCGCATGATGCCATAGGGGACGTATTGATTTTGAAACTTTTTATGTCAGCTTTGACAAAAAAGGTCAAAGAAAGTTATCCTGATGATAACCCTATGCAAAAGCTGGTCGAATTGACAAAACAACCTGTCTATTTGAATAAACCTCTTCGTTTTGGAAAACACAAAGGCAAGACAATCGAAGATCTTGTCATCAGCGATAGAGGATACATAGATTGGATGCGAAACAACATGGACTTGGATGAAGATATGAAATATACGATTGGCCGTGCTCTCGGAGAAGTTCAGTAGTTTTTAGATCGTGGCAGATCGACATGAAGAGTAAGGTTTTATCTGCTCTTTGCTACAATGCGCTCATCTTAAAAAGAGTGTATGGCCTTGGATGATATCAAAGAACTCAGAAAGCTTCTAGAGAGTAAGAAAAATGTTTTTTTAACCGGGGGTGCAGGAGTGGGGAAAAGTTTCCTGCTTCGCGCGTTGATCGCTCAGTACGAGCTCGAAGGCAAGAAGATAGCGAAGCTGGCATCAACGGGCATGGCGGCTGCTTTGATAACGGGCCAAACACTTCACAGTTTTTTCAATTTCGGCATCTGCTCTCACTCTTTTGACTTGGAACGCAGTGGGAAAATCAATATTGATAAAAAGCTTTCCAAACTTCTTCAGCAGATCGATGTGATTATCATCGATGAAATTTCCATGGTCAGTTCGGGCGTGATGGATATGATCCGTTTACGCCTTTTACAATCAGATTCACCGGCTCGACTTTTGGTAAGCGGAGACTTCTTACAGCTTCCTCCAGTTGTAAGAGATTCGGAAAAACGCCATTTTATGATGGATAATCCTGCTATCCCTGTCAACAAAGTTTACGGTTTTGCC
>JBFESZ010000122.1:0-4480 GCA_041548245.1 Sulfurimonadaceae bacterium
AATTTACAAAAAAGCAAGGACACACAGTATAAAATGTACCCTTTAATGCATGAAGCCGGCTATAACTACTCTTTTGATCCCAATGCTTGTGAGTCTTGCGGAGGTAACTGCTGTACGGGTGAGAGCGGTTATATCTTTTTAAACCAAAGAGAAATGGAAGCTATTGCCGAGCATCTGGAACTCTCTATGGCGGCTCTTAAAGAAGAGTACCTGTATAAAAAGGGTTACAAGTTCTCTATTATGGAACGTATTGTCGAAGACTCACATGACTGTATCTTTTTTGACAGGGATATCAAAGGTTGTTCGATATATCCGGTTCGTCCGACCCAGTGTAGGACTTTTCCTTTTTGGTCCTACTTTAAAACGCATGAGGATGAGCTTAGAGCAGAATGCCCGGGGGTACTCTTTAAGGAAGATGATGTCTAGAGTCTTCTCACTACTTTTGGTATTGCTCGTCCTGGTCTTTACAGGGTGTTCTATCCAGCAAACAGAGCTTCCATCCAATGTCAAAGCCTTTGAAGACGAAGACAAGCTGATCATGTGGGCTCTGTATGCCAAAGGTCAAGGTGATGCCAATACAAGTATCTCTTTATATCAGCTTCTGTATGAGAACTCGGGTAAAAAAGAGTATAGGGATGAAGAGCTTATCACGATGGTGCAGTCAAAGCAGTATGAAAGAGCATTGCAGAGGATACAGATTTATCAAGCCCAACGCGCTGAAAATGAACTTGATATTCGGCTTGAACGTATAAAAATCGCTGCTTTAATGCAGGCAGGCTATTATGAAAAAGCGAAAATATTGGCCCTCTCTTTGGTAGAGAAGAGCAAAGAGGCTTATGATTATCAACAGGTGGCTTCGATTTATATGACGCAAAAGCGTTATAAGATGGCTTTGCGATACCTTCAGAGTGCTTATGCGATCAATTATGATGAAAAGATCTTAGACAAGATGGCGATCATCTTGTACGTAAACCTCAATCAGAAAGCCGAGGCCCTCTCCTATCTAGAGACGCATATACGTCTGCATGGATGTTCTGAAGTTATCTGTCTGCGCTTGGCCAGTTTTTATAGTGAAGAGAACAATGTTGATGGCATGTTGCGCATCTATCTTAGACTGTATGAGAATAGCAAAGATGAGAAGTATGCCAAAACGATCGTCAAGCTCTTCAATTATAAAAAAGAGGTGATTCCTCTTATCCAGTTTTTGGAGAAGAGTGGAAGTGATGATGCCCTTCTTTTGCAACTTTATATCTCTAATCGAAACTACGCGGGAGTGGTCAGTTTGGGCGAGAAGCTTTATCAAGAGGATGGGAACCCTTACTATCTTGGTCAAAGTGCGATTTTTGAGTATGAAGGTGCAGAGAATAAAGATGACAAAAAGATGATTGACTCGGTCATGAAGAAGCTTCTCAATGTTATAGAGAGTTTGCCAGAGCCTGTATACCTGAATTATCTCGGCTATCTCTTGATCGATCATGATATCGATGTCAAAGGAGGGATGGAGTATGTCAAAAAAGCTTTGCAGAGTGAGGAAGAGTCTCCTTATTATCTTGACTCTCTGGCCTGGGGGTATTACAAACAGGGCAAATGTGACAAGGCTTTGGAACTAATGAAAAAGGTACGTAAAAACTTGGGCAAAGAAGATGCCGAAGTTGATGGGCACGTGAAGAAAATTCAAAAATGTATTAAGAAAAAAGGAAAGCAGAAGTAATGATTTTAGATGATATTATCAAAAAGACAAAAGAAGACCTGGAGATCAGAGAAAAAGAGTTTACCCTGGATTGGCTGGGCCGTTCATTGGCCTTTAATGCACGCCAGCCCCGTCCTATACATGAGTATCTGAAGTCAACCGAAGAAGAGCCTTATCGTATTATTGCCGAAGTGAAAAAAGCAAGCCCGTCTAAAGGTGTCATACGTGAGGATTTCGATCCTTTGGCAATCGCACAAGCTTATGAAAGGGGTGGGGCAAATGCCATCTCGGTATTAACGGAACCGCATTTTTTCAAGGGTAGTCTGGATTATCTTGCAGAGATCCGTCGTTATGTAGGGGTGCCACTTTTAAGAAAAGATTTTATTGTATCCAAGTATCAAATCCTTGAAGCTCTGGTATATGGTGCTGATTTCATCTTGCTCATTGCCAAAGCACTTTCCCGCTCGGATTTAAAAGAGCTGTTAAACTATTCACGTCATCTGGGAATGGAGCCTCTGGTCGAGATCCATGACAAGACGGATTTGACGAAGGCTATTTTTGCCGGTGCAGATATCATCGGGATTAACCACCGAAACCTGGAGACCTTTGAGATGGATATGGAATTGTGTCACAAGCTCATTCCGCTTATCCCGAACAATAAGATCATCGTCGCCGAGTCGGGTATTTATGAACATGGACAGCTTGAAGACCTGAACAAAGCAGGTGTGGATGCTTTTCTGGTGGGTGAATCGTTTATGCGTCAGGACGATGTGGAAGGTGCTATCAGAAAGTTAAAGACAGGAAAATAGTTGTTCAGCCTTCATAAAGGAAGGCTTTTATGAAAACTTAAAGTTATGAAAGTAGTTTTTTTGCACATTCATTGATACGTTTTCCATCAGCTTTTCCTGAAAGCTGGGCAGAAGCCGCACCCATGACTTTACCGATGTCTTTCATCGATTCGGCACTGACTTGGGCAATGATCTCTTTTAAAGCGGCTTCAAGTTCGGTATCATCAAGCTGCTTAGGCATATAGACCATAAACGTCGTGATCTCGGCTTCCTCTTTTTCAAGCAGGTCGTCACGTCCGGCTTCTTTGTATTGTGCTGCGGAGTCCTGACGTTGTTTGACCTGCTTTTGGATGATCTTGCTTACATCCTCATCTGTCAACTCTTTTCTTTCATCGACCTCCACTTGTTTGAACGCAGATAGCAAAAGACGCAGAGCATCACGTTTGGCGACCTCTTTGGCTTTCATGGCCTCTTTCATATCGTTTTTAATCTGATCTAATAGTGTTGACATTTTTATCCTTTGGCGGTTGGAACTTAATTTGCTTAGAATTATACATGAATAAAACATATCTAACAATATTATTGTCATTGACACTGTTTACAGGGTGCTCTCAGCATCTGGTTGATCCTGAGATTGATTTCAAGCCTCCTGAATATGTCGAGCAGCTGCCGGCAAAAGAGACACATGACAGCGTAGATGCCCAAGGGAGTCTCTTCGGTCAAGGGGATAATCCTCTTTTTTCAGATCACAAAGCGATGCATGTTCATGACCTTGTCACCGTTGTCATCTCTGAAAGAGCGACCTCTTCTTCATCTAACACAAAGTCCATTGCTGAAAGCGATGTCTCGGCTTTGGGTGGAGGAACATTCACCGCAACAGGTGGCAGCAGTACGGTTAATGATATCGTCAATAAGCTTAACCGTCCGAGTAATATAGGTTTTGCCACTAACTCTACTTCAAGTTTTGACGGATCGGGCAATGCCTCGCACAACAACACCTTTACTACAACTGTCTCAGCTCGGGTTATTAAGATCCTCTCAAACGGAAACTATTTTGTCTCGGGAAGAAGAGAGATATTGATCGATGGTGAAAAACAGATCATTCAACTCAGCGGGGTGATTCGTCCTTTTGATATCGATCAGAACAATCAGATCAACTCTGCTCAGATGGCGGACGCAAAGATTATGTATAAGACCGAAGGTGATATCAAACGGGCGACAGAGCAGGGATGGGGCTCTAAACTAATCAAAGCTATCTGGCCATTCTAAACCGCCTTCTTCTGGATATTTTGTTATAATAAACAAACTATGCAGGAGATGCTATGCGTATTTTCTTTCTTCTCTTTTATACCTTCTGTTTTTTGTATGCACAGACCTATGAAGAGTTCTTACGTTCACAAAATGAAGCTTTTACATCATTTAAAGAAGAACGTGATAGAGAATTTTCCAATTATCTTAAAAAAGAGTGGAAAGCTTATCAAGAGAGTATGGGTGTTAAAGCGTATGAAGAAGAAAAGCCATTAAGCTTGCCCAAGGCAGAAATGGTTGTTAGAGAAAAACCTCTCGAAAAAGTCATAGTACATAAGCAACCTGTTATTAAAGAGGTTGTAAAACCATACTCCAAGATTATCATTCAACCCGAATCGGAACGCTTGAAAAATCTCTATTTGAACTTTTTTGGTGTTGAGTTGACATTGCATTATGATAACTCTATTCGTATTTCTCTCAAAGGAGGACTCTCTAAAGAGAAAATATCGAAAGCCTGGGAGTCGTTAGCCAGTAGTCAATATAAAACAACAATCGATGAGATAAAGAGTGTTTCTACAAAACTTCGGCTGAATGACTGGGCTATATATCTACTTCTCAAGCAGGTGGCAGCAGCTATTTATGAGAATGAGAATGAAGCGAAGATATTTACCTGGTTTGCCTTGTTAAAGCTTGATTATGATGCACATATAGCTTTTCAAAAGAACAGGGTAGTCCTTCTTATTCCGGTAGAAGG
>JBFESZ010000123.1:0-4420 GCA_041548245.1 Sulfurimonadaceae bacterium
GATGGCGACCAAGAATGCCATCCTGATTGAAGCATTGACAAACCTTGAAGCAATCAAGACAATGAGTGCTAGTGGATACTCACAGCTTAAGTGGGAAGACAGTACTCATGAGATTGCCAAAAAAAGTCTGAAGTCACGAACCCTCTATAACTCCATTATCACCTTTACATCTTTTCTGGTTCAGGTCAATACGGTTTCTGTTCTGATAGCAGGTGTCTACCTTATTACCGACATGGAACTCAGTATGGGGGGGCTTGTCGCTACCGTTATATTGACTTCAAGAGCGATTGCACCGATGGGGCAGGTCTCAGCTTTGATCATCAATTATGAGGAGTTTTCGACAGCATTGCAAAACCTGAACGAGATCATGGCTTTACCGGTGGAGAGACCGGAGGATAAAAAGTTCATAAATATTCCCAATATAAACGGAACGATAGAGTTTAATAATGTCACGTTTACCTATCCAGGACAAACGGTACCGACTTTAAAAAATGTCTCTTTTAGTATCAAAAAAGGGGAGAAGGTGGGTATTATTGGAAAAAATGGTTCGGGAAAAACAACGATTGAAAAGTTGATCTTAAACATTTATCAGCCTGATAGCGGTTTTGTCAGTATCGATAATATCGATGTCAGAGAGATCGATCCTGCCAATCTACGAAAACAGATCGCTTATGTTCCACAGGACCCGACGCTTTTTAGAGGTACATTGCGCTCAAATATCGTCTATAAAAAACAGACGGTAAATGACCAGCGAATTTTGGAAGCTTCCAAGATAGGGTTGGTTGACCAGTTTGTTAAAAACCATCCTTTAGGTTACGATATGCCAATAGGAGAACAGGGTTATGGGCTTTCAGGAGGACAAAAACAGGCGATCTCAATTGCACAGGCATTTATTGAAGAGACTCCGATTATTTTGATGGATGAACCTACCAATTCTATGGACAATAGTGTCGAGAATCTTTTTATACAACGCATCAAAGATAAACTTGAAGGAAAGACGACACTTCTAATATCGCATAAGATTGGGCTTATGGACCTTGTTGACAGATTGATTCTTTTTGACAATGGGAAAGTGGTTCTCGATGATACCAAAGATAAAGTACTTCATAAATTAAAGACGGGCAAATGAATCGATATATAAAAGAAGATCTTCATTACATCAGTTCTCTTAACGAGATTGCGCGACATAATCCTTCTCACCGATCCGAAGTGTTATTGTGGACAATCTCATTTATCGTTTTTGTATTGATTATTTGGGCCAACTTTGCAGAAGTTGACGAGTTGACAAAGGGAACGGGAAAAGTTGTCCCTTCAAAACATGTACAGGTTATACAGAGCCTTGATGGTGGTGTAGTCTCTGATATATTGGTGCATGAAGGTCAGTTGGTCGAGAAGGGGCAGGTGCTTTTACAAATAGATGATGATGACTCTATCAGCTCTTATAATGAGAATAATCTGCGTTATATCGAGTTACAGGCAAAAGCAATCCGTTTAAAAGCAGAAGCATCTTTAAAAGCACTGCAGTTGGACAGAAATATCACGGGTGAAATGCTTGAAGTGATGAAAAAAGAGAAAGAACTCAATACTATCAATCTTCAGGGACTTCATGAACAGTTGAAAATTTTAGAAGAAGAGCAAAAGCAGTCACAAAGTGCACTCAAAGAGACCCTGTCCAAAGAGAAAAACCTTAAAGAGTCTTATGAAATCATACAAAAAAAGATTAGGATCATGGAGCCTCTGCTAAAACAAGCAATCATCTCCGAAGTTGAATATCTGGACCTGACGCAACAGTCAGTGGATATGCAAGGAAAGCTCGATGAGATCAAACTGTCGATCCCGCGGCTGAAATCCTCTATCAAAGCAGCTAAACAAAAGATAGAAAAGACCAAGATCGACTTTCAAGCCAAAGCCAGAGAAGAGTACACAAGGACTAGTTCTGAGATATCACGTCTGAAAGAGTCAGGACAGGTTTTACAAAACAGAGTCGACAGGGCGGAGATCAAGTCACCAGTACGTGGTATTATCAACAATATTGTGGTCAAGACGATCGGCGGTGTTATACAGCCGGGAATGGAGATTATGGGCATTGTCCCTCTTGATGACAAGTTGCTTGTCGAGGCAAAGATAAAACCTTCCGATATTGCCTATGTCTATCCGGGACAACGGGCAAAAGTAAAGTTTACAGCTTATGATTTTACTATCTATGGGGGTGTTTTTGGAACGGTTGTGCATGTTAGCCCCGATACCCTAAAAGATGAAGACAATAATAACTTTTATCTAGTAGAGATACAGACCGATGAGAGCTATTTAATGCGTAATGGCAAAAAGTTTGATTTTATGGTCGGGATGATCACGCAGGTCGATATTATAACGGGTAAAAAGACGATTATGGATTATCTTTTAAAACCATTGATTAAGACAAAAGATGTAGCATTGAGTGAAAAATGAAACCACAAATATACACAAGTTTGCAATATCTGTTACAACGCATTAAAGAGGTCCTTCCGGAATTTGTTGAAATAGAAGGACTTGAGGCGGTAGATCCATCAGTCGTTACGATATGTGATAAGGATTCTCTGGCGCCTTTATTAGAGCTTCATCCGCTTCTAAAGACCTTTGTATTAAGCAA
Organism: Sulfurimonadaceae bacterium; assembly: GCA_041548245.1. Taxonomy (GTDB): domain Bacteria; phylum Campylobacterota; class Campylobacteria; order Campylobacterales; family Sulfurimonadaceae. Next base: position 2,630 of record JBFESZ010000123.1, read on the forward strand.
TACCCCGTCTTTTCAAGAGGGAGAGGAACTATTGGCATTGGGTGCGAAAGGGTATGCAAACACCTATATCCATGAAACACACCTTATGCAGGCTCTTAGTGTCATTGAATCGGGAAATATATGGCTCTATCCGGAGTTTATGCAACATCTTATTACGAAAATACAACCTAAAGAACCAAAAGATGACAGGTTAGAGTTACTGACGGAAAGAGAAAAAGAGATAGCACAGCTTGTGGCCAAAGGTATGACAAACAAAGAGATGGCTTCTGAACTATCCATTACGGAGAGGACAGTCAAAAATCATCTCAGCCATATCTTTGAAAAACTGCAAGTGACAGACAGACTCTCACTTGCTTTGATGGTCAATGCTTAACTCGGGTCTACGTAGATTGTTTCTTCAATATTTAAGGTAACGGTCGTTACTCCAACTGTGCCTGTATATTGATTATAGGTATGACCATCGAGTGTAGCCGTTGTACCTAGGTCTGTCAATGATGTCATGTCCATAGAGATATGATCGTTTACACCACCGCGGATGAAGAGCTCATTCGTATCTGAGGTATCAAAGACATCTTGTGCAGAGATATTGAAGATCTCGTTTACATTGGCTTCAGAGAAGTCGATCTCTTCGATATGAGCGACATTACCAAGATCGAGAGTACCGCCGCCTTCAATGATCAGGATGTCAGTAGAACCTGCATCAACATCCGTTGTCAATGTATCAGAGTCTCCGCTTACCGTATCAGAAATGCTTGCATAGATCGTATCGCTTCCACTACCACCATAGAGAGCATTAACACCGCCTTCAGCATGGATTACATCATCGCCTGCATCTCCATAGAGTGTATCATTTCCAGTTCCGCCGAAGATAGTATCGTTCCCGGTATCACCGTGAATCACATCATTACCTGCGTCACCATATACAAGGTCATTCCCATTACCGGCATTGATCGTGTCATTGCCGTCAAGACCAAAGATGAAATCATTACCTGCTGTTCCATTTAACGCAGCGTCGTCACCTGCAGTACCTTCGATGAAAGATTGAGTGGCGGGGTCTAATAATCCGATGTCTACAAGATCAGCGAATAATGAAGAGCTTGTCAAGGAACCATCAGATACTTCCAATGTTGTCAGTTCAAGCAGACCGATATCTATAAAGACTGCAGGGTCATATTGAAAACTTGCAAGCAGTTCATTGATGGCAGTGTTATCGATAGTACCGCCATCAAGAGCTGTCACAGTAAGAGAATAAGTGCCTAATATAGTTCCGATAAGCGGAATATTTATACCTGTCTGATTGGCAGTTACTTGAAGCCCTAATTGTGCAGCCAAAGTGTCTGAGAGTGAGAATGGCGTAGGCGTGTCCAATAACAACAGGTTTAAACCGGCCAGATCAGCAGAAGTGATGGTGACTGATTCGATATTATTGTCCACATCATAAACGGCAAGCGCCTGTTTGCTGCCAAGGTCAATCAAGTTAAGCACTTCCAAATCTACGAGTCCAAGAAGAGTACCAATACTTGTTGCTTGAGCGATAGGAGCATCGTTGGTACCCGTTACATTAAAGGTGAGTGTTGCTGTATCACTGTTTGTACCGTCACTTACCGTATAGGTAAAGCTCTCCTGAACACTCTCCCCCTCTGCCAGAGCTTGCGCGGCTTCCGTGCTCGCCAAATAGGTATAGGTTCCATCAGGGTTTAAGGTAAAATTACCGTAGACACCTTCAAATACGCTTCCAAGCTGACCATCAACACCATATCCTGCTTCATCTCCAGCTCTGAATCCGGTGAC
>JBFESZ010000124.1:0-4416 GCA_041548245.1 Sulfurimonadaceae bacterium
ACTTCATGTTTAAGACCGTGGTGTGCGATTCTTTCACCTGAATATTTAAGGTTTTCTACATCATTAAGTGCATCGAAGTTACGAATTGTTGTTGTTCCGTGCTTTTTAAAGAGCTTTGCATGCAGGTCTACAAGTTCACGTGAACCTGTATCCAACATTACCGTGTTGACACCACGTGCAAGCGTTTGAAGGTTTGCATCCGGTCCGACGATCTCACGGAATCTATCCATCATCGTGAATGCATCTTCATTCAGGTAGAAGTACAAAGATTGAAAACGTGCTCCGCCCCCGAATTCAAAGTGCGTGATCCCTGCTTCTTTCGCTGCTTCGACTGCAGGAAAGAAATCATCCATTAATACCCGTCCCCCAAAGACAGATTGGAACCCGTCTCTGAACGTTGTATCCATTATATCGATAAACTTCTTAGCCATCTTATTCCTTAACTTTTCACATTTTGATGATGCATTATCGCTGCTGTTGCTGCTGCGATTTTTGCATTTTTGTTTGTTTTACTTGAACTACTATCAACCTTAGGTATAGGTTCAGGAAAAAACTTATGGATGAAATAAGATAGAAGATTCATCGCACCGATCATAAGAATCAAGAACGAAAAGACCGTTCCCATTCCCAAGAGCATAAACTTAAAACCTTCGAAAACAAGATTTTCCATGTTTTACCTTTGTAAAAATTTTTTTAATGTTAGTATAAAAGTGTTTAAATTCTCTATAGGAAAGTGAAACTAAAAAAGGTTTTCTGCGCTTTGTTACTATTTTACGTCTATCTTGCGGCTCTTAAATTAAATTTTCATGCACTATGTTTATTTAACCTTCTTTTTGGTAGTATTCGCCCAATTTAATCTGTAAATCAAGACAGGAGCTATAATGAATTTAGACAAAATCGGATACGGGGAAAACCCGGATAAAGTACAAGCGATCATTGAAATCAAGTGTGGATCAAACATAAAGTATGAAGTTGAAAAAGAGAGCGGTGCCTTGGTACTTGATCGTGTAATGCACTCGGCAATGTACTATCCGGCAAACTACGGTTTTGTTAATAAGACACTGTCTCAAGACGGTGACCCGGCTGATATCCTGATCCTTACAGAATACCCTATGCAAGAAGGATGTGTTACGAACTGTCGTCTTGTCGGTGTTTTGATCATGGAGGATGAGAGCGGTATTGATGAAAAACTGCTTGCAGTCCCTACTTCCAAGATCGATCCTACGTTTGAAGAGATCCAAGATCTTGAAGATATCCCAAAACACACTTTGGCCAAGATCAAGAACTTCTTTGAGACCTACAAGATGCTAGAGCCGAACAAATGGGTAAAAGTCCAAGGTTTCCAGAACAAAGCTGCCGCGACTAAGATTTTAGAAGACGCTATAGCAAACTACAAATAAGCGATCCCTCAAGAGGGACACTTATCTTTTTCTTTTCAGCAATCCCCATTATTTCTTTGCTATAATTCACACAATTAAATTTATTGATTTTGAGGTTCTTTCTATGATAGCAGGTATGTATGAACAAGAGTTTGTCGCTTATATTCTTTTTGGCATTATCTTAAACTTTATTTTTTCACTTTTTTTCGGGATCTATCTCAGTAAAAACATCGGGTTGGAAGACATGATGAATTCAAAGGGCGATAAAGTCCAGTCTGTCTGGACACGTCTGACTATTTTAATCCCGTATGCGAAGATGCTGCTCACCTTGTACCGCGTAGCCATTTTACAGTTCTACTTTCTTAATCAGGGAAAAAGCCACAGAGAGTTTTGGGTCTATTTGACAAGTGAGAAGTATCAGTAAAAATTTTTCACTTCGTCGAAACCGCCTCGGCCAGTTTTATAAATACTAAATAACCCAACTCTTTTCTTTCTTACCTGTGAAACGCTTTTTCATTTCACTCGAGCTAAGGTTTAAAACAGTTTCTTACCTCTGTATCTGACCAGACACCTGCCTTTGTGTTTTTAGCGCGTAAGAGTGCCTTGTTGAACCTCTGCTCAAGCACGATATCTTCCTTTATCCCTTTTGGCCATATCAAAGCATAACCATGCTCAAGCAAAGCTTCACTGTACGAGTGTTCACTTGAGAGATGAAGCAGACAGAGTCCCTCTCTGGACTCCACACTGTACTGCTGCTCGATCTTCAAAAGTGACACTGCAAAATACTTCTCCTGCGGGTTTTCTACTCTAAAACGGGATAAAGAACTCTTGCACGAATTGCTCATATCTTTTCGTTCAATCAACTCGCTCAATGTCTGTACACCGTAAGGTTTACACACAAAAGGCTGCTGAAGATATTTCATGTGCAGTGTGTGGTTGTTCTGCACCCTTTTCAAAAGCGAAAGTATCTCTTTTGCATCCAGAACCGCTATCAGCAAAACAAAAACGAGACCATATCTTATTATCATCAAAGCCACTATCCTTGCTTCATTATGTTACATTTTGTAAAAAAAAGACAAAATGCTTCCCCTCTTTGTTTCAATAATTCCACTTTCCAACCTTAAGCCAAAGAGTATTTTTACCTTTTTTTTAAATAAAAATACTAATTTGATCAAATAACATTAAGCTTATAAACCCACAAAACAGGGGAAAGATTGCTGTTTACCATCCGTTTACTTAAGAGAATCATTTAGTATGTTTATACTATTAATAAGTTCTTCTTTTTCTACTATAATTCCACGTTTAATTCTCAAGGGGTATTTTTGATTCATTTTTTGACACTTATTTTTATCTTGACAGTACAGATATTTGCTCTTACGCCAGAGCAGATCAAGGTCTTACAAACCGTAAGAGATGTTGCCCGCACTATTCCGGATTATACTGGAGAAACCTATGAAAACACTTTAGCGGCTATATGCCTGACTGAGAGCAGTGCAGGCAAAAACATCATCGGAGACTTCAAAAAAGGCATCGTGATCACTAAAGCATCTTTGGGTTCTATGCAGATACAAGTAGCAACGGCACGTTTTGTCGCCAAACGTGTCAAAGCATTAAAATGGATCAATACCCTCAATGATGCCCAAATCGCTAATAAACTTCTTACCGATATCAAGACATCTGCGCAGATATCGGCATATTATCTAACTATCCTAAGAAAAAAGCGCAAACACTATTTTAACATGGTCAGCGGATACAACGGCGGTATGTCAAACAACCCCTATTATCAACGCGTGATGAAGAATATGCAGTATATAGAGAAGTTTGTGAAGAATGGTACACTAATCTAGTCATAACTTTTTATATCTTCAGACGATATCAGCATTCATCTTGTTTTCTTTCAAGCTTTGTGTATAATATAAACTTTTAATAGAGTCCATCATATATAGGCAAAGGTTATTTATACATGAAATTCATACTGCGTTTTTTTCTCATCTTCCTACTCTCTTATACTTTTTTAAATGCAGATACCATCTCATTAAAGACCATGCAGAATGAAAAACGTGTTGCTTTTGTCATCGGAAACGGCGAATATGAAGATTTTCCGGTAGAAATGGCTACGCGCGATGCTGATATTATGAAGACATTCCTGGAAGAACATAACTTTGAAGTCATCTATGCCGAAAATGCCAGTAAACGCGAGATCATCAAGGGTATCCGTGCTTTCAACTCAAGTATGCAAGAGGACGGAATAGCACTTTTCTATTTTACCGGCCATACCATCCAGGTCAAAGGCAAGAACTACCTTATCCCTGTTGAAGCTTCCATAGAAAACGACTATCATGTACTTTATGAAGCTATCGAACTTGATGCTATCCTCAAAAAAATGAAAAAAACAGGGAACCGTCTAAACATAGTCATCATCAATGCAGCTAACCAAAATGCCTATGCCGAGAAGTTTCGTGTAAAGAAGAAAGGTCTAGCCAAGATCCAAACTTCTAAAAACCTCGACCTTATCCTTTCAACCGCTCCGAACAAAGCTTTAAAAGACTATCCTTTTACAACCAAGCTTGTTCCTATACTATCGCTAAAGGGGACTTCCAACAAAGAAGCGCTTAAACAGTTTCAAGAACAGTATACACAGCCTTATGTAAAGCTCTCAGATCAAAACTTTTATTTTAATCTGCCTGATAAACTTGAGAGCAAAGAAGAAAAACTGTGGCGGGAGACTTTAGCCCTTGGCTCTACAGCTGCTTATGCAAGCTTTCTTGCATCTTTTCCGAAAAGTGAACATGCCGTCCAGGCAAGTACAACATTGGATGCACTTAAACTCACAACACAAGAAGAACTTGAGCAAGAGAACCTAATAGAAGTTAATGCACAGAAAGATAAGCCGGCCACACAGGAACTTGACCCCTTAAATGAGAGTCAAACGAAAGGACCGTTAAACATAGCTGCAGAATCAACCCCTTTGGCATCGGATAAAAAGTCAAAAAAAGAGCTGGCTATAGCAGCCGCTTTAGCTGAAGAGAAGCGTATA
>JBFESZ010000125.1:0-4361 GCA_041548245.1 Sulfurimonadaceae bacterium
AAGACGTTTTGGAAAACCTAAAAGAGACAGGCAAACAATTTGAGATATTTAATGATATCGATGGCAAGACTCGTGTACTTTACAAACGTAATGACGGACGTTTCGGACTTTACTAAATCTAACCGGCATAAAAAAGATATCCTTCCTGAGAAAAGATCAGTGGGATATCTGCATATATTTTTGGACCTCAGTAATAATATCTTCATCCTTAGCCATATCTACATACTTAAAGCTTGTTCCACTCTGTTCGACACCACTTAAAAGGTCACCGCTTTTTCTATATTCAAGATCAAGTTTTGCAATTTCAAACCCACTCAAAGTCTGTGAAAATGCCTCAAGTCGATTTGAGGTCTGCATATTGGTATAAAGATAACAATACCCTTTTAATCCTGTACGGCTGACGCGTCCACGTAGCTGATGCAAGGTTGAGAGTCCCAACCTTTCAGCACCGACAATAACGACAGTACTCAATCGGGGCAATGAGATACCTACCTCTACGACCGTTGTCGCCAGTAAGATGTCGCCCTCTTTCCTAAAATCGATCAAGACTTCCTCTTTGTTCTTATCCTTTCCATGTGTGACAAAAACTTTTTCAAACCTGCTTTCCCAAAAACCTCTTGCTTCATCGATACTCTGATAACCTATTGCTTCACTCTGCTCGACAAGGGGATAGACAATAAGTACCTGATGCTCTAGTGCAATCTCTTTTTTAATATGTTCCAGAAGTTCTGTAAACGCTTGCTTTCTAATAATACGGGTATCTATATCTTTTTTAAAAGGGGTCTGCATAATAAGTGAGACATCCAGAAGAGTACTGTTTATCATCGCCTGTGTTCTAGGAATAGGTGTTGCGGAGAACTGTAAGAAATGCGGACGTGCACTCGATCTTTCCATAAGCTTTGAAAGTCGATTTCTCTGAGCGGTTCCAAAACGGTGCTGCTCATCAATCATAACTAAGGGAACCTCTTTGATATCTCGATGTAAAAGTGCATGTGTACCGATAATAAAGTCATATTTATCCAGATTCTCTTTTTTACTACTATTGGTCACCAAGGCTATCTTCATCGTCTGAGGCAAAAACTTTTTAGCCTCCTCAAAAAGCTGATTAGCCAACACCGTTGTTGGTGCCATCAATACAGACCCATACGCTCTGGCCATATAAGCGCAGGCCAAGATGACCATGGTCTTACCCGCACCGACATCACCAACAACCATACGCTTGGCAGCCGTATCTTTGCTTAGATCAATTTGTATCTTCTTAATAGCACGTAACTGGTCCTGTGTAAGTTCAAAAGGGAGTGAGTCAATCCACTGCTTATAGTCTGCCTTAATCGACACCAGTGCCTTATATGACTCTTTTTTGGAAGATAATATCTTTAGATGATTATAAAGTTCTGCAAATTTCAGGGCGTGAAGATTCGCATTATGCTCTTTTGTCTCTTCTTGTTTGGGAAGCTTTTGAGGAAAATGAAGCCTAATCAAGCGTATTGCAATTGGTTCACTCAAACCCTCTTCAAGCAAGTTCTCTTCAGTGACATATTTCTTCACAAGACTCTTCATCACATCCAAACGTAAAGTACTCTTATAGATGGCAACAATTCCGCCTATCTCTTTTACTATTCTGGGTTGAATGATCTGAAGAGAAGAAAAATTAAGTTCGAGTTTTCCATAAAGTAAGAGACGCTCGCCGACTATAAACTGCCTCTTGTGATAAGGCTTTGGCTGAAAGATAATCGCATCAAGTTCCTGATTCAGATTAAAAGAGAAAAGTCGCAATTTGATAAACTTGCTAGACTGTGAGAAAGATTGAATCTCTACGTCAAGTAATTGAGATGTTCCTAGATGAACATTATGATGAAGGGTCCTGTCTTCATATCCTGTAGGAAGCAAAAGGGCGAGCTCGATACAGTTTTTTACACCTAGCTTTGAAAACTTAGGCAGATCCAGTGCATCGACAGCAACTCCCATAAAAAGACTACTGCGTAACTATCGCATAAGAAAGATTTAATATCTCATTGTGTTGTGCTATAAATGCATTAAGATCATCAAGTTCAAGGGCTTCGATCTTTTCAAGTTCAAGTTGAGCATTATTCAATGGAGCCCCTTTGTAGTAGTCCAAGAAAGTACGGTTTAAACGTTGCGAAAGTGTCTCTACGCGTAACGGCTCACTTCCGAGTAAGAACTTCTTCGCATGATCAAGCTCTTCTTGTGTTGCACCCTTGTCTACAAATGTCTTGATCACTTCATTGACACTTTTTCTTGCTTCATCTTGGGACTCCAGCTTTGTCTGCAGATAGCCTGAAAAATATGAGTGGGATCGGTTAACATGTACACGTCCATATGCTGAGTATGCCAACCCTTTTTTAACACGAATCTCCTCCATCAAACGTGAGCCGAATCCACTTGAACCAAGAATAAAGATGGCAACACGTGCTTTGTAATAATCTTCATCCCCTACTCTCATATCAAATGGACTTCCAAAATAGACATAGGCCTGTTCCGTCTTTTTGCGGACAATCTCTTCTTCTATCTTGGGGGTCACTGTATAAAATGGTAGGCTTGACTGTTCCCCTTTTTTAAGGTTTTTCAGCACGACTTGTAATTTAGAATTCGCTTCTTCTTTACTGATATCTCCCCCAACAACACAAATAGCTCGACTTATAACAATACGTTCATCAATAAAGTCTTGAATCTCTTTAAGCCCTAAGGCACTGATACTCTCTTTCGTGCCCATTGAAGGTTGTGCCAACACTGTATTCTTAAATAACAATGCCTTCAGTGTCATCCCTGCAACATAATCCAGATCCGTACTCTTTCGTTCGATCTCACCCAATGTAACCGTCTTGACCTTTTCAAGGGCATCTTCTGTCAGATTCGGGTCATCGATCAATGCTGCTAAAGATACTATACCTTCATCCAGGTGCTCTTTAAGACAGGAAAGCTCAAAAACGAATGTCTCAGGACCGGCATTGGCCGAGATATGAATCGCTTTGGCATCAAGTTTCTTTGCAAAGGCAGCCGAGCCTAGACTTTTTGTCCCCTCGCCGTATATCTTGGCGACAGTACGTGAAAGACCTGGATGCTTCTCATTAAAGATCGAACCCCCATTTTGAAAAACAACCTGTATTGTGACGATCGGAAGACGACCATCTTTTTCAAAGATCAAAGGCACTTTCGTATTATTGACATCAACTTCTAAAATCTCACTTCCCATTATTACCTCACAAATTAATAAAAGCGCAATTACTATGTTTTTCACGCAAATTTCTCCAGAATCTCATACGCCGTGTTACGAATAGCTGGTGTCTCACCGATATCATGAATCAAATGGATCATCTCGTCTTTCGCCATTCTAAAGCCAGCTCCGGCACTTTTGACCACATTCTCTTCCATCATGGTAGACCCAAGGTCATTGGCTCCAAACTTGAGTGCCATCTGTCCGATATAAGGGCCTTGTGTCACCCAAGAGCTTTGTATGTTTGGAATATTGTCCAAAAACAGACGTGAAACGGCTAAAAGACGTAAATAGCGGTTAGATGAAGGCTTATCGATATCAAGTATCTCTTCAGCCAACTGTGTGTTCTGTCCCTGAAAAGACCACATGATAAAGGCTCTAAAACCGCCTGTCTCATCTTGGAGTTGACGGACTAGGTTCCAATGCTCGACGATCTCCTCATCTGTCTCCACTGTACCGAACATCATCGTCGCAGTTGATTTTATGCCCAGACTGTGCGCTGTTCTGTGCACATCAAGCCATACTGACGAATCATGTTTTTTCGGTGCGATAATGTCACGTACCCTGTCACTAAGGATCTCCGCTCCTGCACCCGGGATTGAAGAGAGTCCTTTAGCCTTAAGGCGCTCTAGAACCTCTTTTATAGAGATTTTGGATATCTTTGCTATAAAGTCTATCTCTATAGCTGAAAAGGCATGAATAGTGATCTGCGGATACTTTTCATGTATATGTCCAACCAGTTCTTCATAGAAATCAATCTTCAGTTTTGGATGGACACCACCTTGAAACAGGATCTGTGTTCCGCCAATGGCGACCAGTTCATCAATCTTCTGATCGATCTCTTCATGTGAAAGGATGTAGGCATCATCGTCTTTAGCATGACGATAAAAGGCGCAAAACTTGCAATCTACCCAACACACATTCGTATAATTGATGTTTCTATCAACAATAAACGTTGTAATCCCCTCAGGGTGCAACTCTTTCTTTCTTGCACTTGCCATCTTTCCAAGCTCTTTAAGATCGGCTTCACGGATTAGTTTGAGTGCTTCTTCACTTGTCATTCTACTCATTTTTACCCTTACATACTTTTTCAGTCATATCATAAACTATTAGTAAAGCGATAAAT
>JBFESZ010000126.1:0-4321 GCA_041548245.1 Sulfurimonadaceae bacterium
AATGAAAATATCAAGAGATGAAGCAGAAGTGTTCCACTATTATCTCGATCGTCATATTGAGCTTGATGGAGATCATCATGGACCGATGTCTTTACGTATGCTTGACCTATTATGTGAGGGAGATGAAGAAAAGATCATAGATGCTGAAGAGGCTGCTCTCCATGCGATCAAAGCCAGAATAAAGTTTTGGGATGGTGTTTTATTGGCGATAGAAGAGAGCAAAAAGCAATCAGCCTGAGAACTATAAACCAGACCGTTCAATGTTTTACGTCACCGATAGATAAGAATAACATCACAATGAATTGTCTATCGTTGAGCGACTTCAAGTAAGATACTCATCAGTTTTTTAAACTCTTTAGAACTTATGTTTTCTTTATAAAATCTCCTACTATATAGAACATTTTATAAGGTTTTGAAAATAATCTTGTTTTGATATATGGCGTAAATGAAAAATTTCAGTAAGTTAACAACCATTCATAGCACCCTTTAGAAAGAACATTGTGGAGATAAGAGATATTATTACTCTTGACTTACTTTATTTTGATAAGGTCTGAATCAATGGTTTTCATAATGATTTTTACAATGGCTTCAAAGTGCTCTTCAATTTTTGAGCTATCGCTATTTATCTGCATGGCGACAGCTACTCTCTGCTCCGGAAAATAGGCCAGTAGGGAATTATATCCAGGGAAAAAACCGCCATGCCTGAACGTCGTTCCATATTTTGTCTTCGCAATACTTACGCCGAGTCCATATCCATATACTCGACCTAAATCGTCGTGGCCATGTTCGGGACTAGCTACCGAGTTTAACATCTCATTAAGATACCGTCGGCTTATAACCTTACCTTCATAGAGAGCCTTCATCCATCGTACCAGATCCTGCGAATTACTTACCACACCGCCACCCGTCCATTCGAGAGAAGGATTAAATATAAAAGTACCACTATCATCCAGAACTTTGTATGGAAGTCCAAAAAGCTGTTGGCTCTTGGGAGCATACCCTTGCACCACCCCCACTACTTTTCTTTTGTTTAAAGGTGATGTAAACGTTAGACCTAGGGGTTTTAACAATCGATTGGAAAGTTCTTCATAATAAGTCGATCCGCGGGTCTTTTCGATAATAAGACCTACCAGAATGTAGTTAGTGTCAGAGTAGTGAAACCCTTTTCCAGCAGGAAATAAGGGCTTTTGGTCGAGAACAAACTGCACCAATTCCCTTGGATCAATCGTGCGCTTTGTATTGTCGAGAATGACTTGCCTCTTCATATAATCCTGAAAAGCAGAATCTGTATCAAACACATGATCAATGAGACCGCTGCTATGATTCAAAAGATGTCGCAATGTAATTATCTCATGGTTTGGAAGGCGGTTGAACCACCTCTCATCACCAAGCCACTTACTAATCTTTTCATCCAGATCCAGCGTACCATCCGAGATCATGCTCAGTACAACTGCAGCTACAAATGTCTTGCCGATACTTCCTGCTGGCATACGTGACTCAATTGACATGGCCGTCTTCTTTTCAATGTTTGAAAAACCTGTTGCAAACTCCGCACTACGTCCATCTTGAAGTGCAAAAGCGACTGTTGCACCAGGGAAAAGTTCATTCCTAGCCTGGGCTTCTTTATACAATGTATTTAATTCCTTTTGAACATCCCTTTTAAGCTTTTCAAATGCGTTATTAGAAAAATAATGCTCATCAAAATTTGTTCCTGCAAGCGAAGAGATAAAAGACGTTACTGCTGCGAAGATTCTAATCCAACTGTACAGTTTTTGATTTCTCCGGGTACTCATGTCATCGTCTCTCTGGAATCACCTCTGTCACTGCACCATCCTTATTGAACATTTTCTTTTGATTGATAATGACAACAATGATAGCCGCAGCTACAAACATAATCGTGTCGTATGGAGCAGCATCGGGGAAAACAGGGTTAATAACCTGCCAATGAAATAGCATTGGTAGTAAGATGCTGCCGCCTGAGGCATTAAACAGTGGAGTAACAATAATACTGAGCGCTATGGTACCAATGAAAAAGGGAAAGAAAGACCATGTACTCTGCAATGAACCACTCAGGTAAAATGCTGGAAGATGCCATATACCCCAGATAAGCCCCAGGATAATACCTGCCCATATCGGAGCAAAATACTGCTGAAGCAACGGCAATCCAACTCCACGCCAACCGAACTCTTCGATCGGTCCTAAAAAGAGCATAAATACCAATGCCCATAACATTTCCGGCCAAATTGAAAATGGAAATGGGTCTGTAAATAGATTTCCTTTTATAGCAGCACCCGCATAGAACAGAAAAGGAATACCAATAAATATATATGCGTACCAGCCCCAATGCACCCTCCATAGCAATAACCTTGAGAGGTAGCGCCGTAATCCTTGTAACCTTCCATGACGAAATACCAAAATGAAGGCTGCTATCGCTGGAGCATAAACAGCAAGCATAAATAGCGGATTTTTCGCACTTAACTCACCGAATACTGCTGTGATTTGTTGTGGAAATAGTATAAGTAAGACTATAAGACTCCACGCTAATCCAAATGTGATGGCAAAATACGGTAACAATGATCGAATTTTCATGATTGTAATCCTTCATATTGTGTGTTTGTCTGAAGTACCTGCCACGCAGTCCTATGGCTCACTGTTCAAACTCATATCGCACATCCATGAGGTCTCCTTTCCAGACTATTTGCAATGTTTCTTCAACGTCCCTGCCCTATGAAAACCGTTATAATAACAACTGTGACGGTGATCACGCTTACGATAAGAAGCCATTTACCTATGATGTTTCCTTTTGTTGTATATTGGGACCCATATTTTTTCACACTGTTACACAGGACTGAAAATCATACTCTACAACTATTTACTTTGGGAACACTTTGTCCTTCTATAACTTTATTGACATAGTATGAGTATATCAAAAATGCATTGATATTGAGAAAATATATTGTATTCATGACTTTTTCAAAACTTTAGTCAATACCTTATAAAATATATAACTTGATAAAGACTTCATCACTGCAATAAACCATGTTAGATTATAAAGTTTTCATTTTTCAGAGAATAAGAAATGATGTGAATGGCCAAGCTCATTCAAATTTTCTACGTTGCACTTCGCAAAATATCAGTGCAGTGTTTTGTTAGGTGGCGTATGCATAACCTTGTAGTCAACTACCATTAGATGATTACGTCTTCTACAGGTCTTCGTAAAGAGGGTGGCATCTTGGGTCCGCGTCCGAAACGGACAACCAGATCCGGCCTGCGGTTACCAATACCAAGCCACGAAGCGAACTGAGAACGAAGTTCGCTAACTTCCACGGGTTGATTAATGAATGCTGTACGAAGATTTAAAGCCTCCGCCTGAAGCGCGAAACGCTGATAACATCTTCCTGATTCGATCCAGTGTGCTCTATCATCCGAATCGGAATAAAATACTGCAACACCCGATGAACTTAGAATGTTCGTCATATCCTTATTATTTTGGCTTTTTGATGAGAGGGTGAATTGGAGTATGAAGTTGCCGAGCCATTTTGGTACGTCAGGGTTTCCCATTGATTTGCCATACAATCCATCGCCGGTCGCAACAGCATGAAATCCGTTAAAACGGATCCAAGTCTTTAGTTCGTTGACCCATGCAGTATCGCTAATTTGTGCGATATTGCCCCTGGTTACATATTCTGTAAGACCCTTTAACTTTTTCTCTCCGGTAAGGAACATGAGAGACACACCATCACCACTGCCGGCAATCTCCAACTGCTGGAGTTCCTGAGAGCTGAGCTCAGTCCCATCATACGTCGTTCTACTGCATTGTCTCTTTGGGATTGCATCAAAAAGGACAGATCTTGAAACGGCACCTGTATCAAGATCTATTATCAAACCAGAGATTGCTTCGTCATAATGAATTTGGCTGCTTAAGCCAGCGGCAGAAGCCGCTTCAATTAAGTTAGCTGTGGCACATCCCAGACTCGCATATAAGTGGTGGTTATCCGGATCGACAGCTGGACATCGTCGTGAGAAGTCAGGAAGAATCGTTATCCTGCCCGGCTCAAGCTGGAACTTCCATGGTTGTGTATTGTGACTTGATGCAGCCATCGTTGCGTAACGAATAAGATTCGTATAGTTATGCGCAGCATTTTTCAGATCATGGTGTCGCCAAATTTGGGTTATGCGTTTTTGATAAGTCATAATTAGTCAATCCCTGTTAAGATTTAGTGCCACCTATTTATAAAAGGAACAATATGCCCTATTATTAAGATATGTCAGTATTATATAGTATATCAGAAATGTATTGTTCTGAAAACCTTATAAAATA
>JBFESZ010000127.1:0-4257 GCA_041548245.1 Sulfurimonadaceae bacterium
CAGAATAGTAGCCTACATCATATCCTGCAAGATCTTCGATACTATCCACACGTTTAGCATATTCACGTAGTTCCTCAAGTTCATTTTTTGCCTGAGGCAAGGCAGCGTCGGCTAATTCATTCAAGAATGAGATGACATCATCTTCATGACTTGCATCACGTGTCTCCAGTGCATACTGTGCGTAAGAGCTAAAGCCCAGCAGTTGTGATTTTTCATGTTTGAGTGCCAGGATCTTGTCAATCACTTCTGCATTTTCAGGGGCTCTGGTTGCATAGGCTTTGGAGAGTTCTTTTCTATACTCACGGTTAGGGCCGTAAGTCATGTAGGCCAGATAACTGGGAATTTGAAGTGTGAATTTGTACACACTCTTTCCATCGATCTCCTCTTTGGCTGCATCGATGTCAGACTGAGGCATACCCTCAACATCTTTTTCATCTTCGATAATGAGTTCATAGGCGTTGGTCGCATCAAGCAGATTTTGTGAAAACTGGTTAGAGAGTTCAGAGAGTTTAAGATTGATCTCTTCCATGCGTTTTTTCTTATCTTCGGGAAGATTGACCCCAGAGAGTACAAAGCCTCTTACTTCATGTTCCAGCACTTTTTGTGCTTCTTTGGAATCTGCTTTAATGGCTTCTATCTTTTTAAACAGAGCTTCATTCTGTGCCATTTCAGAACTGAACTTAGAAAGTAGGGGGATAGACGCTTCATAGGCTTTTTGTGTTTCTTCTGAGTTCATCACGGAGTTAAGATGAGAAAGCGGTGTGAAGAAAAGCCCTAGCTCCTCGTCCAGGTCTTGCAGGGGTTTAAGGACCTTGTCATAACTGGTCTCGGCATTTGCCGTGATCTCATTGATCATCTCTCTTTGCTTGTTTAAAAGGGTATCTAAATCTTTGGGAAACTGGTCTAAATTGTCTATTTTGAATTCATGAAACATAAATGATCTATCCGTTGTTTTATTTTTTTGATTGTAGCATATTTTATAAAAGGAGATATTAATTCTTATGGGATCATAGGAAATTGTAAACTATTTTACTCTTTTGAATGGCTTCAACAAGATCAAAAGTTTGGGTAAAAGTATCAGGTCTGAGGTGAGAGCAGCGACCATCACGACCATCGTAAGTAGACCAAAATAAATGGTTGGGATCAAATTTGATAGCATCAGAATGGAAAAACCAATAACGATGACAAGTGTAGTAAAGTACATCGCATTCCCAATGCTGTTGCTTGTCCTATGCATAGTAAAGTAGTAAAGATTGTCTTTTTTAAATTCCACTTCAAACCGGTGAATGTAGTGAATCGTATCATCTATACCGATACCCATAGCTATGGCAGCAATGGTAATGGTCATGATGTCCAGAGGAATGTGAAGCCAGCCCATAAATCCAAAGACAAGCGCTATCGGAATGATATTGACGATCAAAGCGATCAATGTGAGTTTGAGAGACCTGAACAATACAAGGAACATGAGGAAAACGATGAGCAATACAAGTCCGATCATGGTGACCTGAGAATGGAACAGGGATTGCAGCATATTGTTGTAAAGTACCATGAGGTTCGAGAGCTGTACGGTTGCGACATCAGGGTCAATCAGATGTGTGAGGTCACCTTTGATCTTTTTGAGCAATGCATCCCTGCGTAACCCTTCATTTGAGTCTATGATACGTGTAGCAAATCTTAACTGGTTATGTTCAATATTGACATAAGGCGTCAGTATCACATCTCTATATTTCTGGGGCAGTTTTTTATAGATGATAGCGAGATCTACACTGTCCAGATCTTTGTTTTCATTGAGGACCTTTCCTGTATCAAGAAGCGTGGCAAAAGACTGTACCTCACCTACCTGTGCCAGACCTGTTAAATAGTTCTGTACTTTTTTGATGATCTTGATCTTTTCATTCGTGAACCAGTATTGGTCCTGGTCCTCTGAAGCCGAAAATTCATCTTCGAAGGAATCTGCTTCATCATACGTCTCTTCTTGGGTTGCAACTGTGGATGAGGAAGTACTGTTTTTGTCCGATAAAGTGAGAATCACATCTAAGGGAGTGGTTCCTCCCAGCTCCTGGTCTATGATACTCATACCTTTGTAGATCTCTGTATCTTTTTTAAAGTAGTTAATAAAACTGTTCTCTACAATAAGCTGCGAAGCCCCCGTAATGCTAAAGACAATAGAGAGAAAGGTGACGATATAGATCGCTTTTTTATCATGCAGTACGATCTTGGCAGTAAGTGAAGGTATAAAGGCGGTAGAACTCTTATGCTTTACAGGAGGTATTTTTTTGAGAAGCATCAATACAGCAGGAAATACAATAAATGCAATAATAAGCGACATCGAAATTCCTGCACTCATCATCCAACCCAGATTAATAACAGGATGGATATGAGAATAAAGCAGTGAAGAGAATCCTGCGATCGTAGTAATAATAGCAAAGAAAGTAGGTGTGGCCTTTGTAAGCATCGTATATAAAATCAGTCTTTTGGATGAAGCATGAGGATAGAGCATTAAAAGTTCTTCATACCTTACAATCAGATGTAAAACGATGGACATGGTGATGATCAGTTGTAGTGCAATAAAGTTCGAAGAGATGACAGTGATCTCCCATCCAAAAAATCCCAGACTGCTTGTAATCGCAAGAACGGAGAGAGCACAAATAAGAATAGGCAGCATCACCCATCTTGGTTTTCTAAAAACAAAACCTAAAACAAGGATAATAAGGAGTATCAGGGTACTTCCATAAATCAGTAGATCATTTTTGATAAATCTTACAATATCATTGGAGATCATTTGAACACCACCTAAAAAGAACGTGGCATCATTTTGGTATTTTGAGATCAGTGAGCGGATTGCTTCAATATTCTGGTTGTCTATGGTACGTTGTGCATCTCTATGTGCTTTAAATGCTTTAGAGACATCGTGGAGGGTCTGTTTCTCTGCCTTTGTCAGTGAAGAGCGCTTCTGTTTGTCAAGTAAACGATTCCTCTTTTCTAAAAGTGTGAAATATTCCGGATCCTGATATAAATGGATGACAATAGAAGATATCGTAAAATCTTTATTGACAAGGCTGTCCTTATAGAGAGGACTGGTTAAAAACTCATGTTTCACCATGGAGAGATTGATGTCAGGACTCTTCAGTGTCCTGGTTTCATTGATTAGATCATCCATCTCTCGTACAGGTGAAAAAAACAGAGGTACATTGATGAGTGAATCAACAGATTCGACACGGGGTAATTGCTCCAGATCTTCACTGAGACGTGTTAGGGTTTGCACGCTTTTGGGAGAGAGTAGATCCTGTTTGGGTTTATAGGCAAGAATAAGTACATCATTGGTTTGGAATCTTTTGGCTACTGTTCTGGAAAATGCTAAGTCTTTATCATCATTTAAAAGAAGCGTTTCAGCAGAGGCATCTATCTCAAGTTTGAGAACATTGATACCAAAAATGAGTATGCTGCTGATCAGGATGATCAAAACTGATAAGGGGTATTTGAGTATCAGTTTTTGATAAAAAGTATATAGCATTGATTATCTTCTTAATATAAGGATTTTTGACATAGAATGACTTAAAGCGATTCTATAAGTTCTCTGACCGTTTTTGTTGTTAAGAACTCTGCAAACTGCTTTCTATAGGTTTGAATAATACTCACACCCACCAATTCTACATCATAGATATACCACTGATTGGTTTGTTTCTACTTATAGAAAAAATAGATGACTTTATACGTGTCATCCAGACCTATGACCTGAGTTTCAAGAGTAATGCGGTTAGATTTGATCTTTTCCAAATCTTTAATGATCACTTTTTCATTGTTGTAGAGTCTTAGTTTATCCAGATAGGAATGTTTTATTTTTTTCTCAAACGCTTTTGAAAACCGTACTTTTTCATTGTTTGAAAGGGTTTTCCATTTCCTACCCAAACTTATTTGTGACATAATATCAAAATCAAAAATATCGTCTATTATACGAACATTCTTTTCATCTTTTTGTTTCTGAGACAAGCTTTTGTCTTTCAAGATATTCAAGACTTCTCTTACTTTTGTGTCTGTTACTTTTTGGATATTTTGCTCTTCTATAGCATAAAGAGAGAGCACAGACAGAAACAAGAGTAGAATGACTTTTTTTAACATATTTTTTACCTTATATGATTTATTCTTCTATATCAGAATTTCGTTTTTGTTCATAGGTGTCTCTAAAGAAAGGATAGAGATCTATGGCATCCTTTCTAAGGTTTTCATATTCACCTAAATGCAGAGATGTTTTGTTAA
>JBFESZ010000128.1:0-4032 GCA_041548245.1 Sulfurimonadaceae bacterium
GACATAAATCAAATACTAAAAATAAAAATTAAAAAATTAATACTTTTAAGTATTGAAAGATGAGTATATTATGATAAAAAATTTAATTAATAAAATTCCCGTAATAAGCGGTATAGATGCCCTTTACTACTTTGCACAAAGCGGTGCTTTTTATGATCAATTCTATGAATTAATCATAGAGAAGATCGAAGAGAAAAAAGCTTACTTTAACAGCCTGAACTATGCCTATGCTGACAATGACATCATCATACCCATAAACGGTATTGATGTGACTTACAGCGGTATGGGTAGGGACGGCTTTCACTGGTTCAATCATGACTTCTTTAGAGCAGGGTTCAAAGACCCTGAGAAAGCTCAGAATATTCATAACATCAGGATACAACTTGATGCCATAGGTATTTATACTTTGGGTATTAAGTCTCTGTTGGAATATATCAATACGATCTTTTTAAAAGAGATTACAAACAAGCACTATCCCGTAACACGGATAGACTTAAACATGTTCGTTCAGCATGACTTTAAATACCTTCGTAAAGAGATGATCGTCTCCAAGAAGAAGAACCACTCTGCCAACATAGGTGAGCGTTCAAGCGGTTATGAGTTGGAGACCTACTATGTCGGTAAGAAACCTTTCTTGCTTCGTATCTACAATAAGCGTAAAGAACTACAGGCTAAAGAAGGTATTAAACGTGAACTGATGCATAACCACTTTGTAGTCAATGGGCTTGATCTTGAAAAGCCTATATTCAATGTCGAGTTTCAGATGCATAGAGAGTTCTTGAAGCAGTACGGTATTGATACGATTGAGGATGTATTAGAGCGTGCAGAGGTACTCTTTAAACAAGGATGCGATCTCATCCGTCTGATTGATATAGATAGTATCTCAGAGAAAGAACTTAATTCACCGAATCGAAGACGAGCCGACACTTTGCCTGTATGGAAACATATACAAGACTCTTATGCAATCAAAGAGTTCCTTCAGATTGATACACCTCTTGATAAGATAGAGAAGATCACTCAACGTTACAGCATGGAAGATGCAAGAAGCTCTATTAAGAGAATAATCACCCGTCTGTTGATCCATGGCAATAACCCAACCTCTTTGTACTTCATGGAGATACTCCAACATGCCAAACAGGACTATGAGCTCAGACAGCATATAAAACTCTTGCATGAAGAAGAAAAGGAAGAAAAAGAAGAGACAGCGTATGAGAAGTTTGTAAACGAACTGAAGACATACAGTAATGAAGGTCTAGTCGCTTTGGAAGAACAGCTCTCTATAGAGATGCGAACAACTGAGATCAAAGACCCTGATTATGACCGCCTCTCTCATCAGATGATTGCTCTTTATGACGAGCTTCAAAAACGTAAACTTATAAACTTCCCGTTTTAGAGGTGAGACATGGATATAGGCATTGAATATTTAAACCTTCTTCCACAACTGGCAGAGGATTTGAAACAGATCAAACAACGACTCGAAGAAGAGCATAGCAAACGCTGGATGAATGTCCGTGAACTCGCTCAATACCTCGGTTACTCCAAAGATCGTATCTATAAGATCAAAGATGAATATTTCTTAGAGGGTGAACACTTTCATAATAGAACTGGTAAAATACTCTTTGATAGAGTTGCGATTGACTCTTGGGTGGTCGGAAAGGAAACCGATGAAACTCACAAGTCGCAACGGCAAGTTGTGGATAACATTCTATCATCAGTCAAAAAGGTATAGACGAAGCCTTGAGCTTGATGATACGAAGAAAAACCGTAAGTTTGCCGAGCAACAAATCATTCCCGAGATTGTCTACAAGCTCAATCATGGGATGTTCTTTGAATCTAAACAAGAAAAACAACAAACAGTACCGACACTTGATGAATTCAAGGTGATCAGCTTTGACATTCACTCAATCGAGCGAAGAGAACTCACTCAGAGAAACTATGAACGTGTCTATGATCTTCATATCAAACCTCACTTTGGCAAGAAGAGACTAGATACGATCAAAGCTTCTCAGCTCGCACAGTGGCAGAACAATCTTTTAAAAGAGAGATCATCCAAGACAGTAAAGAGTATTCGGACCGTCTTTCAGACGATCTTAGAAGATGCCATGTGTGATGAGATAATCAGGAACAATCCCTTTAAAAGGGTCAAGTCCCCTAAACTTGAAGAGATGCGAGACAAAAAACCTTTCTCACAAGAAGAGATGTTCAGGATAATCGATGCAACCCCCAAAGCCATGCAATGCTTTTTTGCGATTGGTTTCTTTACGGGGATGCGTACAGGTGAGATCATAGGTCTGAAGTGGGAAGATGTCGATTGGGATGAACGCATTATCCAAGTCAGACGAAGCAGACGGCAAGGCTTAGAGACTAAACCTAAAACAAAAAACAGTATCCGTGATGTTGAGATACTTGATGCATTGCTTCCCTATCTTCAAGAACACAGATTACTTTGTCCTGAATCAAGTGTCTATATATTTGAGACCTATGCTGGCAATCCATATAACACATGTGACAAAATCAGCTCTTATTACTGGAAGCCAGCTTTAAAAGAATTAGGTATTCAATATCGAAACCTTTATCAGATGAGACATTCATTTGCAAGTCTGATGATCAGTAACGGTGAAGATATATTGTGGGTAAGTAATATGCTGGGTCATAAAGACAGTTCTATGACTCTGGAAAAATATGCAAGATATATAAAACGTACTGATAAAAAAAGAGCTTTGTTTCTTTCAAAATAGCTGTCACATTTGGGCACACTTTGGGCACAGTAACGATTTTCAATTCTTGGAAGTCTGTGTTTAGGGGGTTTCAAGTTAAGTGGCGGACAGAGAGGGATTCGAACCCTCGGTACAGTTACCCATACGCATCCTTAGCAGGGATGTGGTTTCAGCCAGCTCACCCATCTATCCGTGTAAAACATCAATCATAATGTTTTAGGACTGAGATTATAACCAATGCAGATAAACTTTCACTTAAATTGTGTTGTAAAAGGTTGAAAATTTCTATGGATTGTAATCTGTTATGGTTAGGTCCAAACATAGGTACCTTCAATAGAGTACCTGTGTTCGTAAAGAAACGCTGTGTTTTAGATATAGCGCTTGTTCTGAGGATTGTTCAGTATTGCATCAAGAAGTTTTTGCAGTTGGGCTGCAAGTGCGACATTGTTTTGTTTCGCATCTGCAATCTTCTCTTTTAGTTTAACAACAACGTCTATTGTTTCCATTACTTTCATATGAACCCCTTGTGTAATTTACAGGTTAATGACAGCAAAACATGTACCACGTTGATTGTGTATGTATTCGATGCTACTTAAAGGTAGCAAAAAGATTTATATTTCAGACAAGATTTTTTTAACGACTTCTGCTGGATCTTCTGCCTTGTAGATCGGACGTCCTACCACAATGAAATCGACTTTTTGCTCTTGTGCGGTCTTGATATCGGCTACGCGTTTTTGATCGCCTGCATCTTCACCGAACGGTCGTATACCTGGAGTAAGTGTGGCAAAGTTTTCAGAGGTGATGGATTTGATGGAGGCACTTTCAAAGGCGGAACAGACAACTCCGTCAAGGCCTGCTTCATAGGTGTCTCTGGCAAATTGATCAGCTTTTGATGCGATATCCTGATTATAGATAGCTTTGAAGTTCTCTTCATCAAAAGAGGTAAGCGCTGTAACGGCGAGGACAATAGGACGTTTTTCATATTTTTCAAGGCGCTGCATGACAGTTTGCATAGCGACTTTCCCTGCACTGGCATGGACGTTAAACATATCGACACCAAGTCCCATGATAGACTCGGCCGCATCGGCCATCGTGTTGGGTATGTCATAAAGTTTCAGATCCAAAAAGATCTTGAATTTAGGATTGATGGCTTTGATCGCTTCAATAAACTCTTTCCCGTCACGGATATAAGAACGAAATCCCACTTTGATCCACACATCATACGTTTTGATTTTGTCTACTAAGGCTAAGTTTTCCTCTTTACTCGGCAGGTCAAGTGCAACACATAATTCCATTGTTTACCTTTAGGTCTTAA
>JBFESZ010000129.1:0-4014 GCA_041548245.1 Sulfurimonadaceae bacterium
AATTGTCATAGGAGTACTTTTTTTTCAGTACAAAGACGAATCCTAGATAGTCTTCTTTCAGTTTTTCTAAATCGACCCACTCTTCCGCATCAGGAAGTTCGGGATATATGACCTTAGCTCTGTTTTGCTCTTTATCGATAGCTTCCAATATGCAAGCATGTCTGTTTTTTAGAGGAATAATTCCAGGAAGCATAAGGGCAGAGATATCATCCAGCTCTTGTTTTAAAACTTTTGAGACGAGTCCTGCCCTGCTAGCTGCACGGGAGAAGTTAGATGACTTATGTCCTGTAGAGACAAGCTGTGCAAAGTTATCACCCTCTTGTGTAGGAAGTCCATCTACCAAACTCTCTGCTGTGCAGGGTTCATGGTATAAAGCGGTAAATGCTACTAGACAATCTAGTAGTGGGTCCCTTGCACTCTCTTTCATTTGACTATTTGGCTTTTTCTAGAACAAACTCTATACGACGATTCAATGCTCTACCCTTAGCCGTCTTATTGGTTGCGGCTGGTTTGTTGAAAGCATGCCCGAATATTTTAATTCTCTCTGCCTTGACACCATTGGCTACAAGTACTTTTTGAGCAGACTTTGCTCTTGCAAGAGACAACTTCTTGTTGTACTTTTCCGAACCGATGTTGTCGGTATGACCATGAATTTCCATGATGATATCTTTGTCTTCCAACATTCGTTTTGCCAAAGGTTTTAAGTGTTCTTTACTCTCTTTGGAAAGTTTAGACGATTTGTATTCAAACTTTATATCGACAAGGTCTATTTTCGTGTTTTGCTCATCCGTCTTGTCAATGATAATCCCATGCGTACTTGTCTCATCTACCTTTTCCTCTTTTGGCTCTACAATGCTTAGGTCTACAGCCTCTTCACATATCTTGTCCAAGTCGATCAGTTGCACATCATCTTTGATGTCTTTAAGGGTCATTTTCTTACCATATACATGACCTGGAAGCTCCGGTGTTTCCAACTCTAAAGCATCATACATATTTGTATTTAGTACCGATGACATAATACCGATACTGTCAAGTACTCTGTATAGCGCCATATACATTTCGTTTTTTGCATTGATCAGCTCTTTTTGTGCCGTGATATGCTCTTGTTCCACATTTAACAGATCAAGCAGTGTACGGCGTCCTAGATAATACTCCTGCGCATATGAATCTGTCGTCTTTTTCGACACTTTGACATACAGTTCGAGACATTTGATTCTTTTTTTCGTATGAATATAGGACATAAAAGCCAATTTGAGTTTTTCGATGACAGCTCTTTGACTCGCATTCAGGTTATATCTTTGAGCAGTCGTCGCTTCAAGGTTCTGCAGGCGGATTGATTCATCACGGTTTCCATTGTAAAGGTTATATTTTAACTTCAACATTGCCTTTGCAGATTTCGTGTCATACTCATACCCATCCGTGTTCTTTCTGTAGTCCACTGAGAGAACGGCATCGACGGTAGGGTAAAAACTGCTTACCTCTTTAGAGTATTTGCTTGTCTGTGTATTGACATTAAACTCTTCCGTCTTAATGGTCGGATTATATTTCAAGGCCAGTTTGATCAGTTCCTCAAGGTCATAAGTAGGTAGATCCATCTGCATTGCATCTGGCATCTCATCCGCTAAGACGACCTTTCCATAAAGACGCTCAAAGTTGATAACCGAGTCTCTATAGTTATTTTGTTGAACGATATAGTTAGAGTATGCCAAAGCTTTTCTTGCCTGGCTCTGCTCTACATCTGCTCTTGTACCAAGCCCTGCCTGGGTTTTTTGACGAATCATCTCATCAATTCTTTCGTGATTCTTTACATTTTCATACTCTATGTTAAAGACTTGCTTGTTTTTGACTATATCCAAGTAAGAGTTGACAAGCTTCAGTAAAATAGTATCTGCTTCTTGCAGTGTAAAGTACTTTGCAGCCTCTATACGAGCTTCTTGCTCTTTGACATCATACTTCGTGTTAAATCCCTGAAAGAGGTTCTCCGTCAATGTTAATGAAGCTTCTGTTGCAAAGAGATTGTTATTTTGGTCAATACCAGGACCTTGTCGATCAGTCTTTTGAGGTCCTGCACCTCCTTCAAGATCAAGCGAAGGCTTATATCCGGCATAAGCTTTATCTAGATCATACTTCATACTACGCAGTTCACTGATACGTTGATTGATCTGTGGATCGGTGTCTAAGGTTTGTTGCGCCATCTCATTGACTGTAAGTGCACAAAGCTTTAATGGCAGAAGCAACAAGAGTGCGCATGTGATGTTAAAAACTTTCACTGATATCCTTTATATTGTTTTTCAACACTATGAGAAATAGATGTATTCCCCCAACTCTTCTTTGGAGTAAGAATAAAAAGTTGAACATAAATATGTTTATACTTCGAATCTCTATACAGCACTATATCATATTTTAGTTAGTAAATATAATTAAAATTAATTTAAGTCTCTAAATTTCCAGCTGTGAGAACTAAATTATTCGACAGCTAACGATAAACAACAAAATCAAGCTAGTCAGTATTGTATAAATGAAGCTATATGGTAAAAACATAGAGATTATTATGAATCTTGAAATAGCAGGTACAAAAAACCGCACCTCTTTAAATGACAAAATAAAAAGATAGTATGGCGATTTTTTGTATCCATACTCTATGCATGTAGCGTTCCACTTTTTCTTCTGATTATCTTCATCTTTTAATTTAAAACAGATATTAATATAAGATAAATCTATATCGTTACATAATTGATACAGAAGTAGGAGCATGAAATGTCACAGAAAATAGAAGAGTTTATCGAACAGGAGTATAAACTTGGGTTCAACACTGATATTGATGAAGACCAAGCACCCTTAGGACTCAATGAAGATATTATTACTCTTATATCGAATAAAAAAAATGAACCGGAATGGATGTTAAAATGGCGACTCAAAGCCTATGACAAGTGGATGAAAATGAGCGAACCCAAATGGGCACATATCCACTATCCACCGATCAACTATCAAAATATTTCTTACTATGCTGCTCCAAAAAAAAACATCAACTCTCTTGATGAAGTCGACCCAAAGATATTGGCAACCTATGAACGTCTTGGCATCCCTCTTGAAGAGCAGAAGATTCTTGCTGGAATTGCGGTGGATGCTGTCTTTGACTCTGTATCGGTCAAGACGACCTTTAGTGATAAACTCTCTGAACTTGGAATCATCTTTTGCTCCATCTCCGAAGCGATACAACATCACCCCGAACTGGTACAGAAGTATCTTGCTTCTGTTGTACCTATGGGTGACAACTATTTTTCCTGCCTGAACAGTGCTGTCTTCACAGATGGCACCTTCGCCTATATACCTGAAGGTGTACACTGTCCTATGGAACTTTCAACCTACTTTCGTATCAACGCATTGAATTCAGGTCAGTTTGAACGGACCCTCATCATCGCTGAGAGGGGTTCGTATGTCTCTTATAATGAAGGATGCTCTGCACCTATGCGAGATGAAAATCAGCTTCATGCTGCCGTTGTCGAACTTATCGCACTCGATGATGCCGAAATAAAATACTCTACCATACAAAACTGGTACCCGGGTGATGAGGAAGGCAAAGGCGGCATCTATAATTTTGTAACGAAACGGGGGAAATGTCTGGGAAGAAATTCAAAAATATCGTGGACACAGGTAGAGACCGGAGCTGCGATTACTTGGAAATATCCTTCATGTATCTTATTGGGGGACAACAGCCGGGGCGAGTTTTATTCTGTTGCTATCACCTCTTTGGCACAGCAGGCAGACACGGGTTCAAAGATGCTTCATCTAGGTAAAAACACCAGTTCTACCATTGTTTCAAAAGGGATCTCAGCACTCAAAGGAAGCAATGCTTACAGAGGACTTGTAAAAATACGTCCGCAGGCGACTAATGCGAGAAACTTCACCCAATGCGATTCCCTGCTCATCGGTGACAAGTGTGCGGCACACACCTATCCCTATATTGATGTTAAAAACCCTACTGCACAGGTTGAACATGAGGCAACGACTTCA
>JBFESZ010000130.1:0-3946 GCA_041548245.1 Sulfurimonadaceae bacterium
GTTGCGCTATTACTGATTCGTTTGCTCCGCCATGAGCACGTCCCCATAATGCATTGATGCCTGCTGACATTGCGGCGTAAGGATGTGCCCCGGTAGAAGCAACACCCCTTACTGTTGATGTCGAGGCGTTTTGCTCATGGTCTGCATGCAGCGTGAAAATAGTATCAAGTGCTTTTATCTCGACATCTCTGATCACAATGTCGGCAGAAGGATAAGCCCGCATCATGTACAAAAAGTTCTCCGTAAAAGAGCGTTCGATATCTGGATAGATAAAGGGGATGCCAAGACTTCTGCGGTAGGAGAGGGCGGCAAGGGTAGGTATCTTGGCAATGATCCTGCGTGCCATCGTCTGCATTTCCTCTTTATCTTTTATGTTCAGGTGCTCATAATGAAAAGCAGAAAGTGCAGAAACAGCCGATGCCATCATTGCCATCGGGTGGGCACTGTCAGGAAAGGAATAAAACAGGTTTTTTAAGCCTTCATGCACAAAAGAACGTTTTCTGATCTCGATATCAAAGGCTGAAAATTCGTTTCTTGATGGCAGGTTCCCGACCAGTAAAAGATAACATGTGTCCAAATAAGATTTTTTAGTTGCGAGATCACTGATGTCATAGCCTCTGTACCGAAGTTCGCCTTTTTCTCCGTCAATATAGGTGATATCAGAACTGCAGCTTGCCGTAGAGGTGAATCCAGGATCATAAGTAAACATTCCTGTTTGCTGATACAGCGAACGTATATCAACAACATCTGGACCTATTGTCGGACTAAGAATGTCGAATTCATACTTTTTGCCATTCCTGTTATCGATCAAACTTATCGTAGACATTTAACACCTCGTTATTGGGTTGATTTTTATTACTATATGTGATTAAAGTTTAATACAAAATTAAACCAATGCCAATCAAAGTATAAAACAACTATATATGTAAGAGAGTGCACCCTTTGCAATGCAGCTGTAACTTTAAAGAGAATTTACATTATGTTAACCAATTGATATTGCACGGTAATATGTATATTCTTAATACAAGAAAAGCATTCTTTCAGGAGAAGTCAATTACTATATAGTTTATTATATAGTAATTGGGAGAGTTGATTATGAAGCCAAAAGATGAAGTAACCCGTTCTCTTGTCATAGACCGACAGGTGTGGGATGAGTCAATGAAATATGCGCGTGTACGATATAAGATGAGCCTAAGCAAGGTGGTAGATCAGCTTTTGCAGGAATGGCTAATAAAAGAAAAACGCCGTCCTCTTGAAAATGAAAACCAGGGCAGCTTCTTTTAGGAACCATCGTGTTCCTTGATCTGCATTGGTTGTTTGTGCTCCCCTGCTCTTTTACTCCTACTCCATTCAAACGGCCTGTCACACGGATTGTTTCTTGAATACGACAAAAACAGCTGCGCGCTTATTGTAAAATGTATAGAACCGGTTTATATGTAAGGTTAAGTTTATGACGGTTGCTCTTATGGTATTATTCAAAAAAAATTGACAAGAGAGACAAGATGATAAAAACAACTGAAGAATTTAAGGCATTGGTCGAAAGCGTGAAATCAAGATCGGGATATAAAGACCCTATTGCATTTGGTATTTGCCGCATAGACGCCAGTCAACTGGACAACGACAAGGTCCTTCAAGCAACGTATCCTGTTATAAACTGGAAGGAAAACTTTGGGAGTGCGGCTGTTTTTATCGATGCGTTAAGCGCCTGTGGCATTGAGATAGACAACACACAAAGCGAAGTGTCTTGCAAGATAACTTTTGATTTTGTAAAAAGATGTATGGACAGCTTTAACCCTTATCTTGCAGAAGCGTTCGGTGACGCACATAAAAACGTGCAGGTCATCATTCAGCTTTTCCAGCTTCTTGAAGACCAAGGCATGAAAGAAGGCGAATATCGCGTTGTATTTTTATTTGAAGACGCTGCTTGTGTCAGTGTTGAAGCGACTT
This sequence comes from Sulfurimonadaceae bacterium, assembly GCA_041548245.1. Taxonomy (GTDB): domain Bacteria; phylum Campylobacterota; class Campylobacteria; order Campylobacterales; family Sulfurimonadaceae. The sequence goes on from JBFESZ010000130.1 coordinate 1,948, forward strand.
ATCTTAAACTTTATGCCCTCTCATTGGCAAAAGCCGAACTTAGAACACTTAATCTGAATGGTGCTTTTGGAGCACTTCCAAATGTCGCATGGCACGGAAATACACCTATTGATCTTGACTACCTTCGTATTAACGAGATCGAGCTAAAGCTGCGCAATGAATTCCCGGAAATAGATTTCGTAGACAAGTTCCCACGTTTTCTTCAGCATATCATTCCAGCTGATAATACGCGTATTCTTGATGCAGGAAAGGTTCGTTTCGGTGCTCAACTTCATGCGGGTACAACGGTTATGCCTGGTGCTTCATACATTAATTTTAATGCCGGTACGACAGGTTCTGTTATGGTCGAAGGTCGTATCTCAAGCTCTGCGATTGTTGGTGCAGGCTCCGATGTTGGTGGCGGCGCTTCTATCCTTGGCGTACTAAGCGGTACGGACGGAAACCCCATTTCAGTTGGTCAGAACACATTACTTGGAGCTAACTCGACTTGTGGTATTCCTCTTGGTGATGCTTGTATCATTGATGCCGGTCTTGCTATTTTAGAAGGAACAAAATTAAGTATAAATCCTGAACAGCTTGCAAAGATCAATGAAGCTAATCCGGAAGCCAAACTTACAGGCAACCTGTTTAAAGGTAAAGAGCTTGCAGGACTTAATGGTCTTCATTTTCGCCAAAACTCAATGACAGGCGAGATGACAGTAAGCCGTAGTACACGTGAGATAAAATTAAACGCTGATCTTCACTAGAAGAGTCCTGATCGGGTTATTGTCTTTAGTTGAACATGCTTAGGCTATCTGCGAAGCAGATGTCTAAACATACTTTGAAATGCTATTTTTATCACGCGCCTTAAGTAAACAAACCTGGCTACCACAAAAATAAGCTGTACTTTTAAGCACTCCTATTAACTTTCATTCCTTACAGATCTTTCAGTAAAACTAAGCTAATATTTACGATTAAAGGTCTAATCATGGTAAATTTTTCTGCAAACGTCTCTTCTCTTATTGCCCATCAAAACTTTGCAAATACAAATGCAAATAATATTGCCAATGTAAACACGGATGGTTTTATCCCGACACGCACAACACTAAGCAGTACTTCGGGTGGTGTTCAGGCCGGTTTTCAAAAAGCAGACAATAATGGTTCAAGTCTAAGTCAAACCGAGCTAAGCAGAGAGATGACAGATCAGGTGATTGTTCAAAGAGGGCATGAAGTCCAAGGATCAGCAATCAGGACTCAAGATGATATGCTTGGATCCCTTTTGGATATTCTTGCTTAAAACCCCAGCTTCTACTCTTGAGTGAGGATGTTCATACTGACTATTTGTGAAAGTATTCCTTCTTCCGGGTCATAGTCTTCTCTCTCTTTTCCTATCTCCAGCGAAGATATCACAGTTTTTCCAATGATCTTTCTTCCTTCAACTCCGTTTTTCATCGTCTTTACACCCCATGCATTATGCAGCACAGTTATTTTGCCGTTATAAAGCCCTAGGTATAGCAGGATATGACCTTTTTTATAAAGAAGTGTCTCAAAGGGTACTCCCTCTTGTATTATCATCTCTTCTTTCTCTTTTAGCGTCATCTCTTTAAGTACGGTGACCTTTCCGACTTTGGATTGTTCAGATGAGTTTCTTGGAAGCCATATCCCAAAGGGAGCATAGAGATCACGCAATGTTGAAGAACAGTCCCTCTCCTGATATACGCCGCCCCATCCATAATTACTTTGCAGCATCAAGTCAGCGATATGTTTGAGGTTGTCTGCATTGAGCATCATCTTGCCTTCGCGTCCAACATGAAAAGGCACCTTCACCTTAGTATATGTTGCAGAATTGTTTTTTCCCACTGTAACAGACAAGGCAAGGTAATGGTCTTCCTCTATCGAAATAAGAGGCAATCGCATGCCTACCCTGCTTTTAAAAACAAAGTTCCCATTCACATCATCAACAGGATAATGCTCATCTATCAGTTCGATTTGGCGAGCATTTTCCCAGGTTCTGGTTACA
>JBFESZ010000131.1:0-3937 GCA_041548245.1 Sulfurimonadaceae bacterium
ATAAGCGGGGACGATACACTGTTTGTTGGCTGCGAGGACGGTTCCATTAGCGAATATGAGCTCCTGCCTGTAGGCCTTCTAAAGTCATATATCAATACCCGAGCCTATGCAAAGGCTTACCGACTTATTCAGGAGTACCCGCTTTTAGAAGAACACGCTCTTAGTGCTGAGCTTGAGCAAGAATGGGAAAACAGGCTTTCAAATGCTTTAAAGATGATAGAGGATACCCATTCCAGTGATGCCCTGCTTCTTTTGGATGACTTTGCTGCCGTTCCCAGCAAAAAGAAGATCCTGATGGATGTCAAATCATTCATCCAGAAGTTCCCTTCATTCAATTCTGCCGTACTCAACCATAACTACACATTGGCCTACAGCATGGCCGAACACACACAACTTTTAAAAAGAAGTTCTTCCTACGCGAGAATGGAAGCACACTGGGATTCATGTTTTCACAAAGCTCAGACCTATGCCATAACCAATCAAAAGCAAAAGCTCATGCAGTTACTCGAGCCCTTTGGCCGGGTGAGCTCAAAACTCTGTTATATCCAGGTCCTCCTGCATCAGCCTCAGCTTTTTTTAGAGTTTACTCATCATGTCAATGCGCATGATTATGAAAATTTATCTTCGATTACGCATAGCTATCCCTGCCTTAAAGAGATAAAGAGTTATAAAGAGATGCTCCACACTGCCAACGACCTTTATGACAAAGCCCGGACCCATATCTTCCGTGATGCATTGGATTTGGCTGAACTGGAACTTGAACAGCTCTCCCACATCCCCTCGATGAGACTTCAGGCAGAAGAGCTTACCCATATCTTCACTTTGGCTAAAGAGCTTCAAAGTTTATACGACCAAGGCGATACCTTCTCCTGCTACCTTCTCATCGATAAGAACGAGATCTTACAAGAACTTCCACTTGCCAGAAGACTTGAAAAAGATTGGAATGACAAGATGAAAAGTGCTGAAAAAGAAGCACTTATCGGCAATATAAAAACCATAAAATCACTTCTTGGCACGCTGCTGAGACTTCCGACACGCTCTCAAAAGGTTGGCACCCTTTTACGCTTGGGATTTTTGACACAGATTAAATACCTAATCATCAAAAATCAAAAATCCACTATTCAAGACGCTATTGACACCTACATCTATATATTCGGATATGATACCGAACTGCATAATCTGATCTTGAAGATCAGCAAAGAGAAGGTTACCAAAATAAATCTTGATGAGGAACAGATGCATCATCGTCCCCGTTCACGTTGGCTCAATGTCACAGACGGCAAGCTACCAAATACAATACTACAAAAGGTCACAAGAAACGCATGAAGCCATCACAGCACTCTTTATTTACCATAAAATCGACAGCCCTTTTTATTGTTCTTCTTCTTTGTATGAGCGGATGTCTGGCACCCGATCCTGACAGAGCACTCAAAAACACCTACTGGAGTCTTTTACAGCTTTATGGTGAAGATGCTTCCCATATCCCGGGACAACCGGAAGTTCACCTTGTCTTTCATCTTAATGACAACACTTTGCATGGAAGTGACGGATGTAATCGTATACAGGGGCAATACAAAAAAAACGCACAGAATATTCTCTTTGAAAACCTTATATCTACACGTATGTATTGCTCAGCGGGAATGGAGCAGGCTACACTTTTTCTTCAGGCACTGGGTAAGACAGAGCATATGAAAATCGAAGAAGATACTCTTATTCTGTATGGTTCCAACATGGAATTGGCCCGATTTTTAGCAAAAGAAGAGTATTAAATTTGGAAAGTATATTATATTGAGTTATAATACATTAATTCGCAAGTCAAAAGAGGAATATCCCATGAAATTACTGCTAACGACACTGCTAAGCCTTATGATGATCACGGCAACCGCCTTCGGCGCAAAAAAGCTTGATGAGAAAAATATCTCAAACCTGCTTGATAATGTAAAAATTGCAAAAGAGCACATGAACATCAAGGCGATGCAAAAGCATTTTCTGTCACGTGCTTCAGTCAGTATTACACAACAGAATATAGAGAGTTCCGATACCCAGCGGTTTACACTCAACGAGTATGCTCGTCATTTGAGTAAAAAATGGAAAGATACAAAATCAAACCTTATTGAAGTGAAAGACAGAAAGTTCAATATCGATCCTGATGGGAAATCAGCTCTTGTAAAGACGACCCTTGTGCAAACTGTTGAAGTCAATGGGGTAAAAACGGCGACGACTGTCTATGAGACGACGGGAGTAAAACTGATAAAAGGCAAAATCTATATCAACTATTACAGTGCCCGAATCATGTTGAATACCGCTTTACGTGTCAACTAACAGGCTAGTACACATAAGAGTATCACATGCAAAAACTTAAAGAGCTCATCCCTTTTTCAAAGTCACTGACTGCCCTATATGTAGAAGACGACGATGATATACGTGATAATTTTGCCAAAGTCTTTGCTGAGATCTTTGACTCCATAGAAGTGGCAGTTGACGGGAAAGATGGACTTGAAAAGTACCGATCGGGAAACTATGACATCATCATCACCGACATCAACATGCCACATATGAATGGGATTGAGATGATACGTAATATCTTTGAAAGCAATGATGAACAGATCGTCATCGTCACCTCTGCGCATGATGATGCCCAGCATCTTCTGCAGCTGATAGAACTGGGAATAGAAAAGTTTCTTTTCAAACCTGTTGATTTCAGCAGGATGATCAACGTCTTATATCGCTCGTGCAAAAGATTGGTCGAACAAAGACAGCTACTTGAGCATCAAAAACATATCGAAGAGGAGAACATACGCACCTCCGCTTTAATCAAAGAGCTTGAGGATAAAATCGATGCCCTTGAGCAAGAGCTCAAAACAAAAGGTTCCTAAAAGATCCTAGAAAGCTCTTTAAAACGGCTCACAGCTAAAAACCGCGTCCTTCAATGCCTTTATTCACCGCTTCATCAATCTCATAAGCATATTTGACATTGATAGCCCGCAGCTTCTGATTTAGCGCAATAATGACATCTTTATCCGCATTTTTGTTCTTGCACAAAGCAATAATCAAAGCTTGATAACGTTTAAAATCCGGATGAACGAGATCGCCGAGTTTATCCTCTATCTTTCCATAATAACGAATAAGCTGTTCAATTGCCTCAAGAAACTCCTCTTTGGAACTCTCACTGCTTGTGAATATACTCTTTATCTCTTCAAAACTCAGCCGTTTTTTCTTTATGTTCTCTCTCGCTTGAGCTGACTCATCTTTTATATAAGAAGGCTTCTCTTCTTTCACATCAGGATAGAACCAATACGATACCAATAGGGGAATTAAGAGCAAAAATAGGATAGCAAGTATTATAAAAAGTGTGCTTTCAGACATAAGGTGTCCTCATAAATAAAACCATTATAACACAAGAGATTTTTTGAAATAAAAAAAGGTAAGAAGCTTTGTATCCCCAGGCGGGGATACGGGAGAATATAAAATTATCTTTTTAGAAAAACCGCTGTGAAGTCAGACGTACTGTTGTCACTTTCTCGTCACCAATGTTTACGTCCTTATCTTCTTTTTAAACATTTGAAACATGCTATAGCTTTATCTCTAACATGCTCTTTTTTGCACTTGAATTAGAATTTAAGAATCACATCCAATTGTACACGCTCGTAATCTGTATCGCCTGATGCTACACCCGCGTTATAATCTTTGCTAGCATAGCGCGTATTGTAGAAGAATGTGCCTGCTAAATAAGTCTTTTTACCAAATTTATATTTTGTTCTGATCGCATGACCCTTAGCCGCTGTACCACCACCAAAGTTATCAGAGTCAGAGTGCGCACCAAGCACAGCATCTTCTTGCAAATCTGTGTAAGAGTATTTTAGCTGCCAGTCACCAACCTCTTTTGTCTTACCGATTTTGAATGCAATGTCGTAACCAAAATTATTATTGCTTGCAG
>JBFESZ010000132.1:0-3932 GCA_041548245.1 Sulfurimonadaceae bacterium
CTATAACAAAAAAGATGTCATGGCTTACTTGCATAAACACAAACGCAAGCTAGCACTCTCACACATACTGATGAAAAAACACGGCTCATGGGTAATATTCCTGCAAAAATATGTTTACGGGATAAAGACCCTTATCCCTTTGGCTATCGGCATCACGAAATATGACCTTAAAAAGTTTGCCATTTTAAACTTTTTTGCCTCGGCAATCTGGGCATTGCTCATTGGTATAGGTTCATACATGGCGGGAGAAGCAATAAAGTCAGCCTATGAGGTGATTGCCAACCGCCCGTACCTGGCACCTGTCATCTTGTTAAGTATCGTGGGATTCCTCTGGTGGTATTTGAGCGCCAAGACTAAAAAATAATCTTCGCGTATTGCGCTATACGGCCAATACACTTGAGCCTGCTACAAGCAGACCAAGGTCTAAAAAGTCGTAAACCCTATAAACGTTTACTCTGTCAGACTCATCGTCTGATACTTACACTCTTGTGAGAACTTCAGCATCGGATAAAACTCTGTCGTATCGTCGCCCTCTTCATAGTGGTTGTATGACGCGGTACCATCGCTGTCTATTGAGATACTGACAACCCTTCCCACTGTTATGAGAGACCACGAGATATGTGAACCCATGTCAAAGGTCTTGGAAGCATTCGGATCACGGATAATATAATTTTTTCCATCTCTATCATTTCTGATCACATAAGCAAAGATATTTGTGCCTCTTTTGCCGATAAGGTGCAGGACTTTCCCCTCAAGGTGTACCTTCTCTCCTGTTGACGGTTCGGATGTGATCGCTTCACCACACTCCGATGCCACCATTTTGTTATAGGCCAAAGCTTTGAGGCGGTAAGCCTCTGCTTGAAGTCGTGCTGTTTTAGCCTCTTTTAGCTGTTGCTGTTTCTTGACTGCTGCAACACGCTCTCGCTCTTCGTTTTTCTCTTTTTGTACCCAGAAATCATAATACTCATAAGACTTATATCTGTTGGTGTTTTTAAGAGGCAGTCTGTTCTTTTTGACAAAATACATCTCTTCTTTGCTTGGTGAGGTCTCTAACATGGAAAAAAGCAGCTCAAAAGTCTTCTTGTCCCCTCTTACCATACTCTCTTGATACTCTTGCTCGATCAATTTTTGGATATGGTGCTTGTGGCTGTCGAGTTGTCTAAGCTTGGAGATATATTCCAAAGAGAGGTCATTATCCTGGTACTCATCCGCCAAATACCCGGAGATAGAGTTAAAGTCAGTAAACTGTACATACTCGGCACACTCTTTTTTTATTACCGGAAGCTTGTTATTCTTTGACTTTACGATCTTTTCACATGAATCTCTGAACTCATATAGAGGCTCTGCAAAAGCAGCAAATGCTTTTGGATGATTATCAAACTTCTTATTCATAAAGGCCAAGGCTTCTGAAGGTGCGACATCTTCTTTGATCAAAACAGCGATCGTGTTATAACTCAGCCCTGTTTTTTTCCAGCGCAGAGCATTTTTCGGAGAGAGGTTTAAGGCTTTCCAATCTTCTGCTTCTTCATCATCGATATCCACTGCAAGCCAGCGTTGGCGCTCTTCTTCCTGCTTTAAACGAAGCTCTTCTTCCGGATCCATCACAGCTCTGTATGTTCTGTTAGAACCATTCTTGCGGTTTGCAAGGTCTTCTTGACTTCGTGCGAACATCCGTTCTCTGTGCTTTTCCATATCTTGACGTATCTGCGTAAACTCATTGACTTCAGGTTCTGCAATACAACCCGAAAAGCTTACCCCCATAAAAAAAATCATTAAAACTCTAATAAACATGTATATCCCCCAAAAAAAATTATAATATCACATTTTATGTAAAAAAATTGTTTAAGTCAGATGAAATAAACACCAATCACAAAAGAATCGCTAAATATTTATAATTCTAGTTGGTGGAGCTTCTCTTTGAGAATGAAGAAACACTACATAAGAGATCGTTGAAAAGCTTTAGCACATGTTTTATATATTTATCTCTAAAAGATGCGATCTATACCATTAAAGAAGTGTATGAAGTTGTTATGGTGACTTGGACGAAAGATCTTCAAGACATGCCATAAAAACAGCATATCTAAACTATTTGTTCCAGCAAACCGCTTACGCTAGTTTTCTAAAGAAGTTGCTAGGCTAACTTTACTGAAGAAACTTTTTGCTTTGCAAAACCGCTTACGCTAGTTTTGGGCCGGCAGCAGAGTAGTCAAATTCACTGTGATCGCCATTATAACGATTAAAGTTCTCAATAAACATCTCGGCAAGTTTGTCACGGGTAGTATCAAAGGCCTCTTTGTCAACCCATGCATTACGCGGATTCAGTACCGATGTATCAACACCGTTTAGTGTTTTTGGTACTTGCAGACGGAAAGTTTTTGTTGTATCAAACTCACAATCATTGATCGAACCGTCCAGGATAGCATTTATACAGGCACGTGTGTTTTTGATGCTCATACGTTTACCGACACCATAGGCACCGCCTGTCCATCCTGTATTTACAAGATAGACATTTACACCGTGTTCATCGATCTTTTCGCCAAGAAGTTTTGCATATACGGTTGGGTGAAGCGGTAAAAAAGCTTCACCGAAACATGCAGAGAATGTCGCAACCGGTTCAGTAATACCGCGCTCAGTTCCAGCCACTTTGGCTGTATAACCACTAAGGAAATAGTACATTGCCTGCTCTTTAGAAAGCTTGGATACAGGAGGAAGGACACCAAAAGCATCCGCTGTTAGAAAGATTATATTTTGAGGGTGACCTGCCTGAAGTGCTTCAACATGATTTTCGATATGTTCAATAGGGTATGAGACACGTGTGTTTTCCGTTTTTGAACCGTCTTTATAATCAATATTTCCATTCTCGTCAATCACGACATTTTCAAGAAGCGCATCTTTACGAATCGCTCCGAAGATCTCAGGCTCAGACTCGCCATCCAAATTGATGACCTTGGCATAACATCCGCCTTCAAAATTGAAAACACCTTCTTCATCCCAGCCGTGCTCATCATCACCGATAAGAGCACGATTCGGATCGGTTGAAAGGGTTGTCTTTCCTGTTCCTGAAAGACCGAAGAAAAGACAGGTGTCACCCTTTTTACCGACATTAGCAGAACAGTGCATTGCCAACTTCTTCTCTAATGGCAACCAGTAGTTCATCATGGAGAAGATACCTTTTTTCATCTCTCCGCCGTACCAGGTACCGCCAATGATCGCTATGTTTTCTTCTACATTAAAAAGAACGAAGACTTCCGAGTTCATTCCCATCTCTTTCCATTTGTCATTGACCGCTTTACATGCATTTAAGACAGTAAACTCCGGTTTAAAATCAGCAAGGTCTTTTTCTTTAGGACGGATGAACATGTTCTTGACGAAGTGAGATTGCCATGCGATCTCTGATACAAAACGTACAGAACGTTTAGATGCAGCTGATGCACCGCAATAGACATCTGTCACATAGATGTCTTTGTTGGAGAGTTGTGCTTTTGCGACTTGAAGCAGTTCCTGGAAGATCTTATTGCTGATAGGTTGATTTACATCTCCCCATGCAATATACTTATTGGAGTCAGGCTGATCAACAAAATATTTATCTTTTGGACTGCGTCCTGTAAAGATACCGGTGTCAACTGTAGTCGCACCGCTTGAAGTCATCTTACATTCGCCGTTCTTAAGCTCATGCTCAATCAATTCATCAAAACTCAGATTATAAAAAACCTGTCCTATATTCTCTAATTCTAAACTATCAAGACCTGCTGGGTTCATGGGTTTTTATACCTTATTTATGCATTTCAAACATACTAATTATTTTTATGTTTGCTTCTACTTAAAATCTATAGATTAATTTCAAGCTTTTTTTCTTGGCGAAATTATAGCGACTCATAACTCAAAACAAAAGAAAAAGATGAAACTTTGCAAAGATTTCACTAATTTAATCC
>JBFESZ010000133.1:0-3921 GCA_041548245.1 Sulfurimonadaceae bacterium
CCTCTTCTTTCCATACTTCTTGCAAGAGTATTACGGATGAGCGTTTCATCGTCAAGATCTTTGTTGTCACCTCAAGCATATCGCCCAGTGCAGCAGTGGCTAAAAAACCGGCTTTGATGCCACGTACCACAAACCCACTCTGATCGCCCAATGTAGGTTTTACCCCTCTTTGAAAAAAAATCTCTGAACGCGCACGTTCACAATATTTGATGTAATTCGTATGGTAGACAATGCCACCGGCATCTGTATCTTCGTAGTAAACCCTGATTTGCACTCTACAACTCCCTAAATTACGCTGTTTCAAAGCTTTTAAAATAAAAACGTCACCTAAAACGGTCATTAAATCTTTTGAAACTTAAAGCTGTTTTGATTATATTTCTTTGTATTGTACAAAAATATATTGAATAAATATATCAAAGTTCTATTTATCTAAGCACAAAGACCTTTCAAAAAAAGATCATTAAAGACATTGTTTTAGTATATTTGAAAACATATATCTGAAAGTTGACTTTGTAAGATAGCGAACAAATAGCACTGCATTTATGTGTTACTGTTTTTCAGGATTATCGATCGCTTCCGATCCTCTTTCTTTGCCCTGTAAAACGTATCATTCTGTATTTCTATTGTCCTATCTCCAAATACGAGACAGGTACTCTTTGAGTGTATTGTGAAGACTCTCCTCCCCATTGTCGTTCCAGTGCTCAAGCAGTAGCTTTTTTTGCTTCTCAAACGCAAGTGCCTGCTCTTCGTAAAATACCTCCGCATCGTGGTAATCTTTGTCAGCAAGCAACGCTACGATCGTTACAACCCGTGCATAATAAAGCGGGATCATCGTATTGAGGATCTTGAAACGCTGTCTTTGTGTATTATGAAACAAGATAGCGTAACGATAGACGATCCGGACCCAAGTGTCGGTTGGTATGAGAAAAGGCTCTTCTTCCGGTTGTGAAAAAAGTTTCTCAATGATTTCAAAATCGGCTTCTTCAAGATTCTCTTTCCATAGTGTTGCAAAGTTGGTATATCCGAGTCGGAAATATTCAATCAATGATGCGGTATTGATATTGAAGGCAGGTGGTTCCTCACTCTGAACTTCTCCATAAAATTCGACCTCTTTACTTTCGACGGATTTCAGCCAGTACTCATCGTAATACTCCATCAGTGAAAATATCGTGCCAACTACCTGCTGGAACATGGGGCCAAGGTCTGAAGAGGGGTCCTTTTCACCGTGAATTTTCACTCCAAGTCGTGTCTGGCAGATTCGGAAATCCGAAATCATTGCGGTGGTGCTCAGCCAGATGTCTATACCAAAGCGTGCAATATCAGTTTCCCAGATATCTTCCTGAAGATAGCGCTTCACCAGACTTTCGGAAAAACCAAAATCACCTCCGATGGGTTGACGAATTTTGTAGCCGTAAAGTGCCCGTGTTAGATTGTAGGCGATAGTATTGGTAATCGTTCCGTCATATTTGTAGCGCAGGTAGTCCGGAGTGACAAAATCGTACCCTTCAACGAGCGGGGAAATGACACTCCTGACCCATTCTGGTGTAATTGATTTAAGGTCGGAATCAAAGAGAGCGATGTATTCGGCTTTTAAAAACTGTGCGGCTTCGAAAATTGCACGGACAGCGGAACCTTTTCCAGGAATTCCCCTATAGATGGATGTTAGAAGTGTGATATTGCCGTTGTCTGAAAAAATTTTTGAAGCGACCTCGCGGGTGTCATCCGTCGAACCGCCATCGGCTATGAAAATAAGCGATTTTTTGTCCGGGTAGTGTTTTTCCAGACCCACTATGATACTCTTTGCAACATGTTCGATCGATTCCATCGACCAGAACGCTGGAATTCCGACAAGAATATCTACGGAACCGATATGCTCTATTGCATTTTTGGCATCGTCACGCAATGCTGTGAAAAACCTGATTGGTGGCATGTTTGACCCCTGTTCCAAGTAATTGTGTATCGCATTTTTTACATATAATAACCAAAGTCAACAAGTGCTCCGGTTTTTCTTAGTTCAGAACATTGTAATGAAAAGAATATAGCAATTAGCTTAGAAACACTACACTATTACTTTACATTGTCACTGTTCAAAAACCTGTAGATCATGGAACAAAAACGGTCACAATTTATCTTTTTACTCAAACAACTATGAACCATATCTTCAATTGCACTATCATCAAAATCAGGTCTGATCTAGCGCCAGTTCAGAGACTCTGAGCTTATCAAGCTTCATGTGACAGTGGTAATTTTATATGCCTATCATACGATATCTGATGATCCTTTTTCATGGTGGCATGTTATCAAGTTCTATTTATCTTAAAAGATAAACTAATCTAACGTTTAATAATAAATTTATTTTTATAGGAGTACAATAAAAATGTAACGAATAAAAAATACAAGGAGTTCTAAATGCAAATGTTTCAATCGAAAAGTAAGAAATTTGTCTCAATAATGGCTGTGTTTTTTGCGGTCTTATTTGGCATTATGGCTAATGGCTGCGGTGGTGGTAGTAGTGGAGGCGTCGTTGACGATGGCATAGTGCCACCTCCACCGGTACCGACTATCGAGGCTCCGGGTGAGCCGTTAAATTTTCGTGTTTCCGCTTCAGCTGTAGGTGGGAGCCTGTCAGCTACACTGGCGTGGGATGCTCCGACAACAGGCGGTGAAGTGGCCTCCTACGAACTCTACAGATACAGTTCGGAAGTCCCTACAGTAAGCCACCTCATCTCCCTATCGGCAGATACCTATGAGTTCATCGACAATGCTGGGCTGGAGAGGGGCGTAACTACCTACTGGAAGCTCTCTGCTAAGAACGCCGGTGGGGAGACTTTTACATATCCAGTAGAGTATACCCCGCAGGGCGGCGGTGTAGGTGAAGTCGATACATATGGCAACAACTTTGCTGCAGCGATGATCTTTGCTGATGGTATCGGTATCAGTAACCAAGCGATTACCGGGGAGTGGACGGAAAATAACATTTCATCAGTAGATACCAGCACTGGGCTTCGCCCGACTGACACGGAAATAGCCGCGACGCCGCTGACAGAATTCCCGTACTACGACCCTACTACGACATATCTGAAAGATGGTGTGACCTACTATAAGCAGAAGACTGCCAGCACGTGGCAGGGTGAATGGATAGACGGGTCGACTTCGCTGGCTGAACACAATGTTACGGCAGCGTGGGGTGACAACCTGATCAGCCAGACCCTGACCACCGAATCCATTGTTAGGATCGAAATGGTGCTCACCAAAGCTCTGGATACGAATATGACGGCTTACAATATGGTTTCACTCTACGGTGAGAAAGATGTTGAGATATACGGGACAGACAAAACGACGAAATCAGTCGATACCGCCTTTGTATTTACTTCCGATGCCAGTCTGAAGATCGAGCAAATTGATGAAAACAACCAGACAATAGCGGTTGTGCAGCCCGAACAGCCGCTCTTCTCATCCGTCCCAGATGGCCCGGGTAAATTCGGAGCTGAGATCAATGTGGCCGGTAACCTCACATATGGATATGTATGGGACCTCAAGCAAAATACTGTCGATGCGGGAACATATCGTATCACGTTCACAGTGGGCAGTGGGAGTAACGTCATTATCGGTGATGTCGCAGTACCAACCGAAGGAGACCCAAGCACATTCCCTGTGCTAGATTCCGCAACTTCGACACATATCGATATTACCATCCACCAATAGCTTCCCTTTGGGGGAACAATCAGCAGGAGCGCAGAGCAGTCACGCTCCTGCCTGCTAGGCAGGCTGGAAAAACCAGCGTCACTTTGCTTCTTTTTTATAAACAACACTCAGCGGTCCAAAAACGCTCACATCATTTCGCTTGCAAACCTACATTCAATTTATTATTAGTTTATAACAGAAAGTTTTTCAATTTCATCTTTGAACTGATTTCTATAA
>JBFESZ010000134.1:0-3891 GCA_041548245.1 Sulfurimonadaceae bacterium
ATATTCATATCAAACAACAAATCTTCCTCTTTATAGACCCTCTGTCTTAGCAATAAGGAGCTTCCCTTTAGGCTTATGATCTCTGTCGTCACATCCAAGATATCGCCAAGTCTGGCAGATGAGACGAACTTGGCTTCAAGGCTTGCTGCCACAAACTCTCCGCCCTCGATGTGCGGGGTCGCACCCTCTTTAAAGAATATCTCACTGCGGGCGCGTTCGCAAAACTTCAAATAGTTTGCATGATAGACAATGCCTCCCATATCCGTGTCTTCATAATAGACCCTTACTCGCATGCCTAAACCCCTTGTTTATCCAATCTATTGACTCTAAAATCAAAACATACACAAAAATGCTCGTTAAATATTTGAAATCATAAAGCCATTTTGGTTATATTTGTCTGTATTGTACAAAAACATAATAATAAAACAGATCAAAATTCCGTGTAATACAGTGACTTATAATAGAGCTTTTTCTCTGCCTGTCTCAAAGACCACACACATATATTCAACCTCGCTACTAACCTGCCCTACATACTCTCTAATATACTTGCTTTAATCTCAATCGTCTTTGCCAAGTCAAGAGGACTCTTTAAGATCAGCTAAATCCAACTTTAATTTCTGATTTATCTATAACTTGATAGTATAGAATATATATTATTACAGATCAACAAGGAGATTCAGATGAATACTATTCGATTTGGAAACAAGCAATTCGTATTAATGATGGTCACGCTATTCATGTTCACACTAAGTATAATGAGTATGGGCTGCAGTGGCGGCGGTAGTGGCGGCGGCAGTGGCAGCGATACAGTTGTCGAGGCGCCGGGTGAACCGGTGAATTTTACGGTTGTAGCAACACCTGCCGGCGGTGAGTTGTCTGCTACACTGGCCTGGTCGGCACCGGCAACAGGCGATGAGCCGACCTCCTACGAGATCTATCGCAGCACGACAGCCGATAACCTCTTTGATCCGGTCAACCTCCTCCTCTCTCTACCGGCCACAAGCTTTGAGTTCATCGACAATGCCGGGCTTGAGAGAGGTGTAACGACTTACTGGACCGTCGCTGCCAAGAACGCTGGCGGGGAAACCCCTGCACTTCCGCAAGAGTATACCCCTGCTGGCGGCGGTGGAGGTGAAATCGACGCTTACGGAAACAACTTCGCCTCAGCAATGGTCTTTGCCGACGGTTACGGAATCAGCGGAAATCCGATTAGCGGAAGCTGGACGAAGGTCGTTGCCGACATCGACTACAACACCAGTCTGCGTCCGTCTGAAACGCAATCGCTGAGTGTGACAGAAATTCCGTACTTCAACGAGGACACGACATTTGTACTTAACGGCGTGACCTATTACAAACAGAAAACAGCCAGTACGTGGCAGGGTGAATGGTTATCGACGAGCGCACCTGATGCACAGCATGTTACTGCAAAATGGGGTGATAACCTGATCAGTCAGACTCTTAACACTGACTCTATCGTCAGGGTTGAGATGGTACTTTCCAAAGCCCTTGACACCAATATGACTTCTTATAATATGGTTTCTCTCTATGGTACTGAGATGAATGAGATATATGGAACAGACGGTAGTGAGTACAATAGCACAAGTGCCTTCGTCTTTGCCACCAATGCCCACTTGAAGATCGATAAAGTCGATGAAAACGGTACTGTACTATTGAATATAGAAGACCAGACACTCTTCGATCCAGCCATCCTAGACGGCCCGGGTAAATTTGGAGCTGAGATTAACGTGGCCGGTAACCTTACGTACGGATACGTGTGGGACCTTAAAAACTATAATGATGATGTCACCGCGGGAACATATCGGATCACATTCTTACTAGACGAGACATCCGTTCCTACAGGCACACTTAACAACACGTTAATCGATGCTGTCGCAGTGCCAGACGAAGGAGATGGAAGCACAGGCCCTGTGCTCGTTTCCCCTACTGAGGTCTACATCGATATTACCATTCACGAATAATATCCCTGCGCAAGGGACTACTTATCAACGGGAGCGCAAAGTAGTCTCGCTCCCCCTTACTGAAATGCCTTTATTCACTCTATTTTTAAGCTTTAAAACATCATAGACACTAAAACACTCTAAGATTTTAGCCTATTTTTAAATCGTACTAAAAAGAATCCGTCTATGATAGGCTTAAATATATAAATATTTTTCAAGACTACTTCGTTTTTTCATCCATATAATCCTTACACACACCGATAAAACTTGAAAATTGCTGATAAGCATTAGCGACATGCGCGATCGGTACTAAAAACTTAGGTGGAAGTTTACGTTCACCCCCATACCCCAGTAGCATTCCAGGAGGCTCGTAAACGATATCACACAGTTCTAAGGCTGACAACGCCTCATCTCTAGGGATTATCATATGAAAAAGATAAAGCAGTTTGTCTATAGGAATATACTCCATACCTAAAGGGGTGTTGTTTTCAGGCATATGCTTTAAGATGATCATTTTAAGACTCTCGACCAAGTCATCCGGTACCTGAATGTTTCGGACCTTCTCTTTTTTAACATAATGAAAGTAGTCTTCAAAAGGATGTTTCGGCAGATCTGCAGTGATCTTTTCTATACGCGGATCATCCAAGTCCAACCACTCTATTCTTTTTATAATCATCTTTGCATTGTTTTGCAAAGACAGGATACTTTTTAAATAACTTTCACTTTTTAGTTTTAAGCCGGCTATATCCGCCTGAGATCCTACAAAGTATCCATAAAACTTATCTGTGTTTAGGTGTTTTTGCATAGTGCCTGTTTTTGGGTTTTCAAGATAAAGCTGAAGTTCTGTCGAATTTTTTTGAACGTTTACAAGCTTGTAAGGAACATTGATGTTTAGACCACTGAAAAGTTCCTCTTTCCAATCCCCATCTTTTTTCTTAAAAAGGTAGAGTTCCTTGTTTTGTAAATAAAGATCAGACAAACGCCCAAAGTCTTTGTCTATTTCGTTCAACAAGGCAGCTCTTTTGCTCTTAATCTTTTTTATCTCATCAACAGCATTTCGATGCAAGACAACATTTTTCAAGTTCTCACTATGGATAAGGGCAAGTCTGCCGCGAAATGGCTCCATCTCCTCTTGCTGATAATACTTCCCCAGAATTATTTTTCCAGTAACAGCAAACTTGGATATATAGCTAAACTCTTTTCCAGGGTTCATGCCGACCCAAACCGCTTCTACAATTTGACCGACCCCTTGTTCAGTAGCCAACTCCTCGGCAACCAATAAAATTGGTTTAACACCTGTATATACCGTTGGACGCATGAAATTTTCCATCGCTTTATTAAGCTCAAATTGCTCCATGCAGATACGCCCTTTATTTTTTTCAAATCCTACTGGTTTTTAATTGAATGGTTCGATTAGTTAAAAAGTTAATCAATACATTTAAACAAATAAGTCAAAAATGAGGTGAAACTGTATCATAATCTCTGCAGAGCAAAATAGGCTGCCCCAAGCAGTGCTGTATCAGGGTTCAAAGAGACCTTTACCTGCATGCTTCTGAGCATCTCCTCAAAACGTCCCTTGTTGACAAAGGCATTTATGAATGATGTGTCTTTGATCACAGAAAGGATCTTGGGTGCAATACCGCCACCGATATAGACGCCTCCCAATGACATACACTTCAAAGCCAGATTTCCAGCTTCTGCTGCGTATATCTCACAGAAGAGGCGAAGGGTCTGCATACACAAGGGATCATTATCTTTTAAGGCGCACTCGCTTACAACAGCACTTTTGTCCTCGCCCTCTTTGATATTAAGCATTTTTAACGGTTGCGGTGCGAATCCGCTCTCATTCAAAAACTCATACAGAGTATAGATCCCGGGACCGGAGAGTATCCGTTCAAAACTAACATGGCCGCTGTAGCGTTTGCGCATCCAC
>JBFESZ010000135.1:0-3879 GCA_041548245.1 Sulfurimonadaceae bacterium
CAGCCATCAGACCTATTAACTTAAATTTGATACTTTTCATGTTCATTATACAAACCCCTTGGAACTACTCTCTATTAGGAATTATTGTAGCATAAAGAGTGATTTAATGTAACTTTATTCTTGGAATTAAATCGGATAAACGCGGAGATTTTAGGATATGAGAAAAAAAGGATGGGAGGGGACCCACCCTTAACGTTTTATTTAGTTAGATTCAACATGACGGTCATGCAGTTCCTGAACTGGGCGTTCATTGTCTACATAATATTTTCGGAAGGCTTCGATCTGATCTTTTGATGCTGTTGAAGGCGTCTTAAGAAGATACCACTGAACATTTTCAGAACACGGAGGTGTTGTCAACGAGCCTATGTAGTGATAATAGTGTGCCGTATCTTCAGGAAGGATATCCTGCGGATCGACACGGATCTCTTTGCCTATCGATCCGATGATATTGTCCAATAAAGGGTTGTTTTTCCCCTCTTCAAAGAAGACCGCTACAACTGCCAGCTGTTTTGTTTTTGGGTTTTGATGGACAAGATGCGCGACCATATCGTAACGTTTTCCGTCAATCGTATGCTCACTCTTACCATGAAAATGAAACTGCAGCAGCTGAAAGATCTCACCGTGCAATTCTATTTTGCCCCCGACTTTTGGTGTCACCTTGATCGAGTGCCCGTTATCGATGACATTGGCTGTCGTATGGACATCTTCATCCATGTGCAGGTCATACTGATGATTCATCGACATCGTCTTGCCAGGAACAATATTGACAGGTGACTGGTGCTGCCCTTCCCCACATGTCTTAGAAAATTCATTCCAGTGTGTCGGACCATTTTGTGAATAATCCCAATGTTTTTCAGCATGCTCTTTATGCTCTGAAGCAGATAAACCAACGGATAAAAGTGCTACTGCACTTAATACTAGTACTGTTTTTGTCATATTTATTCCTTTTTTTGATTTAGAAATTGTAATTTGCAATAACACGATATTGTGTAAACTTATCGTCTTGCGGCTTTATGCTTCCATCAGCATTCGCTGACGTATTGTTTTTCACCCAAATACCTTTTAATGCCAGAGAAAAATCACCTGCACCGTAAGCAATCACTGCATTCAGATCTTCTTGTCTATCAGAAAATTTATCATTATCAAGGTTCAAATAAGCTAAAACTGTTTTGAAGCCTTTTACCCCGGTAAAGTCATATGTCTGAGCATACGAGAGCTTAATAGCCTGCGATCCGCCTATATAGACGCTGTCTGCTGTCAAAGCCTTTCCATAGTTTGACTGAAACAGGTCATTGGAGGTGATCATATTCGTATATAGCGGAGTCCCGTCCCATGGAAGGACCAAAGCATCATGCTTATCACTGTTTTTCATAACTTCAGAAACTGCAAGCTCAAACTTAGATTCACTGTATCCCATACCTATCTTCAATGCAAGGGCATTCGCATCGATTGCTCCTCCGGCGATACCTGGATTCGCTGACAAAACATTGTCTGCGTTGCCAATACTCACCTGGTTAATATACTCAACACCTGCTACATATGAATAACCTGAGCTCAACTTGTTTTGAAAAGTCGCATCAAGATAGAATGAGTTCATGAAGTTATCCGCATAATAATCATAAACCTTGACTTGGGTGTGATCATCTTTATACTCCCCGCCAAGTACGGCAACCTCACCCTTATCGTCCCCCATAATCAAGCGTGTGTCATCACCAAGTGCATGTTTGACTATATTGATAAACTGATTTGAAGTACGTTGTTTAATATGAGTAAGGTAAGCAGTTCGTAATTCAGTACCGTATTCCATTTTATAATCGACAAAAGTACCTTGAACTGCTGAAGGAAGCATACGTACATCTTTAGCATCAATCAATGGTGTTTTGTATACTTGGCGACCATAAAGTGCATTGAAATTTTTATACTTATATTTAATAAAAGCTTCACCTAACACTGAAAAAGACTCTTGTGCGATTGCACCACTTGGGTTACCTTCAAGCCGTACGCCATTATCACGTCCCAATATTGACGCGTCTACCGAACCCGGCAAGGCAAACCCGTTGGTTGTCATAAATGTAGCGCCCGCTTGAAAACCGTACAGGTTGCCTGTAGTATACGATAAGATACCGCCAATGGCGTTCGCATGTGCTGATGTATTTGAATTCAAGTTCTCTTTTTTTGTCTCGATAAAGTAATACCTGAGGTAGCCATTGGTTGTACCTTCCTCAAACCATGACTTAACAGAGTCAGCAGCATATGATGTAACAACAGTCAAAAGACCCAATGCAATAATCTTTTTCATTTCTCACCCTTTTTGAAAAATCAAACACTCTAATTTAGGTGATAAGTATATCTAATATGTTTATAGTAAAGAAAATCAATATAATTGAATAAGATTTTGAATTTAATAGAAATATTTGATTAAAAAAAGATCGGTTTTCGCAGATATAAACGGTGTTTCTGCCTTGAACTACGGAGTGTTTTTAGTAAGTTTAAAAAAAGAGAAGAGAGCAAAGATGCCAAAGGCACCTTTGAAAGCGAAAGAGGTTTCTTAACGCTTAGAGAACTGACGAGAACGACGTGCTTTACGCTTACCTGGCTTCTTACGTTCAACAACACGTGAATCACGAGTCATCATACCTTCAGGTTTAAGTGTAGCACGGAAGCTGTCATCAAATTTTACCAGTGCACGAGAGATACCGTGACGTAGTGCGTCTGCTTGACCAGCGAAACCGCCGCCAAGAGTTTGAGCAACGATGTCAACAGACTCTGCTTGCTTAGTCAAGTTAAGTGGTTGCATTACACGAAGTTTCTTCGCTTCAAGACCACCAAGCCATGCATCAATAGATAGACCATTGATAGTGATTTTTCCAGTACCTGGAGTTAACCATACTTTTGCGATAGAAGATTTTCTTCTACCAGTTGCGTAAGTTTTTGCCATAATAATCTATCCTTACTTAGCTAGTTGTGCAGAATGAGGATGCTCAGCACCCTTGTACACTTTTAGTTTTTTAAGCATTGCTGCACCAAGTTTTGTCTTTGGAAGCATACCGCGAGTTGCCAATTTGAACAGTTTTTCCGGATTGTTTTCTAGAAGTTCTGTCATCTTGACACTCTTAGTAGAACCGAAGTAACCTGAGTGAGTAAAGTATTCTTTACCTGCGATCTTACCTGCTCCGTTGAACTTAGCTTTAGAAGCGTTGATGATCACAACGTAATCACCACAGTCAACGTTTGGCGTGTAATACGGCTTGTTTTTACCACGAAGGCTAGTCGCTACTTCTGTAATAATACGACCGAATGTTTTTCCTTCAGCATCAACAAGAATCCACTTCTTTTCAATCTGTTCAGGAGATGCAATTTTAGTAAATTTCATCCTATGTCCTTATATAGTTTAATCAATGAGACAATATAAATATTCTCTTATTTAGTGGCGAAAGTATACTGTTATAAACTTAGAATCTACTTAAATTAAGATATATATAAGGTTTTTTGAGGGCGGCATCACTAGAGGACAGCGATGCCTTTGTCATTCTAGTTAAAGCGGCGTTATACTTTAATCAGAACTTATAGATCAAACCGAACTGCAGGCTGTCACCGCGTGCACTTCTAATATCTGCGCCTTCATATTCAAATGAGACCTCTATATGCGGATTAAACGAATATTCGATGCCCGCAGCCCAGGCGGCGCCATGTTCTGAACCTTTGATCCCCAGGTCGCCAAGATTTTCATGTTCATAACCGTAACCTACCTTTCCCAGTAAAATAAAATGGTTATGAAGAGGATAGGTAAAGACAGCATTGACCCCATAGGTATAGAACGATGCCTTGTCCGTCTCAGAGTTGCCTAAAGCATTTGTCTCTTTTACATCTGCCTCTGAA
>JBFESZ010000136.1:0-3783 GCA_041548245.1 Sulfurimonadaceae bacterium
ATCTTGGCTGCCTTCGTCTCGATCTATTACTACTTCAAAGTCATCGCAGTGATGTACTTCTACCCTGCCAAAGAGAGACACACCCTTTCTTTTAGTTTTACTCCTGTAGTCATTGGTATCGTTGCACTTGCCATCTTATGGGGAGGTATAGGTACTGGTCTCATCAGCTATCTTCCGGGCGCCAATATTATCATACAAACAGCACAGACATCCATTGATTCCCTTTTTCTTCTTTAAATCTGCAGTAGCATAAACCATTGCGAAGGTTTCTCCCTTTGCCCCAGATCATAATGTGCATATAGATGCACAACAAGCACCTTTCTCAGATGAATATCACATCTTTCTCACATAAGTTATTTTTATGTCTTGTTTTTACTTTATTTTCTTCAACTTATGTTAGTATAGTTGAATTCAAATCAAAATTGGAGTTATCAAATGGCTATTTCAAGACGTAGTGTATTCAAAATAACAGGTGCAGCAGCGGCAGCAGCAGCCTTGGCCGGATGTTCAAAAACAGTATCTCCCGAAACAGCTTCTGAGCAAAATGGTGCCAAGACGATCGGTAAACATCAGATTGTGATTATAGGGGGTGGTTTTGGTGGACTTACGGTCGCTAAAGAGCTAAAAAAGATTGATCCAAGCTTTGATGTTTTAGTTATTGAAAAGAACGACAGCTTTATGTCCTGTCCATTCTCGAATACCAATCTGGGTAAACTAAAGGGTGTCAATCTAGGCACACTTGTGCATGATTATGACCAGGCGATAGAGAAACACGGTTACTCTATGCTCCACACTGAAGTCACTGCAATCGACAGAAAAGAAAAAACGGTTACGACTACAAATGGAGCAATAGCTTACGACTATCTGGTCCTCTCTCCAGGGATAGAATACAACTATAAAGCGCAATTTCCTCATTGGGACAAGGCTAAGACTGAACATATCCGCCGTGTAGCACCACCAGCACTGATCCCGGGCCGTGAGCATATTGTGCTTGAACGTCAGTTACAAGATATGGAAGACGGTAATGTCATTATCACCGTTCCAAAAGGAAAGTTCAGATGTCCTCCGGCTCCGTTTGAACGAGCGAGTATGATCGCTGCCTATATGAAAAAAGAGGGGATTAGCGGTAAGGTTATCATCTTGAACGAGACAGACAAGATCGCCAAAGGAGCAGCATTTAAAGAGGCTTGGAGCGAATTATACCCAGATATCATCGAGTACCATCCAAACTGTAAGCTATCTGATGTCGATACACAGAACAAGACCCTATCCTATGTTCAAACAAGCAAAAATGATATGGATGAAGTGGTACAAAACAGCAAAACTATGCACTACGAAGTGCTCAATCTTATCGCTTACAACAAGGCCAACCCTGTTATTGAGATGGCCGACTTAGAGACAGTTGACGATATCTTTGGAAAAGTTGTTATGAACGGTTGTAGTTTTGAGACGAAAACAGATGCGAATGTCTATGCAGTCGGCGATGTCGTCGGCCATGCCATCCCGCCATCTGGCCAGACAGCCAACTGGGCCGGTAAGATGTGTGCAAAAGAACTTGCCCATAAGATCCACAATAAAGCCTTTGAACATGAGGTCAAGACGAAAACAGTCAAGGCCGGTAATGTTTGTTACTCCATGGTAGGGGACAAACCTGAAGAGGGGATCATGGTCGTTCATGATTTCTTTTATGACGGAAATGTCATCAAAGGCAAGGGACATGTACCAAAAGGATCGGACGGCAAGTTCAGATCAAAAACCAATGCAAAAGCGACGCGTGAATGGTACCGCGGTATCATGAACGACCTCTTCGCATAACTATAAGGAAGGATCAGATGCAACACAGAGATTTTTTAAGAGTTACAGCAGCCGGTGCTATTATCGTCTGCTCCCCCTCTCTTTTGACAAGTGACCTACGAGCCGACGACGGACGTTTGTATAAGAGTTACAACAAAGTGTTGCTGGTGGATGAAGGAGGAAGCCCTCTTAAACACAGCTCTCTTCAAAAAGAACAGGCCTATATCTTCAATTACCCTTTTGTAGCGACACCTGTCATGCTGATTGACCTGGAAAAAAGGACAAGAAAAGAGGTGACACTCAAGAGTGCTGCCGGCGAGAGCTACATCTGGAAAGGTGGTGTCGGCAAAGAGAGAACACTAGTCGCTTATTCCGCCATCTGCTCTCACCAGTTGACCCATCCAAACCCTAATGACAGTTTTGTTACCTATTCAGGCCAAAACAAGACAATGAGTTGTTCTCAAAAAGGGGTAATCGTTTGTGCCTCGCATCTCTCAGCCTTCAATCCAAGAGATGGTGGCATGAACATTGCCGGTCCGGCAGAAGAAGCATTGGCCTCTATCATACTCGAAGTCGATGAAAAAGATCAGATATGGGCAGTAGGGGTACTTGGCCCTGATAAATTCCATGACTTTTTCAAGACATTCAAAGATGAGTTCAAAGAGCACTATGGCAACAAAAGAAAAGCCAAAAAACTTGTCAGTGACGAGGCTCAGACAACTGTCCTTGAGAACTACTCTGCGGAAGTCGTCCCTCTTTGATCTTTACACAAAAGCGTAGTCTTTTGTACTAAGGAGTATAGCATGGCCTATCAATATATCTGGAAAGAGCATATACTTTACAGAGTTTTCACTGAAGACATCAGCGGAGACGAAGTCTTAAACTCCAATCTTGAATTACAGGGTGATGCAAGGTTTGATGACATCAAATGCCTTATCAACGATTTCAGCAATATCTCCCAGTTCACACTCAATGTCAATGATATTGATCACTTTGTCGCAATAGACAATGCCTCGGCATTAAGTAAAAAAAGACTCAATATCGCTATGATAGCGACCAATCAAGAGCTCTTAAGCTGGATCTATCTCTATTGTGCAAAGATGGAAAGTTCTCCTTATCAATGCAGACTCTTTGATAATATCCAATCCGCACAGGAGTGGGCCTGCTAATCCCCCTTTCTTATATCTCCTTGTAAAAATCGATAGCGACAGGAGATGTATAAATAAAACTCTCTAAAGGTCGTCGCGTTCTCAAAAGTGTAAGCCGTTGTGGCGATATAGCGCGTGAAAGTGCAACATAAAACTGCGAAGGGGCAAAAATCTCATCAAGATCTATCACAAGGTCCAAGAGGCTCATCCCCTGAGATTTGTGAATAGTGATCGCATAGGCGAGCATAAGCGGATATTGAAAAAGATCAAATCGGCTCACCTCAACCTCCTGTTTTTTTCCCTCTATTATCTGCTCTTTCCACTCTCTTTTTGAAAAACGCTCCTTTTCAACACGAACCAATTTACCATTGTCTTTCATGACATGGATAAATCCCTCTTGTTCATTGATACGGACAATGACTCCTTTTTCGCCATTGTAATAGTTCCAGGAGTTCCGCATAAACAGTACAGGGGCACCCACCTTTAATGCTAAAACCTTTGGAAGGCGTGAATCACTCATAAAGCGTTCTATCTCATTTTCTGTGACACTCTTGTCGTACTGCTCCACATCTGTTTCAAAATGACAGACTTTTCCATCCAACGCATTCAGTTCTTTTATATTATGTTTTTCAACCGAAGCGTTCTTTCCAAAAAGAAGGGTACTGTTTTGCATATCCTGGGGCATAGAACGGATCAAAGAGTGAATATACGCTATTACCTCTTTATCTTTTATACCATGCCTTATTTTATCCAGAATATGGATAAACTCCTCGTCGCTGCTTCGCTTGACCTCACTTAAATTATGAATGACAAAATCAAAACGATGCCAAGCCTCTGATTC
>JBFESZ010000137.1:0-3773 GCA_041548245.1 Sulfurimonadaceae bacterium
ATAGATCTTTTTTCAGGATTATACACTTTTAAAAGAAAGAACCGGAATATGCAGACATCTTTAGGTGTAAATGTGCAGGCTTGTTAAGCGAGCAGGCGATCACATGTGTTTTGAAAGTATCTCGTGGATTGTCTTTTCTGTATAGGGTTTTGAAATATAATCATCCATGCCGGCCTCTATAAACCGGGCCTTGTCACTGCTTAGGGCATTGGCAGTTACGGCAATGACAGGTATGGCCTTTCTGTTTTCTTCTTCTTGAATATGACGGATATGTTTAACCGCTTCTATTCCGTTCATGACAGGCATATTTTCATCCATCAGTATGATATCGTAGTCCTTGTTTTCTCTAAACATGCTAACGGCTTCTGCACCGTTTTGTGCGATATCATAACTCAGGTTGAGCTCATCCAGGATCATGCACATAAGCATTTGGTTGGTCTTGTTGTCTTCAACGACAAGGACCTTTCCTGAAAGCAGCGTGGTAGAAGGGTCTTCAGTTTCTTTGATCTCTGCCGTAAAACTCTTGTCGCAGGCATGATAAGGAAACTGGAGGTAAAAACGGCTTCCTTTTCCAGCTTCACTTTCCACATGAATAGTCCCATCCATGAGTGTGATCAGTTTCTTGCAAATAGCCAGTCCCAACCCCGTCCCGCCAAAACGACGTGTAGTTGAGCTGTCTTCTTGCTCAAAGGCATTAAATACCTTTGAAATATTTTCTTTTGAAATACCGATACCGGTGTCTACGATGAAGAGCTCTATCTTCTTGTCTTTAGGATTATAAATGACATTAAGATTAATGTTGCCATGTTCCGGAGTGAATTTGACGGCATTGCTCAAGAGGTTGACAAGTATCTGTCTTAAACGGATCTCATCGACCCGTGCGCATTGAGGAACATTGTTCTCCAGGCGCAGATGAAAATCGATCGCTTTATTCTCACAGCTGCCGGCAAAAAATTCATGAATATCATTAAAAAACTGATGAAGATCGCAATCCCTTGGGTCCAGCTCCATCTTGCCGCTTTCAATTTTGGAGATCTCAAGGATGTCATTGATGATCGTCAGCAGTGAATGTCCGGAATTTTGAACTGTTCTAAACATCTTCTGGCGGGAAGAATTTTCTTCGGTCTTGGCAAGCTGTTCGACAAATCCCAGTATAGCATTCATCGGGGTGCGGATCTCATGGCTCATATTGGCCAGAAAGTTTGCCTTGGAAAGTGCCGAGATTTCTGCTGCCTGCTTTGCTTTTTCAAGTTCTTCTGTTCTTGTCTTGACCAGGTAAGAGAGTCGCTTATTATAAAAAGTCAGAAGAAGTACAAGCAGGACAAGAAGAACTGTGGCTACGATAACAGGATAGAGGTACTTATCCAATAGGTTACTGTTAGCGTTAGGATTGTAAATGATCTCATCAATGGCATTGTCAAGATCAGCTTTGGCAATACCTCTGATATGATATAGCTTAGACAGGATCTTAAAACGCTCTTGTCTGACTTCTCCTAGCGGAATATATTGTGTCGCTATAAGGTTTTCGGTCGCGCGTGCCTCAAAGAGAAGCTGATCATAATTCAGATCTCTCGTATTGTACTTTTCTAAGATGAGGTTGATGGTTTCTTCTTTGTGCTGCAGTGCATAGGCCCAGCCTTCAAGCGTTGCATGCTTGAAGGCCTCAACACGTTTTGGATGATTCTTAATCTCGTCTTCGGTCGTAAAGAGCATGTCGCCGTAAAAGTCAATACCATAGTTCTTCGGATCGATAACATTGAGTTCTATGCCGTACTTTTGTTTCATCCAGTAGGGCTCGATGCTGATATAGGCTTCAGTGATATCGACATCACCATTAACAAAACTCATATGGCTGAAGTCCATCGGTTTTTTGATGATGTCCTCTTTATCCAGGTTGGCAAAGGAAAGAAGACTTGTGATGACACTGTCGTCAAGGCCTTCTTGATATGCAATGCGTTTTCCCCGCATCTCGTATGGACTGACGATACCGCTCTGTTTTTTAGAGATAAGGACCATGGCATTGTGCTGGAAAATAGTTGCGATGACTTTAACAGGTTGTCCTTCTGCTCTGTATCGCAGGATGACGGAGTCGGCAAGACCGTATTCGGATTCGCCTTCTATGACCTGTTTGATGTTATTGAAGGCGGGGTTTCTCTCTTTGATCGTGACGTCAAGTCCGGATTTTTCATAAAAGCCCTTTTCCTTCGCCATGATGATACCTGCAAACTGGTATTGGTAAAACCATTTTAACTGTATACTCACAGGTTCAAGAGACTTCTCCTGAGCGAACACGGAAGTGACAGTCATTATAAGAAAAAGTAAATTTAAAAAATATGGTTTAAGCATAAAATATTGTATCATGAAAATTATGTTTTGTTTTGATTTTTCGCAATCTATACGGAATATCCGTTTTTAAGGAAAAAAATGAAGGCAAGAGTGTTGATACCGGGTTTGTTCTGGGTGTTTTTTTGTGCTGCTTATGCTGAGAGTTGGAGTAATACCAATGTTCAGTACCTTTATGGAAACAATTTTGACAGACTTGCCGGAGCTGATTCCGTTCCAAACGGATCCATGGAGACTATCACATTAGAGCACTCCGGAGGTTGGGAGTATGGAAAGAACTTTTTGTTTGTCGATCTGAGTTCTGCCGACTTCGGTTCGGGGAAAAAGTATAAACTCTATGCGGAATGGGCACCCAAGATTAGTCTTACAAAGATCAGTGACTCTGATATCTCCTGGGGTCTCATCAAAGATGTCTATGTTGCCGGTGAGATCAATCAGGGTGATGATTTCAGAGCACTTAATCTGGGATTGGCTCTGGCAGTCGATATTCCGGCTTTTAATTTTTTTGATTTGAATCTTTTTACACGAAAAGATAATTTCAATGAGAGGACGATGCAGCTGACATTGGCCTGGAAAAGTACCTTTGAACTCTTCTCTTTACCGTTGGTATTCGAAGGCTTTTTTGACTATTACGGGACTGATTTCGGAACGGAGATCATCTCTCAGCCGAGACTGTTGCTGGATGGGAAAGTCTTTTCAGACAAGATAAAAGACCTGCAGTTTGGAACAGAGCTTTATTATTACCGTTCATCAGCCACATCGTCGCGGGGCCGGATAAATGAAGCCGTACCTCAAGTCATGCTCAAATGGATATGGTAGCTTAAGGTGCTTACCTAGACTAAAGTAAGGGATATATATAATCATCGCATTGATTTAACAAGGATGATTATGAACGATTTTAGCTATTACAATCCCACGAAGATAGAATTTGGAAGAGAAAAAGAAAAGAATATCGGTGAGTATATCAAAGAAGCCGGCTATGAAAGTGTTTTGCTCGTCTACGGAATGGGAAGTATTAAAAAAAGCAGTCTGTATGATGATGTCATAGCATCGCTTGTAAAAAGCGGTATTGCCTATGAGGAGCTGGATGGCGTTGTCAGTAACCCGCTTTTGAGCCGTGTAAACGACGGTATCAAGATTGCGAAAGAGAAAAAGGTTCAAGCGGTTCTGGGCGTAGGCGGAGGTTCTGTTGCCGACTCGGTAAAGGCTATCGCCGCAGGTGCAAAATATGATGGTGATGTCTGGGACTTTTTTATCCAAAAAGCCCAGATCACTGAGGCACTTCCTGTATTTACGGTCATGACACTTGCGGCAACGGCCAGTGAGATGAATGGAAACTCAGTTATTATGAATGATGAGACAAAGCAGAAGTACTCTATCTCATCCGTTCTTGTCAACCCTGTTCTTTCTGTTATCAATCCTGAGCTGAT
>JBFESZ010000138.1:0-3767 GCA_041548245.1 Sulfurimonadaceae bacterium
CTGCAGTGGGGAACTACGTACAGCTAAATTTGTTGATATCCTATCTGGTCAAGAAACCAAAGAGACAGTTTGCGATCGTATGGACGATGATGGGTATGCTTTATGTCGGACTTACCTTTATGCATCTTGAGTTTGACCATTTCAATCAGATGCATAAAAAGATACAGAACTATCAAAAAGGGTTGAGGGGATAAGAGATAACTCTATTGTTTCTGCTTTTTAATGACCTCATATGCATCGTTTATCTCCTGGATCTTGCGTGTAGCGTCTTGGATGTAGTGCTCGTTTGCACCTTGTGCCTGAATGATGTCTGGATGATACTTCTTGACGAGGTCTCGATATCTTTTCTTGATTGTCTTCATCTCATCTGAAGGTGAAACACCTAGTATCTTGTAGGCCTCATCGATGGAGCTGTGCACAGTTGCACCTGAAAAGCTTGAACGGAACTGATCCATCATGGACTCAAACTCATTAGAGTTAAAGTGTAGGAATGCTGCAATCTTGGTAAGCAGGTTCTCTTCAGCATGTGTGACCTTTCCATCGATAAAGGCGATATTGATCAAAAAGCTCATCATCATCTGCCGTTTTCCTCTGTCGCGGTGGATAAGCACATAAAGTTGGGAGACAATACTATCGACATTCCTCGGTTTTTGCTTCTCTTCCGAAAAGATCTCTTTGAGAAAGCCTTTGACTTTTTCCGGATGAGGAAAGACTTTGGAAATATCGTTAAACATATTGCCGATGAGTTCGGCTTCAAGCTCATCGATACGTCCATCCGCTTTGGCAACCTTGGCGCACAAGGCGACAAAAAGGCCCAGCTCGCTTGATGCGATGGCCTCTTTAGTGACGTGCATATTTTGAAACTGCTCTTGGGTGTAGTAGATACGTTGAAACCGTTGATAACTCTTAAAGACACGGTACAAAACATAGATAACGATTCCCCAGATAATGAGATTAAACATAAAGTCTTCCTTGAAATTAATCCAAATTTTTATAGAATTCTATCATTAATAAATGGGAAATAAATGGTAGAAAAAATATCTTCAATGGACAGAGGTGTCTTATATATGCTCTTTGCCTCTTTTCTATTTGCGATAATGGGTGCTTTTGCCAAAGAACTGAGTGAGAACATGAGTTCTTTGGAAATCGTCTTTTTCAGAAATGTCTTTGGTGTCGTTCTGATAGGTTTTATGGTTTTGAAAACGCCTCTTGTACAAAAGGGAGGACGGCCTTTTTTACTTTTTTTTAGAGGGTTGATGGGTTTTCTGGCACTGTTGGCTTTTTTTTATAACATCGCCTATATCTCTTTAGCTGATGCGATGACTTTCTCAAAGACCTCACCGATTTTTACAGCATTTTTCGCTTACCTGTTCTTAAAAGAGAAGATGAGTATATATGGATGGATCGCGCTTTTTATCGGTTTTGTCGGGATTGTACTGATTACACAGCCTGAAGGTCTTTTACTGGAGAAGACAGATATTTTGGGTATTTTCTCGGGAGTAGGTGCGGCTCTGGCCTATACTTCGGTCAGAGAGCTCAGAAACTATTATGACACACGTTCAATTGTACTTTCATTTATGGGTGTCGGTACTGTCGGGCCTTTGGTGTTGTTGGCTTTAGAACCTTATCTTTATGTCGACGAACTTGATTTTATGTTTGCAAAGTTTGTTTTGCCTGCTGGTATAGACTGGTTTTATATCCTAGGCCTGGGACTGTTTGCGACCATGGCGCAGATGTATATGACGAAAGCCTATGGTGTGACCAAAGCCGGAATCGTAGGGGCAGTGTCCTATTCAAACATTGTCTTTGCTATCATCATCGGTCTGTTCATGGGAGATGACTTGCCCAATGTGAGCACTTCATTTGGAATATTGGCGATTTTTTTAGCGGGTGTCTTGGTTGTTAAAAAATAAGCTATAATCACAACAATAGAGAAGGCAATCGTGAATCAAGTTTTTGAATGTGCCGACTCACTTTTAAAGGATTGAAATGGTACTTTTTGCAGGCCCTTGTGTTATTGAAAACGAAGAAAATATAATGAAGATTGCTGAGGCTTTAAAGCCTTATCATGAAAACCCTGAGATCGATTTTTACTTTAAGGCAAGTTTCGACAAGGCGAACAGGACCTCTTTGGAAAGTTTTCGAGGGCCCGGAGTCGAAGAGGGTATGCGAATACTGCAAAAAGTCAAAGATATTTTTGGATACAAGATCGTTACAGATATTCATGAGAGTGCTCAGGTCGAGGCAGTCTCAAAGGTCGTAGATGTCCTTCAGATACCTGCCTTTTTATGTCGACAGACAGACTTGCTCGTTGCTGCGGCTAAAACAGAGTGTGCCATCAATATAAAAAAGGGGCAGTTCCTGGCTCCTTCTGATATGCAGTATCCGGTACTCAAGGTTCTTAATACTCGTGGTTGCCAGGAAGCGACTTATGAAAACGCTTTGAAACACAAAGTCTATCTGTGTGAGCGTGGTACTACTTTTGGTTACGGGAACCTTGTTGTTGACATGCGTTCACTGGTCATAATGAGAAATTACGCACCGGTGATCTTTGATGCGACCCACAGCGTACAGATGCCAGGAGCTGCAGGTGGTAAGACAGGTGGGGACTCATCGATGGTCCCATATCTTGCTAAAGCGGCTGCAGCAGTGGGCGTTGACGGTTATTTCTTCGAGACTCATTTTGATCCTTCAATCGCGCTTTCAGACGGTCCGAATATGATAAAACTTGATGAGCTGGCCGGTCTGGTTGAAAAACTTCAGAAGATAAAAGAGGTATCTTCGATATAATCACAATAATTTCGTCTCATCAGATGGGACCAAGAATATGACGACACAAAAAACAATAGAGGAAAGCTTATGAAAATAATAGAAGGTAAACTGCAAGTCGTACCTGGGAAAAAAGTCGCTATCATCAATTCACGTTTCAACCATATCATCACAGATCGCCTGGTAGAGGGGGCAAAAGATGCTTATCTGCGTCATGGTGGAGATGAAAATGATTTGGAGCTTATTTTGGTCCCAGGCGCATTTGAAGTCCCATTGGCGCTTGAAAAGGTTCTGGCTTCGGGAAAATATGATGCCGTGTGCTGTGTTGGTGCAGTCATTCGTGGTGCAACACCTCATTTTGATTATATCTCGGCTGAGTCGACAAAAGGCGTAGCATCAATGGCGCTTAAATATGGGAAACCTGTCTCTTTTGGCGTACTGACTGTTGATACGATCGAGCAGGCTATTGAGAGAGCCGGTTCAAAAGCAGGGAACAAAGGTGCTGAAGCAATGATCACTGTTATTGAAATG
Source organism: Sulfurimonadaceae bacterium (assembly GCA_041548245.1). Classification (GTDB taxonomy): domain Bacteria; phylum Campylobacterota; class Campylobacteria; order Campylobacterales; family Sulfurimonadaceae. Next base: position 3,301 of record JBFESZ010000138.1, read on the forward strand.
TTAAACCTTTACACAGAGATCGAAGCATAATGGCGACACGACATCACGCAAGAATGGCTGTCGTCAGTCTTTTATACGCATATGATCTGGGCAATCAAAGCATCGCTGATTTCTCTGATGAAATTTTGGAAGAGAAAAAAATCCGTAACAAGCAGCGTGAGTTCGCTTTGGACCTTTTTAAGGGAGTGATGGAGCATCTCGAAGAGATTGATGCAAAAATAGTGGCTAATCTTACCGATTGGGATTTTGAGCGTTTAGGCTCTATTGAGCGTGCCACACTTCGTTTAGGTGCTTATGAGATACTGTTTGGTGATCTTGACTCTGCGGTCATCATTAATGAAGCGATTGAGATTACAAAGGCTTTTGGAACAGAACAGTCTCCAAAGTTTATTAATGGTGTTTTAGACGCAATTTCCAAGTCAAAATAATCTGAATGAAGACCTTCTGCCCCTTTGGTATCTCTTATA
>JBFESZ010000139.1:0-3673 GCA_041548245.1 Sulfurimonadaceae bacterium
CCCGCCTCTTACGAGGGGTTAAAACTTAAGCTACTGCTAAAGCTGGGCGATAATTAGTGTTGTTTGCGTTTAAGCAAGTTGAGCCGTGTAACGGAATGCTCAGTCCGACATGCAACCAAATCCCGAAACTACTCCAGTCGAAGCCAAGTCGTCCCCAAGATTAGAAGATAAAATGTAACACTAACAATGAAATTATATCATGAATATGATAATGCAAATAATTTTTTATCCCTTTAGACAATCAGACCGTTAATATCTCTAACATTGTAAACATGCTTTTAAAAAAAAATTAACAATAAGCTATTATAATAATTTATTATAAGGATTTGCATGCACTATCTGGTTCTATTTTTATTGATGACATCTCTTGTGTGTTCAAATGAGCACACTGTCAAGATTGGCGTTCTCGCAAAACGGGGAACAGAACATACTTTTAAAAGATGGAACCCTACAGCCGATTATCTTTCACAGGAGATCCCTGCCTATACTTTTGAAATTGTCCCTCTTCCTTTCAAAGATATTTTCGATGCTGTCAAAAATAAAAAAGTCGACTTCATGCTAGCCAATTCCGGGTTTTATGTTGTTCTTGAACATGACTACGGTGCACAGCGGATTACGACACTTGTCAACAAACATGTCACAGGATTGATTCAAAAAGAGTTTGGAGGAGTCATCTTTACGCATATTGACAACAAAGAGCGTTTCAATACCTTGGAAAGTATCAAAGGAACGCATTTTGGTGCCGTCAACGAGAAATCTTTGGGAGGATGGCAAATGGCATGGCGAGAGTTAGTCGAACAAGATATGGACAAAGATGACGACTTGGCTTCTGTACGCTTCTTAGGTACACATGACAAGGTCGTTCATGCCGTTTTAAACAAAGAGATCGATGTCGGAACTGTTCGAACGGACACCATAGAGCGCATGGCTTTGGAAAACAAAATAGATCTCAACAAAATCCATGTCATCAACCCAAAACACTATGATCATTTTCCATTCCTGATATCGACCAGGCTCTATCCGGAATGGCCACTGGCAAAACTCCGTCATACACCAGATGACTTGTCAAAACAGGTTGCAATCGCCTTGATGAAGATGCCTTCTGATCATGAAGCGGCTGTTATTGGCCGTGTTGAAGGCTGGTATACTCCTTTGAGTTACCAACCCGTACATACCTGCTTTCAAGTCCTTCAGATCCCGCCCTATTATCATACCATCAGCTTCTTAGATGTCCTTCAGAAGTACTGGATGTGGATCCTGTTTTATCTTCTACTGGCACTTGCCGGCATTGCGATGATCATCTATCAATTTCGTCTCACCAAGTTTCTTAAGGAGACACAAGACGAACTCGTCCAGACAGAGAAGATGGCTGCTCTAGGACGTCTGGTTGCAGGTGTTGCACATGAGATCAACACACCTATCGGAATAGGTGTAACAGCAGCATCACATCTGAAAAAAGAGATCAAGGAATTCAATGATGAGTATAAGAACGAATCACTGACACAAAGTGCTTTTGAATCATTTATTGACACTTCCGTGCAAAGCAGCGAGATTATTTTGAACAACCTCGAACGTGCAGCAAATATGATCCAAAACTTTAAACAGGTATCGGTAGATCAGACCAGTGAGACTACCAGGGAATTCCTCTTAAAAGAGTACCTTGAGAGTATCATCATCAACTTGAAACCCACACTTAAGCAGCATGCCCATACGATAGACATAATCTGCCCCCCAACGCTGATGATAGAATCAGCTCCCGGTGTCTTTTATCAAATCTTTTCCAATCTAATCATGAACTCTGTCATCCATGGATTTGAAGAGAAAGAGAATGGCCATATCACCATCACTGTTCGCTACAATGAAAATAGCAGCAATATTGAAATAACCTACAAAGATGACGGAAAAGGAATGGACAAAGAGGGGCTTAAAAAGATTTTCGACCCATTTTTTACAACCAAGCGCTCATCAGGTGGAAGCGGGCTTGGCACCCATATTATCTACAACCTTGTGACACAAAAGCTCCATGGAACTATCCTCGCCCGCTCCCATGTAGGCAAAGATATGGTCTTCATTATGAACCTGAAGGTCAAAGCCTATGTTTAAAGACGGAAAACTAACCTTTAAAAAAGAGAACTTTTCACAAGAAACATCAAGAAAGGAGCGTTTCTGGAATGTCCTTATTGTTGATGATGAACCGGGTATACATGAAGTAAGCAGACTGGCATTGTCCGACTTTAAGTTTGAACGTAAAAAGTGTCGCTTTATCAGTGCCTACTCCGCACAAGAGGCGAAAAAGATACTTCAAGAGTCATCAAATATTGCCTTGGCTTTGATCGATGTCGTTATGGAGACAGATTCAGCCGGTCTTGATCTGGTCAACTATATTCGCAATGAGCTGCAAAACCATATGATACGCATCATCCTGCGTACCGGCCAACCGGGGCAGGCCCCGGAAGAGAAAGTCATCCATAATTATGACATCAATGATTACAAGGGTAAAAGCGAACTGACAACACAGAAACTCTATACCTCTGTACTGACAAGCCTCAGAACCTACAGGGATATGATCGCCATTGAAAGAAACCGCCAAGGCCTTAAAAAGATCATTGCTTCAAGCTCCTCTATTGAGAAGATTTCATCTTTGGAGATATTCCTCTCAGCCGTATTGGAACAGCTCGGCGCGCTTTTGCACCTTACCGATTATGAGACAAATGAAGACATTCCTTCATTCATCGCCGCTATCATCGGGGACAAGTGTGTTCAAATAGCAGGCTCTGGACGCTTTAAGAATGTTACCAAAGAGGTCTTCAGTGAGGAGGCAAACAAACATATCCGTCCTCTTGTCATGGAGGCTGTCACATCTGATAATGAACTCTATTCTGATGGCCGATATGTCATCCATCGCCCAAGCAAGCTTGACTACAGTGGTTTCGTACTCTATATGGAGCTGGAAGAAGAGCTTGAGGAAATGGATAAAGATCTGATTCGTCTTTTTTTTGATAAAGCGACCGTTGCCTATGAAAATGCAGCTTTGACCGAAGAGCTTGAGGAGTCTCAGCGAGAGATAATCTTTACCATCAGTGAGATTGCTGAACAACGTTCAAACGAGACAGGCAAACATGTCAAGCGCGTAGCCCTGTATAGCAGGTTGTTAGCCAAAGCCTATGGTCTATCAGAACTTGAAGTCAACAATATCTATATAGCGGCTCCAATGCATGATATTGGAAAGATGGCCATTCCGGACAATATCCTCAAAAAACCGGACCGACTTACCGATGATGAGATGCGTATCATGAAGACCCATGCCAGTATCGGCTTTGATATGCTCAAATCCTCCAAGCGCGACATCTTGAAGATGTCAGCCGTCATCGCCGAGGGACACCACGAAAAATATGACGGAAGTGGCTACCCTAAAGGCCTCATTGGTGAAGAGATAAGCATCTATGCCAGAATCGTTGCACTAGCAGACGTCTTTGATGCTTTAGGTTCGCACAGGATATACAAAGAGAAATGGGAAACCGATAAAATCTTAGAGTTTGTCAGAAAAGAAAGAGGTAAACATTTTGATCCCAAGATCGTTGATCTGTTTTTTGAAAATATTGATGAGATCTTGGAGATTCACAACAATAACCTTGATTAGTACCTCTTGTCTTTGGCACTTATCATCAAAGCC
>JBFESZ010000140.1:0-3587 GCA_041548245.1 Sulfurimonadaceae bacterium
AGAGGTATGTCAGAACCAACCTGCTCCTCGGGCAGAAGCTCATTCGCAAAGCGCATGTTTAAGCAGTAGTACTTGTCCTCACAGCTCTTCTGATCGATGGTTGCCAAGGACTGTACACATGCGGGAAGTTCTGAAAACTCTATAGGATGGCCTGCTTCGTTGTCTGCAAGGCGAAAGAACTCACGGGCACGATACCCGGCGTCTCCGCGCATATCATCTTTCTTGTTGTTCAACTCCGCCAGGACGATGTCCGTGATGAGAACGGCATTCTCATTGTTGTCATTAAGTCGTATGATATGAGTCGGATCATCTAGGATAACGGAGGTATCAAGGAGGTAACAACTCTGTTCAGTTGTCTGAGGCATTTGCGTTCCTTTTGTATCAGGATATTTATATTATAACCACACTAAACAAAAAAGAATTCTTAAAGAAGATGAAAAAACAGACAAGATGAGAGGAGTGTGCAGATGTGCTTAGATGACACCAAGCTGCAAAAGGGCTTCGTCATCGATCTCGCTCTGGCTCATGTGGGCTTTGTTCTGATAGATGTAGGCAACAGGCAGGACATCCCAGAACTTGTCGCTGGGATGAGAGACGCCGGCAAAGGCTAAAAGACGCTCTTGAATATCCAAAGAGAGTTCATAAAACATAATAGTGTCGTCTGTAAGAGACTCTCCGATCTTCGGATTGTTAAACATCTAAAACCTTTAATCTTTCACGGATTATATAAAAAAGAAAATAGTATTTATGTTAATTTGGCAAAAGCTTTTCGCTTTGTTTAGAAAATGTATATATAATCTTGAAAAAAGAGCGGGCATATAAAGTATGGATAACAGCTGCGAGACAGAAAAGAGATCGTGTACAGACAACTGCCGTGCCACACGCAAAGAAGTAGGGAAGATCATGGCGGTGTTGGGTCTGATCGCCGTAAGTATGGCCTGGTATATCATCAGTAACGGCATCATTGAAAAAGCATTTAGATAGAATTTTCGATAAATTTGCATAGATTAAAGAAAGAATAAAAGAATTTTGGGTATCCTTTCAGCCTTCAATACCAATGGTTCTTTAGCTCAGTTGGTAGAGCGCTACCTCGACAAGGTAGATGTCGGCAGTTCGAGTCTGCCAAGAACCACCATCATAAAAGTACCTATTATAGGTAGTGATCCAATAAAAACACATTTAATAATTAATCTTAAAAAACAAAGTTATGTATATAGTTATGTAGGGTAAATTGCTAAATAAAGTCTTTACCGTGCTTTTTAATCCCTTTTGTTGTCTTCGTACTCTTTTTATTTTGTTTCCCCCTTTATCTAAATGTGTTAAAAACTCAAGAAGTTTTTACACACTGTGAATAAGCACATATATTATATATTTCCACTTGAGGAAGATGGGTCAGAAGTTTATTATATAGATGTCTTATGACGCTTTCGTTGATACTCACTTTTCTTGATCTGATTTTATCTTTTCTAAACAATTTTTCTTGAACCCCTGTCTTAGTTGGATTTCAGGGAAACTATAGAGTATTTGACAAATAATAAATAATCTTTTTTAACATAATAAGTTTTATTAAAATATATTAATGTATAATTTCACAATTTAAGTTATAGGGAATTATGCTGTATATCACAAAACAATATTTACCGTTCCTGCTGTTAGTTAACCCACTTTATACATTTGCAGAGAATGAAGTGAGTCAAATGCTTGGTGTTGTTAAAATTGAAACAGCAAAGGTCAGAAAAAAAGCAAGTCCAGCCAGTAAATATATTGTTGACCATTATAGCCTGGGAACAGTTGTCGAATTAGAATATTGTGATAGGTATGACTGGTGTAAGTTAAAAGACAAAAACCTATATATTTCAAAAGTCGCCTTGGGCACAATGGTTACAAGTAATAAGGTAGAAAGGAACACTGCAATTGCTCCTGAACAAGCAGAGTTAGAACAAGTCTCTCAACCTGTAGAAACTCCCTGCATCAAACTGACTCGCATAGACGTAGATGAGAATGAAATCCTTGATCGACAAACACAAGACGAGATGTTGAAACCTTATCTGCATAAATGTGTTGATGCTAATACTATCAGGAGTATTCTTCAGACAATTTCGCAGTTTTACATCAACCTAGGCTTTATCACCACCAAACCTTATATCAAAGAGCAGGACATTAAAGACGAGCAACTGGATATCTCCGTTTCAAAAGGGGTAGTGGAAAAGATCATCGATGCTGAGTCTAAAGAGCCTAACGGTAAGATTTATACGGCCTTTATCGGGCAAAAAGATGAGCTGTTAAACCTTAGGGACCTTGAGACCTCTTTGGAAATGGTTAACAGAGTACCGTCCGTTGATGCAAAGTTTGAGATTGTGCCCGGTACACAGCCTGGATCGAGTATCGTGCAAGTCAATACACAAGAAACAAGACCTTATCATTTGACACTTGGAGCCATCGGTGAAAAGAGCAGCTACGACAATGATCCTTATTTGACGGCTGATGCTTCGATTGACAATCCTTTAAACATCAATGATATTCTTACTTTTAGACTTAATGGCAGTGGCATCCAGAGTGATTATCAAAGCAGTTCAGGACAAGAAGTCAATTACTCCTTTCCAGTCGGCAGTTACCTCATGGATATTACCTGGTTTAACTTCAAATATGATCAGCGTGTGATTGGACTGAATGATACTTATATCTCAAGCGGTGAGACAAAGGGCGTTAATACCCGTATAAGCAAGATACTTTTTAGAAACCAAACCAATAAGTTTCAAGCAGCTTTTAATTTGCAATATAAAAGTACAAAGAACTATTTTTCAGACCAGCTTCTTGAAGTCTCAAGCTATAAAACGACTTTAGCACAAATCGATCTGACCCATACCTATTTACAAACTTGGGGACAACTTATCTCGACTTTCTCCATTGCCCAAGGTACGGATTGGTTGGGGGCTCGCAGTGACAGCCATCCTTTGAGTGCTAATGATACGAAATTGCAGTTCACGAAATACAACTTGACAACTAATCTCTATTATTACTTGCCTGATCCAAGCTATCAGATCAATTCAACCTTCCATATACAACATACCCCTGACTTGCTTTATGACAACAATAAACTGCAGGTCGGAAGTTTCTATACGGTTCGTGGTTACGGAGCTTCTTATTATGCGAACAATGGATGGTATATCCGTAATGACCTAATCAAGAGTTTTGATGTGAGTCTTGATAGAGATTATCTCCAGAGCGTAGCACCCTATATAGGATTGGACTATGGCGATGTCGAATGCGATAAAAACGTTTTGAACTGCGGCTCATTAACAGGATCAGCCATTGGGATCAAGACACAGGCACAAGCAGTCAATAGTGAATTTACCTGGAGCCGTGCTTTGAGTAATGTTATCGATAATGGTGACAGGAACCTCTTTCGGTATAACCTGTCATTTAAATTTTAAGCGCAAAATAAATTGATTGTAGGGAGTCAAGCAGATGAAAACCTTTAAACAAACGATATCCATCTTGATGTCATATACCTTAGTAGTGATGCCATTGCATGCCGCTGATTTACAAGTAGACGGCACAACAAATACAAGTTTTGATAAAGCTCA
>JBFESZ010000141.1:0-3568 GCA_041548245.1 Sulfurimonadaceae bacterium
ATGGTTTGACCTCTTTGGCTTTTTTGACGACATCATTAGGATAAAAATAAAGTCCAACGACGGCATAGTTACTTTTAGGGTCTTTCGGTTTTTCCTCTATAGAGACAACATTGCCATCATCATCAAAGGCTGCTACACCATAACGTTCAGGATCGTTAACATAGTAGCCAAACACCGTCGCTTTGTCATCCTCTTTTGCATTCTTGACAGACTGGGCCAGCATGCCTGTGAGTCCATGACCGTAGAATATGTTATCCCCCAGTACAAGACAGGCGTCATCCCCGTCCAGGAATTCCTCGCCTAAGATAAATGCCTGGGCAAGACCATCAGGAGAAGGTTGAATCACATACTCAAATCTCATACCGATATCACTGCCATCACCTAAAAGGTTTTTAAAATTAAACTGGTCTTCTGGCGTTGTGATGATAAGGACTTCTTTAATACCAGCCAACATAAGAACAGAAAGAGGATAATAGATCATTGGTTTATCATATATCGGAGTTAATTGTTTGCTTACTCCTCTTGTTATCGGATACAATCTTGTTCCTGAACCCCCGGCTAAAATTATGCCTTTCATTACTCGCCTCCTTTTATTAAATAACCATGAGGATTATTACTCTGCCAACGCCATGTATCTTCGCACATCTGTGCCAATGTATGTTCAGCTTCCCAGCCAATCAGCTCTTTCGCCATTGTCGTATCTGCAAAACATAGTGCAATATCACCAGCCCTACGTTCTACAATCTGGTAAGGCACTGTTTTGCCAGAAGCCTTCTCAAACGCCTTGACCATATCAAGTACCGAATAACCATTACCGGTTCCAATATTTAGGATTAATGGCATTTGATCGACGGCCACCTTTTCAGAGTTAAGAAAATCCAGAACCTTCACATGGGCATTGGCTAGATCAACCACATGAATATAATCTCTGACACCTGTGCCATCATGCGTATCATAGTCATTACCAAAAACACTAAGATATTCCCTCTTACCAACAGCCACCTGCGAAATAAAAGGCATAAGATTATTTGGAACACCGTTAGGGTCTTCACCGATAAGACCGCTTTTGTGAGCCCCTACTGGATTAAAATAACGAAGAATGGCAACTTTAAAGGTATTGTCACTGATATAAAGATCTTTAAGCATCTCTTCGATGAAATATTTGCTACGTCCATAAGGGTTTGTTACATTACCGGTTGGAAACTCCTCTTTTATGGGAGTCGTATGAGGGTCACCATACACTGTCGCTGAAGAGCTGAACACGATCTTCTTACAGCCATTTGCCTGCATGACTTCTAGGAGCCGAAGTGTCCCGCTGACATTATTATCATAATATTCAAGAGGCTGCTGAACCGACTCACCGACGGCTTTAAGTCCTGCGAAGTGGATCACGGCATCGATATCATACTTGGCAAAAACCTTTTCAAGTGCCATTTTATCGCGGATATCACCCTTTTCAAAAATAATTGCCTTACCACTGATCTGCTCGACTCTGTGAAGGCTCTCTACCGACGCGTTACAAAAGTTATCATAGACAATATACTCATGCCCTGCTTCAGAAAGTTCGACTAAAGTGTGCGAACCGATATAGCCGGCTCCACCTGTAACTAAAACTTTACTCACTTAAAAAAATCCCTTTATACCTATCATCTTACAATCGCACAACCAAAGCATCATATTTATCTAAAAATACAGACCTTGATTTTAATTTTTTAGATTGTAGACTAAAAAGTATATATTCACACTTAACAACAATAAAACTTCAATCAAAAGAATACATAACAATTGTTTTTATACAAATAGTTAAAACCAGTAATTTACATCGTTTAATCCATAATCATATTATGTTTTCATAGGAGTTTAATCTTAAACCATTACAATACTTTCACTATAAACTTATCGTAACAAAGGTAACTAGATGATCAAACATCTCATCGCTTGGCTGTTTCCACTCAGTCTTTTTGCACTAGATGCAGCTGCACTTTTAGCGGCAAATCCCGATCTGATCAATCAGGTCAAAAACGACCCTGGTATGCAACAGCGTCTACGCCGTGAAATGGGCTTAAACTCCAATACAAAACAACCTGTAAAAGGTCAAACTGTCGAAAACAACATCACGACAGTATCTCCATCTCAGAAAAAGCCTTTTTCGACCGATCAAGACAATTTGAGTTTGGATGAAGACGAAATTATCACCAAAAAAGATACGATCAAAGACCTTTCGCCTTTTACCTATAAAACAAATACCGATCAACTCGATGAGATTCTCAAGGCTCAGACTCAAAAAGAGAGCCAGTCACTTGTACGTTTTGGTGACACCTTTTTAAACAACCACAATCAACTTAACCCTGCTGCCCTTCCGGTACCTGATAACTACCTTATCAACGTTGGTGACACCTTAAACATTTCTCTGTACGGACAAACCGATAAAGAGCTTTCTCTCAATGTCAATCACAACGGTGACATCCTACTGCCTCAGATCGGACCCGTCAAAATTGCCGGTATGCCATTTAATACCTCAAAAGAAAAACTGACTAATATTCTAGAAAGTGCATACTCCAACACATCAGCTTATGTCGATATTGACACCTTTTCGACCCTTCAAGTGACCATTACGGGTCATGTTGCAGCACCGGGAGTGTACAATCTGCAATCTTTTTCAACGATCCTAGATGCGCTAAAGATGGCTGAAGGTATCTTGCCAACAGGTTCAATGCGTGCTATCAAACTAAAGCGCAAGGGCAAAATCATTTCAACCTTCGACCTTTATGATCTTATTTGCCGCGGCAAAACCGAAGGCAACCATTTTTTACGTTATGGTGATGTCATCATTGTACCAACGATACAGAACGATATTACCTTGACCGGCGCAGTACGTACCCCGGGTATCTATGAACTTAAACAGGGTGAATCCTTTCAACAACTGCTCGATTATGCCGGAAGCATTACAGCAGAAGCAAAACAGTTTGGCATCAAAGTCAAACGTTTCGATGCGAATTCACACATTAAGATCCTATCTCTGAATATTGACGAAGCAAAAAGATTTGTTCTTGAAAAAGGGGACAAGGTCTTTGTAAGACCGATCACTGACCGTGAAGCTATCTCAGTCACCCTTTTGGGCAATGTCGTATCACCAGGAAAACGAACCTTTTCTCAACAGGGAACACTCAATACCCTCTTGCAGCAGGAACTTCACGAAAACGGTCCACGCGGTCTCTTTCTTGACAATACGGCCATGCATTATGGAATGATAAAGCGCTATACCGACACTTTTGACTATGAACTTATCTCTTTTAATCTGACAGCTGTTCTTAATCACAGTGAAAATATCAGCCTTCAAGACAATGATGAAATATACATCTTTAACCGTTACACGCTCAAAGAGAACCCCTACGTCTATGTACAAGGGGATGCCGTTAAAGAGCCTGTCAAGATGCAGTTTTTCCCAAACATGACGCTTAAAGACGTCTACCAAAACATCATTTTCAAGACTGAAAATATCATTGATCGCAAGAAAGAACGTGAGATGGCGCTTCTTGAACAGACTGAACAGACTGAACAGACTGAA
>JBFESZ010000142.1:0-3560 GCA_041548245.1 Sulfurimonadaceae bacterium
ACAAATATGCAAAAGAGATATCACCTAAAGAGTATATTGAAAAAGTAAAAAGAAAAGAGATCCATGATCCTGTTCTTAACTTTCAGATGTCCAATGATTTTCACCCATCCAAGATCTTGAAAGGATACCTGGAAGGAGATAAAGAGTCTGGTGAGTTCGCTGTTTTACTTGAATGGGATAATATTTATTATGAAAGGCCAAACAAAAAAGCTACAACAAAGAAAAAGATTGTTCGTTTGGGCTTAATCCAATGGCAGATGAGACCTTATGCAAATCTACATGAATTGATGCAGCAAGCAGAATACTTTGTTGATACTGTTTCGGGATATCGATGCGATTTCGCTCTGTTTCCGGAGTTTTTTAATGCTCCTTTGATGGCTTCAAACAACCATATGTCAGAGCCAGATGCTATACGGGAATTGGCAAAGCATACAGAAAATATAGTGAAAAGATTCTCTGAACTCTCTATATCTTACAATATAAACATTATCACAGGAAGTATGCCTGAGATGAAAGACGGCAAGCTTTTTAATGTTGGTTATTTATGTCGAAGAGATGGGACGACTGAACGATATGAAAAAATACATGTGACACCTGACGAAGCTAAAGTCTGGGGGATGCAGGGTGGAAGTGGATTAAAGACATTTGATACAGACTGCGGGAAGATTGGGATACTGATCTGTTATGATTCTGAGTTTCCTGAACTTAGCCGTCTTCTTGCTGAGGAAGGAATGGATATCTTGTTCGTCCCATTTTTAACGGATACACAAAACGGGTATTCAAGAGTCAGACATTGTTCACAAGCAAGAGCAATTGAAAATGAATGCTATGTCGCTTTGGCAGGAAGTGTGGGTAATTTGCCCAATGTTCATAATATGGACATACAGTTTGCACAATCAGCCGTATTCACTCCTTGTGATTTTGCATTTCCCACCAATGGGATTAAAGCGGAAGCCATTGCCAATAGTGAAATGGTTTTAATAGCAGATGTTGATATTGATCTGCTCACAGAACTAAATAATTTTGGAAGTGTTACAAACTTAACAGATAGAAGAAAAGACATTTTTGAGGTTATAAAGAAATAACCATCTTTTAAGTGATTAGCAGCCTGTATTTTATGGAATATGGCTGCCTAAAGACTGCTCAAATCAAACAATCAGAAATTTAAAAAATCCTGTACTTTTTCGCCCAATGAGTTGACGACAACCCATTTCTTTATCAAACATCCTCTTTTTGATTAAATTTTATACAAAAACTGAGTATTAAAGGCCCAGTATTGTTTTATCATTACAACACTTTTATTTTAAAGGAGTGTGTGTGTCAAAAGAATTAATTAAAAAAAGGAATGTTGAATGTCTTATTTAGCCCCTACTGAGTTTGTAACAAAAATGGTCGACTCTGGAGAGTCAAAAGTCTATATGTCTACACGGGATACATTGATCCGTGCTTTCATGGCTGGAGCGATTCTGGCACTGGCTGCTGCATTTGCGATTACTGTAGCCATGAAGACGGGATCACCTTTAACCGGTGCGATATTGTTCCCAGTCGGGTTTATCATGTTATACCTTATGGGGTTCGATCTCCTGACAGGTGTTTTTGTTTTAGTACCATTGGCGTTGATAGACAAACGGCCAGGTGTGACGTTTAACCAGGTTCTTCGTAACTGGGGTCTTGTCTTTATCGGTAACTTGGGTGGTGCATTAACGGTAGCGTTTATGATCTCTTTTATTTTGACCTATGGCTATTCAGTCGATCCGGGTCCGGTTGGAGAGAAGATCGGTAGTATTGGTGAAGCACGTACGCTTGGTTACCAGGCACATGGTGTTGCGGGTTGGTTTACAGTATTTATCCGCGGTATGTTATGTAACTGGATGGTCTCTATGGGTGTTGTCGGTGCTATGGTCTCTACTTCAGTCAGTGGTAAGTTTCTAGCAATGTGGATGCCGGTAATGCTGTTCTTCTTTATGGGCTTTGAACACTCTATTGTCAACATGTTTCTTTTTCCATTCTCTATGATCATGGGTGGTAACTTTACGATTGCTGACTATATCATCTGGAATGAATTACCGGTTGTCCTAGGTAACCTGGCAGGTGGTTTGGCGTTTACAGGTCTGACACTGTATACAACACACATAAGAACGGGGGCAAAAAGAAAGTTAGACTAGATCTTAAAAGAGTACCTTTACAGACATTTCGTCTGTAAAGTTTTATGCGCAGGCGCTTCAAAAAAACCCTGAAAAGCTAACGGTGTCACAGGCTTTTTAGAGGTGCCATATTACTAAAGGATAAAAGTTATGAAAAAAATAGAGATGACTGAAGAGATATTGGCTGCAAAGAAAAGCAGCGGTTTAAGCTGGGAAGAGATCGCCGAAAAGGTCTCTCTGGGATCGGTGTTTATCACCTCTGCCTGTTTGGGTATGAACAGTCTGAAAGAAGAACCTGCAAAAAAACTCTGTGAAGTACTTGGTTTAAATGAGCAGATCGCGGAAGCTCTGCAGGAGTATCCGATGAAAGAGTGGGACAAGGTCATTCCTACGGATCCCCTTATTTACCGTTTTTATGAAGCCATCGGTGTCTACGGTGTGAGCATGAAAGAGATCATCGGTGAAAAGTTCGGTGACGGTATCATGAGTGCGATCGACTTTTCCATGGATATCGACAAGGAAGAGAACCCTGCCGGTGATCGTGTTGTCATAACCATGAACGGTAAGTTCTTGCCTTACAAATCATGGTAATATACCCATAGACAAATTTTTCTGTCTCGGCTTTTTAGGAGCTGAGACAATCCCTCTCTCAAGGTAATCAACTTAATACTATGAGTAATCAATTACAAATAACCATTGGTGAATATTCAGACAAAGGCCGTAAAGAGGTCAATCAAGACTTTCACGATATCCGCATCCCGAAAGAACCGCAACTGACACATAAAGGCATTGCTATAGCACTGGCAGATGGCATCAGCAGCAGCGAAGTCAGCCAAATCGCCAGCAAGGTCTCTGTGACTACCTTCTTAAGTGATTATTTTTCCACTCCTGAATCCTGGTCAGTAAAGAAATCGGCAGAGCGTGTTCTGGCGGCAACGAACTCTTGGTTGAACTCTCAAAGCAGGCAAAGCCAGTATCATTATGACAAAAACCGGGGATACGTCTGTACCTTCAGCGCAATGGTCATCCGATCGAGTACGGCGCATATCTTTCATGCCGGTGACACCCGTATATACAGGTTAAAAGAGAACCGGATTGAACAGTTGACTGAAGACCATCGGCTGTGGGTCTCCAATGAAAAAAGTTATCTCGCGCGTGCTTTGGGAATGGACACAGAGGTAAGAGCCGATTATGAGACACTGCAGGTCGAAGAGGGTGATATCTTTTTGTTTATGACCGACGGTGTTTACGAGTTTGTAAATGCTGACTTTATGATCTACACCTTGCAGCAGAATGCAAATGATTTTCCTGCTGCGGCCAAGGCTATGGTAAAGAAAGCTTATGACAAAGGCAGTACAGACAATTTGACGATTCAAATTGTCAGAGTAGACGCTTTGCCTAAGAAAGACTTGGATG
>JBFESZ010000143.1:0-3524 GCA_041548245.1 Sulfurimonadaceae bacterium
CCTTTTCACCCTTACCTACTGAAAAGCAGGCGGTTCATTTTCTGTTGCACTTTCCCTCACGTTACCATGGCCATCCGTTAGATGGAACCCTGTCTCACTGCAGCCCGGACTTTCCTCTTGCAGATGCAAGCAGCCGTTGCTATACCATGTAGAATTATAGCTTGTATATTAATGTTTAGAAATAAAACAGAGTAATTGTCAGAAAAGAAAGCGAAGAGGGACAAAGACACCTACGCCTTTGTCTATAATCATATTAGGAGAAGTTAAACGTTGACGGGTCAGGACGATCAGGAAGTTCATCTGTCAACAAAGGATAATCATGTGATCTTAACACATATTTCATAAGCTCCAGGTGTTCGTCATCAATAATATCAGCAGTCACGCTATGTGGCTTATGAATGATATTTACTTTAACTTCTTTAAACCCTGCATTGGCCAGTGCTGTCCTAATCGTAACAGCACAGCTTCCGCAGCTTACGTCTTGCAGTTGTAATGTTTGTAACATTATTTCCCTAGAGCTTTTGTTACAGCTTTACCGATCTCAGCCGGAGATACAACAACGGTTACACCAGCTGCTTCAAGTGCTGCCATCTTCTCAGCAGCAGTACCTGCAGAACCAGAAACGATCGCACCAGCGTGACCCATTGTTTTACCTTTAGGCGCAGTTTGACCAGCGATAAAAGCAACAACCGGCTTAGTGATATGTTCTTTGATATAAGCAGCTGCTTGGATCTCAAGGTCACCACCGATCTCGCCGATCATAACAATACATTCCGTCTCTGGATCTGCTTCAAACATTGGAAGAAGTTGAAGGTAAGAAAGACCGATAATCGGGTCACCACCGATACCTACAGCCGTAGAGATACCATACCCTTCTTGAACAACTTGGTTAGTCCCTTCGTACGTCAATGTACCAGATTTAGAGATCAGACCAACTTTTCCTTTTTTGAAGATCATGCCCGGCATAATACCGATCTTACACTCTTCAGCAGTGATGATACCTGGACAGTTTGGTCCAAGTGTTCTCATACCATGCTTAGTAGCGTGCGCTTTTGCAGCTTGCATATCTTTAACCGGAGCACCTTCAGTAATGATTACTGCCAGTTCGATTCCAGCCTCAGCTGCTTCCATTACTGCATCACCAACGAATGCAGGTGGAACGAAGATCATAGAAACTGTAGCACCTGTTGCTTTTACTGCTTCTTTAACCGTGTTGAAAACCGGTTTACCAAGGTGTTCTTGACCACCTTTGTTTGGAGTAACACCACCAACGATTTGTGTTCCGTATGCTATACACTGCTCAGCATGGAAAGATCCCTCTTTACCAGTGAAACCTTGAACGATTACTTTTGTATCTTTGTTTACTAAAATTGACATCTAATTAGTTTCCTTTCGCTGCTGCTACTGCTTTTGCTGCACCATCACCTAGGTCAGCACCAACAATCAAGTTAGCTATATTTGCATTTTTAAGAATTTCTGCTGCTTCTGGAGCATTTGTACCGTCAAGACGCACAATAACAGGTACGTTTACATCTGTAAGTTTAGTCGCTTCGATAATACCGTTAGCAATACGGTCACAACGTACGATACCACCAAAGATGTTAACGAAGATTGCTTTGACATTTGGGTTTTTCAGAATAATCTCAAAACCTTTTGCAACTGTCTCAGCGTTTGCAGAACCACCAACGTCAAGGAAGTTTGCAGGTGTACCACCCATGTGATTGATCGTATCCATAGTACCCATTGCAAGACCAGCACCATTTACCATACAACCGATTTCGCCGTCAAGAGAAACATATGAAAGACCGTATTTAGCTGCTTCTACTTCGTCCGCATCTTCTTCAGTCAAGTCACGCATTGCTGCAATCTCTGGTTGACGTCCAAGCGCTGAATTGTCAAATCCCATTTTCCCATCAAGTGCCAGGAACTCACCAGAACCTGTACGTACAAGTGGGTTGATCTCGATCATCTCTGCATCATTTTCCATATACAGTTTGAAAAGTTTCTGTGCAAAAGAGATGATGTTTTTTTGTTCGTCTTTGTCTGTAATACCAAGACCAAATGCTAAATCACGACCATGGAAACCTTGGAATCCGATCGCAGGGTCTACTGGAACAACAACGATCTTTTCAGGAGACTCTTCAGCGACTGTTTCAATCTCCATACCACCTTCAGTCGAAGCCATGATAATCGGCATTTCACGTTTTCTATCAAGTACAACAGAGAGATAGAACTCATCCTTAATATCAGCACCGTCTTCAATATATAGTTTCTGAACTAGTTTACCTTCTGGACCTGTTTGATGCGTCACTAGGGTCATACCTAGGATCTCATCAGAAAGTGTTCTCACTTCATCCAAAGACTTGGCAAGCTTAACACCGCCGCCAAGACCACGACCACCCGCATGGATCTGAGCTTTAACAACCCAGATTGGACCGCCTAGTTCTTCTGCAGCTTTTACCGCGTCTTCAACGCTTTCAGCCATTATACCTTTTGGTGTAGGTACACCATATTTTTTGAAAATCTGTTTTGCTTGATATTCATGAACGTTCATACGTTTCTCCTTGTTAAACTAATACTCTGTTTCATTGATATAGACCAGAATTATCTATATTAGAATTTCGCACTTACGAAGGTATCTCAGACCTTTGGCGGAATTTTAGCATTCTGGACATTAATCTGTCATAATAAAATGAGATTTTTGATACATATATGATAAAAAAAACTAATCTATTACAACATTTTGGGGTGAAATTAAGAAGGTAAGCCTGACAAAGTGTCTGTTAGCCTTCCAGGCCGCTATCATTTTTGATAAATAGCGGCATTTTTAAGTAGATGATTATGCCTTCGGTGAAGTCATATCCTCTGGTACTACATACTTGTCGAACTCTTCTGCTGTAAGTAATCCAAGCTCTATCGCTGTCTCTTTCAGCGTTGATTTGTTCGCATGTGCAGTTTTAGCGATTTTCGCCGCATTGTCATAACCAATATGAGGGTTCAATGCCGTTACCAACATCAATGAGTCATGCAGGTAGTGATCAATTTTATCTTCAACCGGCATAATTCCTACTGCAGCATTGTCATTGAAAGAGACAATAGAGTCAGCTAGGATTCTACATGATTGTAAGAAGTTATAAGCAATAACAGGTTTGAAAACATTCAACTCAAAGTTACCTTGAGAAGCACCCATAGCAATCGCTACGTCATTTCCGAACACTTGACATGTGACCATCGTCACGGCTTCAGATTGTGTAGGATTAACTTTACCTGGCATGATTGAAGAACCCGGCTCGTTCGCTGGAATCTCGATCTCGCCCAGACCACAACGCGGTCCTGAAGCCAACCAACGTACGTCATTCGCGATCTTCATCATGTCAGCTGCTAAAGCTTTCAAGGCACCATGTGTAAATACAAGAGCATCATGTGAAGTCAATGCATGAAACTTGTTAGGTGCCGTTACAAAATCGTGTCCCGTTAATTCAGAAAGTTTTTTAGCGACTCTCTCTCCAAGTTCAGGATGGGCA
>JBFESZ010000144.1:0-3450 GCA_041548245.1 Sulfurimonadaceae bacterium
GATTGTTGCGATAATTTTTTTCATGTTTAATTTCCTTGTTTTCTAGTTTAGGTTTTTACTATATATTTATGATGGTCTTAAAAGACCATCAATAGATGTGGAGAAGATTCCGGGATATTTACACCTGCTGTATCTGACTGTGCCATGTGATGAGCGAATGCGCTTGAACTGAATGCGATTAGTAATGTAATTACTGCGATTGTCTTTTTCATAGGTAATTTCCTTTTTTTTGTTTGAATCTTATACGTCTACACACCAGAGAATTAATGTTCAGAAAGTAACTGCGGAGACCATTCAACGATCTTTAGGCCATTACTTTCATGACTAGCTGTCTGTAGGGCAAACGCACTGGAGGCGAATGTGATCAATAAAGTGATAACTGCAATACCTTTTTTCATACTAACTCCTTGATATTTGAGTGATGGTAGTATTACGTATTTGCATTAGCGAAGTGTTAGCAGATAAGAAGTAGAACCGGGTGTATGTGAACATGTTGTTATAGTATAAGAGGAGAGATGAGATAGTGTCAGGTGGAAAGGCCGATCTTTAGATACTCATTTGTATAGATACGAGTATCTGCTCTTTATTCCTCTTCGGCGACTTTGGACATGATGGTAAACTCTTTGTCGTCCAGTCTCGCTTTGACCTGAGCTTGTTCAGGCGTCAGGTTTTGACCGTTGTTAAGGTTCCCTACGAGGCGCAGATAGTATTTCGCTTCAGCAGATTCAAGGTCGGTGATCTTCGCCCCGTTACATAAAAATCTGTCACCAACCTGAAGATCGGCTAAACCGGCAAGGATCATCTTCTTGTTGACTTCATCGATACCGTTCGTTAAAGGAAGGTTGATCGCACGTGTCATCATCGTCTCATCATAGGTCTGGACAGCCTGGACCTGACGGGACTCATCAGGTCTTAGGATATAGTTCATAAACATATCGGCTGCCCCGTCTTGGAGTGAGATAATCTGAGTATTGGTGAAAACGCTTAAGGTCATAATGTCTCTTTTTTTTAATGCAATAGTAGCAAAACGAGCTTGCGAGTTTCTTTAGAAAACGAGTATACGAAGATTCTTTAGTAGAGCGAGCTAACAAGTTTCTTTAGAAAATTCATAAAGAAGTCTTTTAGTCACAGGTGATTCTAAAACTGTCATCAAGCTCAAGGGGCAGTATCAATGTGTGAATCTTGGCCTTGCGGGAAACTTTACATAACTCCTCTCGTTTCCTTTTTGCATTATTAATATAATCCTTATGGTACTCTACATTAAAAACAGGTTTTTTATTGTTGACAAAGGCTTGCAAGGCACCGCATTCATCATACTGATGACACTGTTCATTAATAGCAAAGTCAAAATAGGGCTCAAGCAGGGCAGTCTGTTCGATGTTATTTTTGAGAGCGACAGCCAGACCGTGTTTATGGGCTTCATTGGCCAATAGCTGATTATAATAGAGTTGGTCTGATTCATCCAGGTCAAAACCGGTGTTATTGTCGTAGCCGTCAATATTATCCGGTTCTACCCCGTCGCATCCTTTGCTAACAGCAAGGGCCAAGCGGTTTTGTATGATAGGAATAAGCTTTTCCGATCGAATATCAAGCCAGTATTCGTTTTCCCAACCATCAAGCTTGTTTCCCAGCAGACTTGATTGAAAGGCGTTTTTGTCTTCTCTCCAGTTCTCATAGCTTCCTGCACTGAAATAACAGATGACTTTTTTGCCTTGCGCGTGAAGGCGCTTGATCAGATTTCTATCGGCATCAAAAAGATCAATATCATAGATGTCGACATCATAGTCCGTATTGACCTTTCCCCTGAGTTGCCATTGCCATGAGGCATTAAGAGGAGGTCGGTACCAGCTGCCTTCTGTTATCGGCGGGAGAAAGACTTTTTTACTCTGACATCCAAAAAAAAGGATCGATACCAATACTATTACAATATATTTCAATTTATAATCCTTTCGAAGCATCCCTATTCCCCTTCTACTATAGCCCATTGAACAAATGGCATCATCTCGATTACAGCATAAGGCAGTCCAAGCTTTGTCTCCGCACTCATGGTTACGACTTCGACAAACAAGACGCCATTTTCGATGATAAAGGCCTCGATGCTCTCGATCTTCTTAAAAAGAACGTCTTCATTGGAAAAGGGCATCGTCAAAACAATCCGGTTTTCTTTGGGAATATAAAAGTCTATCCCGTCCGCATAGTATATCTCACAGCCACGCTTAAGCATCTCCAAAAAGACAAGTGTCTCAAAGAGTCTTGAAAAGTCTTTTTGCAGTGTGAGTGCATTTTTGATGTTAAAGTCCAACGTATAAAGCTTTTTTGTAGCACGTGAATGCTCAAATTTTTCTACCCAGTAGAGGTATCCTTTATCCATTAGGCCGTAGAAAGTCTTGTAAAACATATCTTTAGAGAGCTTCTGCTGCTGTTTAAGGCGTTCAAACATCTGAAATGCAGAGACTTTTTGTCCGACAAGTTTGGCAGAATGTATCATGATCTGAAGTTCCAGAGGGCTGAGTGAAAGGCGTAAGATGTTTTGCATCTGTTTTTGTCTGTTGTCCTGATGGGCAAAATAGAGCTCAGGATAAGAACCTGTCTGTAAAAAGTGGGTGAAAGCATTCTCCAATGAGTCGTATCTGCTGTCAAAAGCAAGAAATTCTTCAAAATCAAGATTATATATAGTTACAGTTTCAAACCCTTCTATTTCAACAGTCTCTTCCGTAGAGAGTATGATCTGTGCGAGATTAGGAAGCGCAATGCTCGTATCATAGGCTTCAATAACAAGGGTATGTATAGTGTTCTCTTTGCAAAAGTCATGAAGTTCCCGTTTGACGACCGAAACATCTATACGCAGATCATTCAAGTCGATATACAGATACGAAGCAGTCGGAAGGGTAGAAAGGTATTGTTTGATAATGGATGTTTTGCCTGTCTTCGCAGCACCTTTTATGATCGTAAAGGGATGTGTAATCTGGTATTTGCGATTAATAAGGTTGGATTTTTTGCTGGCAAGATTATATAAGGCTTCTAACATTTTGTCTCTTTTCGGTTTTTGTTGGCACTATGACAGTATAGCATTTCCTTTTAAAAAGGAACAAAAATATTTCCGAGCTGAATTTTGCAATAAGTTTACTAGAGAATTTAGAAAAGAAGCAAAAATTTCAATTTACGGATCTAATCTTTCCTTTTAAAAAGGAAGTAAATTTCATACAAATCCACTCCAATCCCCCTAAAACCCTTGACCTTGCAAAACTAAACAGCTATAATTTCCGTTCCAATTTGGGTTAGTTCTGCTTATTTGCGATGCAGACCTGCGGAATTAACGAGTTCTTTAAAGGAAAATTATGGAAAAAATTAGATTAAAGCTTCGTGCTTACGATCACCGTGTTCTTGACAGATCAGTTGCTTCAATTGTAGAAGCTGTAAAGCGCACAGGTGCTGAGATTCGTGGTCCGA
>JBFESZ010000145.1:0-3270 GCA_041548245.1 Sulfurimonadaceae bacterium
ACCTTTGAAGCATTGAATCTCTCAAAGATGTATTACAAAAAGACGCAGGGGTATTTTGATATCACTATTGGTTCGATTACCAAGGGGCTTTTTCATTTTGGAGAAAATGAACGTATTCCTACACACAGCGAGCTTTTAAATGCGAAGGTGGACTTTAGGGGCCTGCATTTTACCAGAAAGAGAGCATGGACCGATGAAGGCGTTAAAGTTGATCTTGGCGGGATGGGAAAGGGCTTTGGAGTGGACAAAGCGGTTGAGTTTTTACAAGAGCAGGGGGTAAGACAGGGGGTCATTGCTTTAAGTGGTGATATTTTTTGTCTTCATCAATGTCAGATGAGTATACAGGATCCTTTCTCAGATGGCATTCTTGTTCGTTTCAGTATGGCTCAGGAGAACACGGCGATCTCGACAAGTGGAAATTACAGAAGGTATGTGAAAAATTCACAATATAACCATCTCATCAATCCCAAGACAAAAGCGCCGCAAAAGAGTTTTGCTTCCATCAGCCTGATCTCAGACCGCTATAGCAACAGCGACCTTGATGCCTATGCGACAGCTGCTTCGGTCATGCCAAAGCGAAAGGCATATGCCTTTTTAAATACATTGAATGCCGTAGGCTATCTGGTGGTCACCAACGATAATAAAATGGTGATGAACGAAACCTTCAAGAGACTGACAAAAGGGCTTGACTTACAGAAGACGAAGGCTTTGAAAAGTATGAAGCCTTTAATATATCTTCCCTGATGTAATTAAAGGTGTTGTTGATTTTTCCCTTTACTTTGTTGCGATACTACAGAGCAAAGAAAGTAAAAAAAACTTTATAAATGGCAACTGCTTTTTTTAACCCACGTTGTTTTCGTCTAAAGTAACTATACTTTCACAATTTATTTATAATAAGGAAACACTTTATATGTTTACAGTAAAGATGGAAAAAGAGTGTGCATGTTTCAAAAAGAGTGAGTACACGAATAACAACACCTTCTCAACGCAGCAAGAGGCCTATCAATATTCAAACATTTTGGCCGAGCTTATGAACGAAGAGTTCTGTCGAAAACATACTTTTTATGCAGAACCCGGTGAAGGGGACACATTTGTGATTAGAGTCGCACCTAATGTGACATTTGTTTCGGGATGCAGTACAGGGGTGAGTTGCGATGTCGGTTGCGGTTCTACGGATGACTGGAGCCTTGAAGCGACAGCCAAGGAAAATAATGACAGTTGTGGCACCGGTTGTGGCTGTGCTTAAATGGCCGTAATAATAAAAAAGGACGTCGGTGCAATATTATATTTTTGATGAAATCTCGCCTAACAGTGAGGCACCATTTTTGGATCTTCCTGACGAGATAGATCTTATAGAATCGATCATGGGCAAGAAGCCGAAGTTCGATGAACTACCAATCAGGATAGAAGCGGAGATTGATGAAGAGGTCGTCTACACTGATATCATCAATCCGGGCGTGCCTTTGTTCTCTGCTAAGATGATGTCAGCACTTCAAGAGTGCGGTGTAGGCAATATAGACTATTTTCCGGTGCTTCTCATTGATGCGCAGACACAAGAGGTTTTGGCTGAGTATTGGCTGGCTATCGTGACCGATATTATCGCTTGTATCGATCTTGAAAAGAGTAAGTTTGAGGAAAATAAAATGGGCAATATCGTGATTACGAAATTTGCGATTGATGGCAGCAGAACAGCAGGACTCAACCTGTTTAGGTTGCATAATATACCGGGTCTTATCATCATCAATGAAGTTTTGAAAGAGGCATTGTCTCAGAGGAACTTTGAGGGTGTCAGCTTCAAACCGACGCAGGAATACAGTAGAAAGGTCTAAATCCTAAATCTTCGCATCTTCGTAAAAAAGTGACTTAAACAGGATAAAGATAAGCCCTCCAATCAAGAACTCAAAACTCCAAAATGCCACTATTTTTATCCATGCGAAGATTGTATACCCGTAGATGATTCCAAATGGTGCAAGGATATCTATAATTGCGGTGATAAACAAACCCGTGATAAGCAGGTACTTCTTGTTTTGTGAGATGACATCGGTAAAGAGTAGGAAATGTGCATAGACAAAGATCGTTGTCGAAATGGCAAGCAGATGCGGGATAGCCGTCTCCAGTAGGCCTTCAAAACTCTTTGGCATAATAAAGTTTTTTTCATCTCCGGCAAAGTAAAGGGTGACCTGTGAAGGTATCAGACCGAACTTCTCGACAAAAAGCCATATACCGCTTAACAGTTGCAGGCTTATAAGCACCAGCACAGTAGACATAAGCAGGGAAAAGAGTTTTGGAGAGATCATTATCTTAAAAACCAGAGCTGTATCAGGATGATACTCAAGGCATAAAGTCCTGTAAGATGCCACAAAAGTGTCATAAATACAAATCCATAGACAAAGGCATCATGGAAGAAATACGTCCCTACAAGTGATAAAAAAGAGATCAGAAGCGAGAGCATAGCAATGAGGATGACACCTTTCTTATGTGTATGTCTCAGTTTGATACGCAGGACAATGGCCATCGTCGTAAAGAGAGCTAAAATCGAGAGAAAAAGCGCAATATGAATATGCTCGAGTAGACTTAAGAGACTAAGTGGTTCTATGAACTCGTCCGGATTTCCCTTCAATGTAAAAAGTACTTCAGAAGGTGATGAACCAAAAAAATGAGACAGGTAAAGCAGGTCTCCTATGAAGTAAAAGAACATCATCAGGCCGTAAAACCCAATTAGCAGGGTAAAGTTTGGATTGGAATGGATATCTTTTGAGACAAGAAACTTCATTATTACTCTTTAATAACGACTTTGTAAATGGCCAATGCTATACGTGATGCATCTGTCGCTGAACGGGCTGAAAAGGTCGCCCCCGAGATGTTAGGTATTTTTTTTCCAAGCTTGAGTTCATCATCAAGTGTGGCATCATCAAAGCGATCTATCCAGACTTTGGAAGGAATATATTCAGGAGGTTCATTGAAGGCAATGATCTCAATACCTTTAAGCCTGCCATCGGGTGTGATAATCGATAAGATAGCACTGTTCTTGGTTCGTACTTTTTGTACGACAAGAATTCCGTAGCCCATAAACTTTTCATCTTGTGTGACTCTGAAGGTCTTATATATCTTAGTACTGAGTTTTACCTTTGAAAGCGTTTGAACCGACTCTGCTTGTTCTTTGGAAAGAAGAATACTCTTTTTCTCGACGGCAATAGCATCATTAAAGTTCATCTTCAAGGCATCAAAAGGTGACAATAGAAGTTGTGCATGGAGTGAAGATATGAGTAG
>JBFESZ010000146.1:0-3032 GCA_041548245.1 Sulfurimonadaceae bacterium
GAAGGTGATGTCAAGTTTACCCCTTCAGATAACAAAAACCTGGCTATCGTCTATACCTATGATGAAAATATAGATGAGAAGTTTTTCCCCTTTGTCAAAAATGACCTCAGTAAGATCGGATTCTTTGTCAATGACCCGCATCATAATGTACAAGCTGTTTATGAACAGAACTTTGGTTCGACTGATCTGGACAACATAGCATTCTCATCACTTGTAAACGACAAAGATGTCAGACCATTGCTAAACATCGATCCTCGTCTAGGAGGATTTACCCCTTTTAATCTTCTGACCTACAGAACACAGGCTGAGATGAAGACAAAAGTCGCACACTTGACACCTGAGGCTATGCTGGATATCTTAGAGATAACAAACGAAGAGGTCAGGTCTAAGTTCACTGCCATGTTTAAACCGCTTGATGCTGCTATAGTCGAGAAATTGGGAGGAGAAGTCTCATATGTACCTGTTTCAGGCCGAGCAGAAGACACGATGATGAACTTTGAGATACCGTTTGAAGAACCGGATGATATAGACGAGTTTCTTGAAGATTTTCAGGAAAAATTTGAATCGACTTTTGAATTCAAGGGTTACATCATTGCCGGATTTTATAATGTAAAAGAGAGTTTGAATACAGACGGTGATGTTATGCCGGATTATGTATCTTACTGGGCTTTTGATTTGTGTCACATCGAGTTCTCCTACAATGTATTTGACGGGAAAGAGGGAGTGCCTATGGCAGGCACCTTCGCTCCTTGTTCAATGTATGTATACGTTAGAGAAGGCGAGAACAAGATAGTGATCGGTATGCCTACACTAAGAGCATGGAGTGGCGCACTTGGTATGACAGACCCGAAGAAACTAGATATTATCGACAAACTGGATACTGAGATAACGGCTATAATAGAAGGTTTGGGCGGTGTTTCAGTCCCTAATGGAAATCCGCTGGAA
Source organism: Sulfurimonadaceae bacterium (assembly GCA_041548245.1). GTDB lineage: Bacteria > Campylobacterota > Campylobacteria > Campylobacterales > Sulfurimonadaceae. The sequence continues at coordinate 946 of JBFESZ010000146.1, forward strand.
AGATAGAAGCTACCAATCATTGCAGGGTGATTAATGACCCTGTAATATCCAGTAATTCGTCTTCAGAACTATTAAAAACATATATCACTCTTTTTCTTTCAACTCCGCATACAGCTTGCTATAGTAAGCCACCTCGCTACGACTCGGTTTGACACGTACAGACAGATAATGAGCCGATCCATCAGGCTGTATCTTGCGCATTACTGTCGCATTGACCCAATATGAGCCCATATCCTTGCGTCTGTTCTTAACAAAGCCTGTCCAGAACCCTTTGGATTGGATATCATCCCAAAGGCCTTTAAAGGCGATTCTAGGCATGTCAGGATGTCTGACGATATTATGTGCCTGCCCCAATAACTCAGCTTCACTGTATCCGGCGATCTCACAAAAAAGTTTGTTTGCATACAGGATTACACCTTTTGCATCTGTCTCACTTAGTATATAAGCATTGTCAGGGTAATACCATTCATCCGAAACCGGGTCTTTATATGTAGTGGACATAATAGCTCCAAATATATTACTAGAATCAATTACTATAGCATGAATGATTTTAACTGTTTATAAAAGAGTTTAAAAGAGAGTTGTATGTAGAAAGCTGACTGCCGAAGCAGTCAGAAAAAGCTATTTAAAAGGCTTTGAAAGGTCTTTTTCAATTGCGCCGGGAACCGTAGCAATCTTCATAAATTGACCCATAGTCAACTGCGGGTAAGATACGGCAAGATAAAACTTAGGAGCGAGTATACGTGCTTCATTGTTTTCGATCAAAATCGTATACGGAAGAAGACCAGCATTCTCTACACCGATCTTTTCAGGGAACTTTGCAGTACGCTTTCCAAGCTCATAACCGACAAGGTATTTACCCTCAGCGATCTTGATTGTAAAAAGGTGCTGGCTTCCTTTCTTGTACGTCTGTGCCTTTTGTAAAAGTGCTTCAGTCTCACCTTCACCTACAACGATACTATCCTGGTAGTATGGCATTGAGACCATGAAATGGTAGTCAGAAAGTTCTGCATACTCCCATTTGTCTGTAGCCTCAGTAAGACCTGGAAATGCAGCAGTCAGTGTATCTTTGATCTTTTTCATTTCAGCATAATCCGCTTCGTCTTGCATAAATGCCTTACCGAAGTAAACTGGATTAGAGATAGATATCTTGCTGTTCTTGCCATCGACAAGAACACGTCCAAGACCTGCAAAACCACGTCCTGGTTTGTTTGCCATAGCTTTAAGAGCTTCGTTAGTGTAAACAACAGTCTGAAGCTTGTTCTTCTTGTTGACTTCGTATGTTCCTATAACCTCAAAACCGGCTGCTGTAAGTTTAGAACTTACTTCTTCAGCTGTCATCAGCGCACCATTTAGGTAGGCGTGCACTACTTTAGGAGCAGATGATTCACCTGCACTTAAAGCCTGTGAACTACATCCGCTGAATGAAACAGCGAAGATTAATGCGAAAGTACCTAGTATTTTTCTCATTTTAATGTAGCTCCTAGACCTTCCATGATACTGATGATCTCTTTATCAAGCGTACGGATTGAATCGATCTGCTTCTTGTCTTTGATTCCTGCTGCTGCGATCCAGTTTTCCAAGTATGGCATACCGATCTTCAATACATTTGAATCTTTTTCGATGTACATGTACATTGAACAAGGAGCGAATGCACCTGCTTGTGCACTTCCATGGTTGAACACACCGTATGAGAAGTAGAAGTGACATAGTGAGTAGACCCAATATTTGTCATATTTAGGAAATGGCATCTCTAGATCAGTAAATGCTTCTTTGTAGTTCTTGTATCCGGCGATGATATATTTTTTATCTTCAAATGCCGCTTCAAACTCTTCTTGGAAGCTGTCAACGAACTCAGAAAGATCGTCCGGACGATCGAATTCGACTTCAAACTCCATCAATGTCTTTGCAGGAAGTTTGTCAAATGTAACAACCTCTTTTTTACCGCCGATCTCAGTATCTACAAGCGCATCAAGCTCTTTGAAAGATGCAATAAACTTAGCACGTACATCTTTGTCAGTTGCGCCGACGATGTCAAGCATGACTTCCGGATTAACGTGTCCAACACGTGTGACGTCTTCGTTCGC
>JBFESZ010000147.1:0-2929 GCA_041548245.1 Sulfurimonadaceae bacterium
ACTCAAAAAGGTAATCCTAGAACTATTGGATTGACAGTATCATACGATTTTTAATAAGGACTAATAGATGGAAATCTCTGTAGACATCAGTATGTACCCGCTTCAAAAAGAATTTGAAGCGCCTATATTGGCATTTATCGCCGAGCTTGAAAAAGAGCAGAGTGTTGAGGTTGTTCGTAATGAACTCAGCACGCAGGTGCATGGTGACTATAAGGTGATCATGGCACTTCTGGAAAAAGAGATGTACTCAGTTTTTACAGAGATTCCAGATTCTATTTTTGTCATAAAGTTTGTGGGTAATAATAGACAGGGGATATATGGGGTATAATCTTTCATGATTAAAATACTATACACACTTCTACTTCTTACTCTTATTACACTTGGTAATGAAAAACCCACACTTACGATCTATACCTATGATGCATTCGCTGTTTCCTGGGGGCCAGGACCTAAGATAAAAGAAGCTTTTGAAAAAGAACATAATTGCAATGTAAAGTTTGTAGGCATGTCCAGTTCCATAGGTGCGTTACGAAAGATACAGCTTGAAGGCAAAAACACCAAGGCAGATATTGTACTTGGTCTGGATACCAACATTGCACAAGCTGCCAATAAAACAGGTCTGTTCGAAAAACATGGGCTTGATACTTCGAATCTAGATTTGCCTGTTCCCTATACAGATGAGAATTTTGTACCCTATGATTACAGTTATGTCGCTTTTGTCTATGATGCAGATAAGGTGAAAAATCCACCTACTTCTTTTGAAGCACTTGCTGCTATGCCCGAAGATTTTAAGATCGTTATTCAGGATCCCCGTTCATCAACGCCTGGGCTTAGTTTGCTTTTATGGGTTAAAGAAATCTATAAAGAGAAAGCAGGAGAGTATTGGAAAAGACTTGCACCTCATATATTGACCATCACGAAAGGGTGGTCTGAGTCGTATGGCCTATTTTTAAAAGGAGAAGCAGATATGGTGTTGTCTTATACAACTTCACCTGCCTATCATATCATAGAAGAGAGGAGGATGAACTTTAAAAGTGCACGTTTCAATGAGGGGCATTACGGACAGATAGAAGTTGCAGCGATGCTCAACTCTTCCAAACACAAAGATTTGGCAAAAAAATTCTTACATTTTTTACATAGTGAAACATTTGCTGAGATCATCCCTACAGCAAATTGGGCCTATCCTGTTGTTAAAACAAAAGAGGGATTACCTAAAGTTTTTGAGACACTGACGCAGCCATCCAAAATGATCTTACTGGATGGTAAAACAGTTGAAGTGCATAGAAAAGCGATCATTAACGAATGGCTGAGAGCACTGGAACGCTAAAAATGTTGGAAGATGTAAAACGATTGAAATATTCACTGCTTCCGGGAGGGTTTGTATCTCTCTTGTTGCTGGGTTTTGCTTTTTTATTGTTTTTCATACTTTTTCTCTCACAAGAGGATGCCTCTCTAACACAGCTTGAGAGCAGGGTCTTTTCTCTTCTGAAGTTTACACTTTACCAGGCTTTTTTATCTACACTATTATCTCTAGCGGTAGGTTTGGCTTTGGCCTGGAGCCTGGCACATCAGTCAAACTTTAAAGGGCGTTCTTTGCTGGTGGCACTCTTCTCATCCTCTTTGGTCTTACCGACACTGATCGTCGTCTTTGGACTTATATCTGTACTTGGGCGTAATGGATGGATCAACCAACTGAGCCTCTACCTTTTTGATCACTCTTTTGGTTCTTACCTGTATGGCTTAACGGGTATCCTGGTAGCACATGTCTATCTGAATGCTTCTTTTGCGTCACGCTCTTTGCTGCATGTTTTTGAGTCTATTCCCAAAGAGAAGTACAAACTTGCAAAAAGTTTGAACTTTACAACATTTCAACGTTTCATCTATGTAGAGTGGCCGGCTTTAAAAACGACACTTTTAAGCATCGCATCCACTATATTTCTCTTATGTTTCACTTCATTCGCTATTGTCCTTGTACTGGGAGGTTCGCCTTCATATAATACTTTGGAAGTGGCGATCTATGAGGCAGTGAAACTTGAATTTGATATTGCCATGGCCCTAAAACTTGCATTGGTACAACTTTCAGTGACTACCTTGCTGGTACTCTTTTCATCGAACTTCAGAACCAACGTCGGTAATGTGAGAACAGACATGCTTCATATACCCTGGTCCGAGTCCAAACATGTCAAACGATTTCAGGTAGCCATGATCTATCTTTTTTCCCTGTTTTTTACTTTACCTCTACTTGCGATCATCGTTGATGGATTGGGTGCAGAATTTACAAAGATACTCAAAGAACCTCTTTTTATCAAATCATTTTTGACCAGTATGGGGCTTGCAACAGTGTCAAGTATAGTGACCGTACTCTTTGCACTCTTTCTAAGTGATACAAAAAGAAATTTTACACTCAAACACCGTTTAGCGGATACCACTCTCTCAAAATTCCTCAATATGATCGTTTCCTTTGCGGGGAACCTCTATCTTGCGATTCCGTCATTGATCATGGGATTGGGATTTTTTCTTTTGTCCCAAACGTATGAAGCTCCTATGGTTATATGGTCGACCGTAGCACTTCTCACGGCAAATGTACTGATGTCATTGCCTTTCGCCTTGGCCATTTTGGCACCTGTGATGCAAAAGACCGGACAGAGGTATGACAAGCTTGTCTTTTCATTAAACTTGACTCCATTGCAAAGGTGGATCTATTGTGAATATCCATACTTGAAGTCATCTATCGGCTATGTTTTTGCACTCTCTTTTTGTTTTTCACTAGGGGATTTAGGTATTATTGCACTGTTTGGATCCGATGATTTTTTAACCCTGCCATGGTATCTTTATCAACTTATGGGGTCTTATAGAACAAGTGATGCTGCTGGAGTCGCTTTGATACTCTTGGTTATCACATTATGTGTATTTATTTTGTTGCCAAGAC
>JBFESZ010000148.1:0-2927 GCA_041548245.1 Sulfurimonadaceae bacterium
GAACGTTTTTCCTAGAAGGGAAATCGTTTCAAGATAATTGTGTTGTGAATCTACAATTATTCAGCAATGGGTATCGTGGTGTAGCAATAGCTATTAACACCTACAGGTCTAGTATGAAGACATTGTATTCTATTGAGAATTACATAGACCAAATGATTACATTCTTGTCATACGGAATATGATGAATAAATCTAGACAGTAGGTTGAACTCATATAGGCATGGATTCCAAATGAGAATTACATAGACCAAATGATTACATTCTCTTCATATGAAATATGAAAATAAACCTAGAAATAGGTGGAATCCATACTTATATGGGTTCTAAACAGCGAATTATGCGAAAAACTTAATAAAAAAGGAATTAAAATGGCAAAGCAAACGATTACAGTTGCAAGAGGGGACGGAATCGGTCCTGAGATTATGGATGCAAGTATCAGAGTACTTGATGCAGCAGGTGCTGATGTAGAGTGGGAACACATTGAAGTTGGTGAGCAAGTATATCTTTCTGGCAACAGCTCAGGTATCGCTCAAGAAGCTTGGGACTCAATAAAGAAAAATAAAATTGTCTATAAAGCTCCGATTACTACGCCACAAGGTGGTGGATATAAATCTCTTAACGTAACAATGCGTAAAACTTTAGGTCTGTATGCAAATGTACGTCCAGCGATCGCTTATGATCCGTTCATCCCATCAAGATATCCTGGAATGAACGTAGTTACGATCCGTGAGAATGAAGAGGATCTTTATGCAGGTATTGAGCACCAACAAACTCCAGAGGTAACGCAGTGTCTAAAAATCATTACAAGACCTGGCTGTGAGAAAATCTGTCAATATGCTTTTGAATATGCTAAAGCTAACGGTAGAAAAAGAATCACTTGTATGATCAAAGATAACATCATGAAGATCACTGACGGTCTTTTTGTAAAAGTATTCTATGAGACTGCGAAAAACTACCCAGAGATTCAGGCTGATGAGTGGATTATCGACATCGGTATGGCGAAACTTGTAGATGCTCCAGAAGAGTTCGATATGGTTCTTATGCCAAACCTTTACGGTGATGTGGCTACTGATATTCTTGGACTAATGACTGGTTCGGTAGGTATTGCTCCGGGTGCTAATGTTGGTACTGACTATGCAATGTATGAAGCCATTCATGGTTCTGCACCACGCCACGCAGGTCAAAACAAGGCTAATCCATCGGGTCTATTGCTTTCAGGTGTTATGATGATGGTTCAAGTAGGTCAACCAAAAGTAGCTGAAAAAGTACACAACGCATGGTTAAAAACTATTGAAGATGGTATCGTGACTTACGATTTAGCTCGTAAACTTAAAGCTGAAGGTAAAGCGTATACTGAAGTTGGTACTGCAGAGTTCGCTGATGCGGTAATTGAAAGACTCGGTCAAGAACCATCTACTTTAACTCCTGTCAGATATGACGAAGCCGTTAAAATCAAAAAACCGGTTCTTTCAAATGTCAGAGATGAGAAAATGAACCTGATCGGTTGTGACATCTTTACTCGTGATGACTGTGATGCCAACACAATCGGTGACAAACTTGTTGCATTAACAGAAGGTACAAACCTTGGTCTAAAAATGATCTCTAACCGTGGTCAAAAAGTATATCCAAATGGTCATCCGGAGACATTCTTGACAGATCACTGGAGATGTCGTTTCTATAACAAAACCCAAGGTGATTTAATTACTAACCGTGATATCACTGATATGATGAATAAAATTGATGCAGCAGGTATTGAAGTGATTAAAACTGAAAACCTTTATGCATTTGAAAATGGTGATCGTGCTTACTCTCTAGGACAAGGCGAGTAGTTCATTTTTCCCTCCATTATTGGAGGGAAATTCATTGCAAGTAATTTAAGGAGCTTTAAAAATGAACATAGATTTAATTTTACAGAACATGTTGAACCCTCCTGTTCTGTTCTTTTTTCTAGGGATGCTAGCGGTTTTTTTTAAATCGGAGTTATCAATTCCACAACCTCTACCGAAACTCTTTTCGCTTTATCTTCTTATAGCGATTGGTCTGCATGGTGGGTATGAATTGTCTAAAAGCGGACTGGATATGTATATCTTTAAAGCTCTGATGATAGCAGTATTGATGTCTATGGTGGTGCCAATTTACAGTTTCTTTGTCCTGCGTACAAAAATAGATGTCTACAATGCCATCGCCGTCGCAGCGACATTTGGGTCGATCAGTGCAGTTACCTTCATTACCGGGATCACCTACCTTCAGACGATCGGTGTAGAGTATGGCGGTTTCATGGTCGCTTCTATGGCACTGATGGAGTCTCCTGCTATAGTCATCGGCCTGGTCTTCGCGGCACTCTTTGTCAAAGACAGCAATAATGGGACATCAGAAAAGACAGATTGGAAAGAGATCTTAAGAGAGGCATTTTTAAACCCTTCGGTCTTTTTATTGGTAGGTGCACTGATCATCGGGATCTTGACAGGGGAAAAAGGATGGCACTCTATGGAACCGCTTTTTGGAACACTCTTTAAAGGCTTCCTGGCATTTTTCCTCCTTGATATGGGGCTTGTTGCAGCAAGAAAGATCCATGAACTTAAAAAAGTCGGTTTATTTCTCATCGCCTTTGCACTGATCATGCCGATGGTCAATGCCTTGGTCGCGACAGGTTTCGGATATGTTTTCGAGATCGGCAAGGGAGATGCGTTCTTACTGGCACTTTTAAGTGCAAGTGCATCATACATCGCCGTTCCGGCAGCCATGAGGCTCTCTGTGCCTCAGGCTAATCCGGGTATCTATTTGCCCTTGAGTCTGGCCGTGACCTTCCCGTTTAATATCTCATTGGGAATACCGCTATACTATTTCATTATCAATTCACTTTGGGGGTAAACGATGAAAAAGATGAAAAAAGTTGAATTCGTTATAGAAGCGATATATGTGAACAGA
>JBFESZ010000149.1:0-2849 GCA_041548245.1 Sulfurimonadaceae bacterium
ATCAAGGATAAAGTATCCAAAGCACACCTTGTTTCGCTCTGCACGCCTGATCTCATTATCAATGATCTGCGTATAGTAACGTCGGTTATAAAGACCTGTCAATTCATCCGTTATCGAAAGTTTTTGTACTTTTTCCATCATCACTTCAAGATCGCGTGTACGTTCGTAAACTTGTTCTTCAAGCGAATGGCTCAGTTCTTCCAGCTCTTTCTTTTCCGTAATGATATGGCGTATCGCACTGTATCCCCTAATGTGACCATGCTTATCAAACTCTGGCGTTACAAAGACCTCTACCCAATACTCACTTCCGTCTTTTCGCAGGTTTTTGATCTCTCCCGACCATTCTATGCCTGACTTGATCGTCTCCCACATCTCTTTATAGACTTCTTTTGAGACATCCGGATGGCGTACAATATTATGAGGCTTACCCAAAAGTTCTTCTTTCGTGTACCCCGAGACTTCGCAAAAAGCTTTGCTGGCATAAATGATGATACCTTTTGCATCAGTCTCAGACGCAATCACGTGCCTGTCAAACTTTCTGATCAACTTTTTCATCTTACGATTGACATTTTCCAGTTCAAGGATGTTCTCTTCAAGATCATTATTCAGCAGGCAGACTTTTTCATGTAACTGAGACTCTTTGCTACTGATAAAAAATAGAAGTGTCAGCAAAAACAACACTGCTGCATTCATCCCATAAAAATTAAACAGATGGTCCTGATCTTTAGACCTGAAGTCCTCAAGCAAAAGCCTATAGATCTTCTCGATTGTATCACCGATCAACAAGGTACTGTTTTCCTGCTTTAATACCTGCATCAGTACCTGCCCTTCCAATAAAACATTAATATGCTTTTGCATAGTACTTATGGATTTAAGCAAGTTCTTGTCGGTCTGAAACTCACGTTTTAATACCTCAATCTTGTTCATAAGGGTTTCACGATCATAAAGACGGTCATAATTGATAAGGGCGACCATAAAGATGATCTCATCCAAGATATCTTCAATAAAATGCTCTTTCTCGCTTGAGCCTTTCTTTCTTATCATCCTTTTGATATATCCATGCATATCAAAAAGGATACGGGTCGAATTGATGGTCAAACTGTTCCATGACTTATAACGTTCGATGTACTCTTGGGAAAGTTCAAAGTCACGGTTCAGTTTGTTATAAAGCTCATGAAAACTCTTATCCCCTCTGTGTGTATCAAAGAAAGGATGTTCTTTAAGCATGAAAAGAACCGTATTAAATTCCCGGGTATCTTCGGTAATCCCGTCAAAACTTTGATAATCGATATTTCTATTGAAAAGTCCGTCGATCTTTTGATTAAGTATCTTTAGGGACTTCAGCTCATGTAAAAGCTCATACTCTCTATTTATTGTCTCCCTGCTACTGATGATGTAAAAAACTCCGATGGCAAAAAGAAACAGAAGAAGGATAAGAAATTTATTGGTTCTTGTCTTTTTACACCCTTTTTTTTGAGCTTTATTCATGGACTTGACCCGTCAGTGTTTTTAAGAACAAAAGGATCTTTTCAATCTCTTCTTCTTCTATCTCACGTCCTAACTGCAGATCCGCCATCGTCTCTACTGCTTCTTTAAGTGTCGCCACACTGCCGTCATGAAAATAGGGTGCTGTTTTTTCTATGTTGCGCAGACTCGGTACCTTAAAATACTGCTTATCAAAATCCTTTTTCGTGATATTGTAACGTCCCATATCATCTGAACCGCTTGGGATATCTCCAAAGACACCGATCTTCTGATAGAGTGTCCCTCCGATATTTATACCATTGTGACATGCGACACAGCCCTTTGACTTAAACAGTCTAAGTCCCTCTTTCTCCTGAGATGTCAAGGCTGCCTCATCCCCTTGAAGATATAAGTCAAACTTTGAGTCCGGCGTGATCAAGGTCTTTCCAAACGCCGCTATAGCATCGGCAATATTGGCTGCTGAGACTCCGTCGTCATAAATACGCTCAAAATGTCTTTTGTAGTTTTGATCTTTAGTGAGTTTTTCCACCACCCCTTCCAAGGACTCATTCATCTCAAAAGGGTTGGTGATAGGTTCAAGAGCCTGCGCCTTCAGATCTTTCGCCCGTCCATCCCAAAACTGGGAAAAATTATACAGAGCATTCCACACTGTCGGTGCGTTTCGTTTTCCGATCGATCCATTCACACCAAAAGATTTTTGAAGACCGTCCATGCCATAATTAATCAAAGGATGACAGGTAGCACACGAGACACTCTTGTCTTTAGAAAGTATCGGATCATGAAACAGCAACCGGCCCAATTCTGCTTTTTTAGGCTCTACCTGTACTCTTTTCGGCAAAGGTTTAAAAAGATTTTCTTCCGCTACCGTTATCATAACAGAGGCTATCAAAAGAGTAATCATTCTTAACATCTGTCAACCTTTATTTCATCTATTATACTAACTTTTCACTAATACCAAAAACTTAACTATTACAATCATGCAATGCTTTAACATCAGGATTACATGCCATCTTATGCTCGACATCCACTCTCTCATATTGACTCAGCAGTGATTTGGATGCCAGAGTCGATGTTCTAAATCCCTCCCCTTTGTGTAAATATACGTTCAGTCCGTTTTCATACAAGGCGATGCGTGTCGGTAAGGCAATCGAATAGGTCGTCAGAATAGCATCCTCTTTCATCACAGATGCGATATCTCTAAAGTATTCATTTGTCCACAAAGCAGGGTTACTCTTGGGACTGAAAGCGTCTTGATAGACGATGTCGAACTTAACCTCTGTTTGCCGTACAAACTCCCTTGCATCGCCCAGATAGATAGTTATAGTAAGCTTATCGGACTCATATCTTCCTTCTTCACTGATAGC
>JBFESZ010000150.1:0-2830 GCA_041548245.1 Sulfurimonadaceae bacterium
AGACATGCTAACACGCGAAGTCACCAATACTTTTCCCTTCATGTGGCGAGGCAATTATGATCGACGAAGGGCCAAGGCCTGGATTGAAGAACGCGACTCAGAATCCAAAACACTCCTTGCCGTAGAGAACGAGACGAAGAAACCCATAGGGTTCATAAATTTTTTCAGATATGGGGACAGAAATGAAGGTGACTTCTTTCGTATAGGGTACGTCGTCTCTAAAGTAAAATGGGGAAAAGGGATCGCCACGGAACTTGTTGAAAGCTTTATCCATTGGTGCAAAGACAATGATGTCTCTACCGTCACAGCTTCAGTTGACCCCGACAATATCGCTTCTATCCGTGTACTTCAAAAAAATGACTTTTTAACAGAAAAAACGGATTCAAATGGCATTGCCCTCTTATTTGAATATGACTTGGCTGACTAGACCGCAGGATCTATGCTGATCTAATAAATACGACCTCTCCCTTTTTACAGCTGAAAATTTCGTTATGGTCTGACAAGCTCTTAATATTTAAATATCCTAAGCAAGGGGCACATCCCTTTGATCGCTTCTTGAGCAGGAAGTTCTATAGGGTTACCGCTCACATCCAGATAAGCCAAGAGTGGAAACGGGCTGAGATCAGGAAGCCGTGAGATGCGATTGTTATTAAGCACGAGTTTTTTAAGTCTCGCCTGAGCCTTGAGCACGCTGATATCTTCGACAAGGTTGTCTCCCAAAAAAATAAAACGAAGTCTATGCATACTTTTAAGCGTGGAGACATCTTTGATGCGGTTGTTCGTCAGTGCCAGCTTATGCAGTTCTTTCATCTCAGATAGAAGGGAAATATCCGATATCTTGTTATCCGACAGAGACAAGGCACCTATCCATGGAACGCTTAAGAGCTCAGGAGGAACAACCTCCAAGTCCAGGCCCCGAAGATCCACATAATGGAGTTTTTCTTCTTTCGTCACATTGATACGTCGCAAGGCCTCTTCTATCATAAGATCCTCTGATCTAATAGAAAATCGAATATAACATGTATAAACGTCTGTATGCTCTGGTTTGCATCAACACGGAAATCTGCAAGTTCCTCATATCTGCTTATGCGCGCATCAAACAGAGCCTTCGCCCTGGATGTATCCTGAAGCAAAGGCCGTTTATCACGTTCCTTTGTCGACAGACGTCTGAGTATGACATCAAAGTCAGCGTCGATATAAACGACAAGAGACTTTTCCGGTATGGTACTGTATATGGGTAGTCCGCCGCCCGTAGCGATCACCTGGCCCTTCTTCTTTGCAATGTCATTGATACACTTTTGCTCAAGAGAGCGGAAATGCTCTTCGCCCATACTTTCAAAGATCTCATTGATGGTACTGTTTTGCTCTTTCTCGATCACTGTGTCAACATCCACAAAATCTTTATAAAGCTGCCTTGCAAGAGATTTGCCTACACTCGTTTTACCAGACCCCATAAAGCCTATCAAGACTATGTTATCGTATACCAATTTTTTTACCCCTGATCTGAAAGGATGATTGTTTTTATAAGTGTGACTATACTGTAATACTCTTTATCTGCTATTAGTTATTTACGCACAGATATTTTTGTTTTTATTGATATTCGTCAACACTTTGTGTCTACTTTCTTACTATAATACATAAAAAGGAGTTCTCTTGGCATTAGTTTACATCGAACAGGTTGAATACATGAGTGTTGAGCAGATGCAACAGACACATGAAGATGAGATAAAGATCTTAAATGAGATTGATGACCTTGCTTTTTATTACGACCAAGGTAAAGTGACACTGGATGAACTCGAACAAAAAATAGATGAATATATCAAACATGTGCATGAACACTTTGCCAATGAAGAGCGTTTGATGCAAGAATATGACTTCCCGAAATACGATATGCATAAAACAGCACATGATATGTTTCTAGAAGACCTTCAGCATGCCGTAAAATACTGGAAACGGTATGAAGATGTCACTAAGATCACCAATTTTGTACGCAAGACACCGGAGTGGATCGTTCTGCATGTCAACTCGGTAGATGCGCCGACTGCTGACTACATTGCAAGAAAAATGGACAGTGTCTAAGACCATAAGCCCGGGTAATCATTAGTTAGATCGCTTATTACTAAGCCATAAAAAGCATACCTTTTAAGAAGTAATTAGATTCTTTTACTATGAATACTTTGACAATCCTCCTATATAATACGTAAAAAAATTCAGGAAAGATCGATGGCTATAGACAACTCACTCTATGATTCACTGGAGAACACCTATTTTAAGATAAAAGACTATTTAGACAACACACAGCTTGGACGGGAACATTCGCCAATGATGTTCAAACATGAAGAGTTAGGCGAGCTGCTGGAGAGCTTTGATGTTGAAGCCCTTGAAGAGCAGACCAAAGACATACATTCACTGCATGCACAGCTTGATAATATAAAAGAAGTGACTCAACAGATCATCGAAGACCTTAACACTATTTCCGACTCTGTTGCTATGGCAGCCAAAGTGGCCGATGGCTTAGATGACGTGTTTTTAAAAATCAAAAACATAGTCCTGTAAAGCCATGACAGGACCCTATTATCTAGGACTTTTGGCGCAGTTTATTCTCGCTGTCTCCATACTGCCATACACCATCAGTATTTTCAGAGGAACCGTAAAACCAAACCGGATATAATGGTTTATCTGGAGTGTCATCGGTTTTGCATTTTGGTTGATCACACCGTCAACAGCCGATGAAGTCACCAAGATGCTCACCCTTATCTTTATGATAAATCCGACGATCATCTTTATATTGACACTCTTTAAAGGTGCATACATCAAACCGGACCGTCTG
>JBFESZ010000151.1:0-2794 GCA_041548245.1 Sulfurimonadaceae bacterium
GACAAAGAACTCAAAGAACTGAGCATACTTATACTCACTGTATTTATGGTCAGCTGCATTGCAGAGCCGATGTGGATTTTACAGTTTCCAATCATCCTCTTTGTCTTTATCAGCAGTATCTCCTTGGCAGCAGCAAAGAACAAAGTCGAACAACAATAATACTCTATTGCTATATAATACGGTATCAACCAAACAGAACAAGGGTATAACATATGAACTATGGAAAAATTAAAATGGCCTTTCGATATCTTGGCGGTATACCTAAAAGCATCTATGTCAATTTTAGACTTTTGCCCTTCAAAGAAGCTATAAGATTGCCAATTATTGTTTCAAGAAAAACCATACTTTCCTCCCTGAGCGGAAGTGTGAGTCTTGCAAAAGTCAAGACCGGAATAGTGCGTATAGGGTTTGGAAATGTTGAGCTTATAGACTATGATTATCAGCGTACCATCCTCTACATCAAAGGTCATATACACTTTGAAGGAAAGACTAAGATAGGCCTTGCCTCACGTATCATGGTACATGGACAGCTACGCTTAGGAGAAGGGTTTCTTTTATCCGGCAACGGTACGATTATCTGTAATCATAAAATAACAATCGGAGACAACTCTTCTATTGCATGGGAGACTCTGTTAATGGATACCGATGAGCACCCTATCTATGACAATGACAAAAACATTCTAAATCCCGACAAGCCTATCTATATCGGCAATGATGTATGGATCGCTGCACGATGTGTTCTGCTTAAAGGAGCTTATATAGGAGATGGCTGTATTGTCGGTGCGAACTCATTGATCACAAAAAAGTTCGACGTAGAAAAATCAGTCATTGCAGGAAATCCGGCCAGAGTCATCAAACAAGCTATCACCTGGAAACGCTAAGGAAAAATTTTATATTTATGCCTACCCAAATGCCTTGGATTTTAAGTCGTTTAAGATAGAGTACTACAAAAAGAGAGTTGAAATGAGAATAGAGATTGTACGTCGGTTAGAGAAAAAGATAAAAGGAAGAGCAAGCCGCCTGGGATTAAGGCAAAAAAGTTTTACCATTGTCTCCAATAACTGCTGGGGAACATTCATCTATAAAAAATTCGATCTGCCGTATCAATCTCCTTTTATCAACGCACTTATCTATGCCTCCGACTATATCAGGCTACTTGAAAACTTTTCTCCTGAGATTTTAAAAGACCTCAGCTTTATCAAACCGGAACAGTCCAAACACTTGGATGAGATGAAAAGTCGCGGTTATGATAAGGAGTCCTTTCCCATTGGTGTAATTGGGGATAATATAGAAATCCATTTTTTACATTATAAGGAAGAAGAAGATGCGCTTAACAAATGGAATGCACGTCTGAAACGAATCGATTACGATCATCTGATCTTCAAGTTCAGTGATAGTGAACGATGTGATCAAAGCCTCATAGAAAGATTTGACGCATTGCCTTTTAAAAACAAAATTTGTTTCAGTGCCAAAAGTTTCCCTGAGCTAAAAAGTGTAGTGACTCTTAAATATTTTAAAGGTAAAGAGGGCGTTATCGATGAGTGGAAGCACTCCGAAAAGGAGTACAGTATACGCAAACTGCTAAACAACAGTTAGATCAAGGTGTTTAAACAGCTTAGAGTTGCTTGATCAGCTCACTTAGCTTCTTGAACTGCTGTTCACTTGAAAACCGCTCTTGCGCACTTTGTTGTGCATTTTTCCTGATTTCTTCGCGTTTCTCTTCACTTATGGCCAGCGCAAAGATCTTTTCGAAGAGATCGTGACTGTCATCAACTTCAAACAGCAAACCGGTTTTGCCATCGTCGATAATCTCCAAAGGTCCGCATCGGTTGGTCGCTATCACAGGTGTACCCACTTGCATCGCTTCGATCAGCACAAGACCAAAGGTCTCACAACGTGTTGCCAAGACCATCATGTCACACGCCTGCATAAAACGCAATGGCTCCTTGGTAAATCCAAGAAAGCTTATCTCCTTCTCAAGGTCTTTGTCTTTCACTAGACTCTTCAGGCTGTCCATATACCCTTCATTCATCACATGTCCCACAAAGAACACTTTTGCCAAAACGCCTTTGGCCTTTAGTTTTTCAATGGCCTCGATCAAAAGGTGCTGGCCTTTGGCTTCTTCTATGCGTCCTACCATACCGATGATAATTTCATCTTTTACACCCAGTTCATCTTTGTAGTCTTGAATGACTTTTTCATCAAGTATGTTTACTTTTTCAGAACCTATGTAAAGGGTTTCGACCCTGGGTCTGACTGAGGCCGGGATATACTTCTTAACCTGTTGTGTCAGCTGTGATGTTACGGTTAGCATCAGATCCATCTTCTTATACAGATACCGGTGATAGAAGTCATCTTTAAACCGTGTCATATTCATATGGCGCGTTTGCATAAGCTTGGGTTTTCTGTTTGACATAAACAGTGCCATCACGGCTGTGGGAAGATCATTGGTCCAATGTATATGTATAATGTCAATATGATTGTCGTCTATTATTTTTGCGACTTTTTTCGCTGAAAAAAAAGAACTTCGACCCTTGTGTTTGATCGAAACAGCCCTATATTGTTCATCTTGAAAATAGGGTTCGAGTTTTGAACCCGAAGCGACAACGGAGAGTACATTGAACTCATCATTTAGCGCTTTTGCCGCATGGACCATATACAACTCAAGACCGCCTATAGCAGGCGACAGACAAAGTTCAAGAAGGTTTCGTTTAGGCATAAGAAGTTCTCATTTGATTTTAGTATTATGATTATAACTAATACTCATTAAAACTAAGTTTGGCTATTATTTCAC
>JBFESZ010000152.1:0-2746 GCA_041548245.1 Sulfurimonadaceae bacterium
TTATGTCTTTACTAAAGAGAGTTTTGACTACAGAAACTTAAAATCAAAGTTCAACATTGATATCGAGCAGATCAGCAGTGCAGACGACAAATGGGAATATCTTGTATTTGTCCTGATATCGGCTTTGATCATTATCTTGTTATTTAGGCTGATCTTCAAGAGTTTTGCCGGTTCGATCACGGCAGTTACTGTCATAGGACTTACGCTTCTGTTCTCGGCAGGCTTGGTTCAGCTCTTGATGCCAAATGTGGCTATTCATATTGCGATGTCCTTGATCATCGTCAGTATATCCTTGCTTGATTATCTTTATTTTTATTATCGTTGGCATGTGTCACAATATAACTCTGACCCTGCACGTGCGTTGATCAAATCACTTGATAGAAATCTGAAACCGGCATTCTGGACGACGACCATCACGGTGGTCGGCCTGGCTTCTTTGCTCTTGATCGATTCTAATGTTATCCGTGTTTTGTGTCTGAGTGCTATCTCAGCATCGAGTATTGCGTATCTTTTAAATATTACTTTGCTTCCGGCAATGCTCAGCTTCTTTCATATTGAACATCCAAAAGTCTCTTATGGACGCTATTGTTACTATTTCGCCAACAAGGAGTTGAATTATAAGCGTCCTTATCTATACGGTTTTGTACTTGTCTCTGTTGTGGTGATCTCATTTGTGGCCTATACTTTTTTGACGGATCCAAACCGGTTTATCTCCAATAACAACTCACACAATGTGATCAGCTTTGAAGTGACTTATGAAGATATAGATACATCAACGATCGAAGCGCTTTATCGGCTTGAGAACATGATGAGACGAAAGTTTGAGACGATTGAGACGATTGAGTCGATTGCGACTACCGTAGACAAGCTGCTTGATATAAAACAATCCCACCTTCCGATCAATGAAGGGTCTTTACAGGAGGCTCTATTTTTTATACAGATGTACGGACTGGACGAAAAGCTTATTCATCATAAGAGCCTGCCTGTAACCATCATATTGAGCAAAGACTCAAAAGAAAAAGCGGATCTGCTGAAGTGGTTGAGCAGTTATGATCAACTCTCTTTGTATTTTAATGATGTCGATACTTTGGTATCCATGGTCAAGATGAAGAACTCACAGGTGTTGCTGTTTACGGTATTGACTGCGGTGCTTATCATCGCCTCGGCCATGGGGTTTATTTTCAGAAACGTCTATATGGTGGTCGTGGCATTTTTGGCGAGTACTATTCCTATGGCCTGGTTCTCATTTGCCATGTATGTTTTGCATCTTTCATTCTCACTTGAAGTCTTGATCGCGATGATCATCTCCTTGGGGCTTGCATCGGATGCAACGATACACTTCGCTTATAAGTATTGGAGAGCACGGTTTTTCGGACGGAATAAGAAACATAGCCTTGAAATAGTGTTTTTTTACGGCGCTATCCCGGTTATCATTGGAAGTCTTGTTCTGGCCGTGACCTTTTATGGGCTCTCGTTTTCTAATGCTCTGACACTTCAGCTTATCGGCCAGTATTCAGCGATTTTAATACTTATGTCTTTGGCAGTTGATCTTTTCATACTTCCGATCTTGCTGCTTGTGACAGATAAGTTTTTTCAGCAGGGTATTAGCAATACAAAGGAATAATAGGTGATACTCAAAAGGCTGAAACATGAGTCTAATTAAACAAAACTTGCAAAACGACTGACATGTCTGGTTTTACCGAAGAAGCCTCAAGCGGTTTTACTAAAGAAACCGCAAACGGATTTGCTGAAGAACCCACAAGTGGCTTTGAATCGCTTGTCCAATACATCAATGAACTTCCTCCTTTGCCCCAGTCAGTGCAGAAGATCCAAGCACTTTATGCCGGAGGGGAACCTGATCTCAAAGAATTGGTCAAGCTGATAGAGTCTGATCCTATCCTAACTGCGGATATTCTAGCCAGAGCCAATGCTCCTATCTATAGTTTTTCAAAAAACATCCTTTCTGTTATGCAGGCGATCACGCTGTTTGGCTCAGCCTCAGTTAGAGGTTTTGTGCTTTCAAGTGCTGTGAACAGAAGCTTTGAGATCGATATGCAAGCTTATGGTATTTCCAATGAAACTTATATTAAGGTATGCAATCTTCAAAGCGCATTGATGTTTCAGTGGTATATGAGTGTGGATATCGAACATGTTAAGTTTTTGGCACCTGTCGCATTTTTAATGGAGACGGGAAAAGTGATTATTGCCAAAGAAGTGAATGATAGCGCTTATGCAGAGATATTCAAAGAAGAGTTGAAAAATACCGGAAGCATAGAAGAAGTAGAACGTATGTTTACAGACAGGACATCCGCTCAGATCTGTGCGCTCTTGTTTGAACACTGGTATTTCGATGAGTCCTTTATATTAGCTATGCAGTTTTTAGATGATGTGCATAAAGCACCTTTACATATACAAACTTTTGTAAAGGCGCTCAATGTCGTACGAAGAGCAGTGAATGTGAATGAGCAACTCAGCACAGAATCTATAGAAGCAGCTGCATTGATGGTAAAAGAGCAGGGTATGAATGAAGAACGTTTTATACAAACAGCACACCGCCTGCAAAAGAAGCTGTATGAATACAGCTGAAAATAGCAATATTTACCAAAAATCCGACAACTTTCAAAATTCCTCACAAAACCTCTTGACATGAAAGATAAATTCCCCTATAATTCCCGTCCACAAACGATGAGACCTTATGTTAAGGGCTTAGAAGAGAGCGTTTGAGATCATTGAAAACTAAGTAGAA
>JBFESZ010000153.1:0-2735 GCA_041548245.1 Sulfurimonadaceae bacterium
GGCTGCGATCACGAATGCGATGGCACTATACGGTACAACGATCCCGTTCAATGCAACATTCTTTGTATTCTCTGATTATCTTAAGCCGGCAGCACGTATCGCAGCATTGACAAAGATCCAAAACTTCTTTGTGTGGACGCATGACAGTATCGGGGTAGGGGAAGATGGTCCTACCCATGAGCCTATCGAGCACCTTTCTCAGTTTAGAGCATTGCCTAACTTCTATGTATGGAGACCAGCAGATGCAACAGAGAATGTGGAAGCATGGAGAACAGCACTGACGATGCAAGCACCACACGGTTTTGTATTGAGTCGTCAAAAGCTTGAAACACTCAAACCAAAAAGAGATTTCGGTGATGTGAGCAGAGGTGCCTATATCGTGAAAAAAAGAAAAGATGCGAACTTTACGCTTATGGCTTCAGGTTCTGAATTGATGCCATGTCTTAAGGCAGCATGCCACCTGGCTGTTCTTGGTATCAAAGCAAACGTGGTTTCTGTACCATGTCTGGATCTCTTTAATGAGCAGGATGTAGAATACAAAGCAGCAGTGGTTGATCCAAATACAAAAGTACTCGCTGTTGAAGCAGCGACAGGTACAGAATACTACCGTTATGCAGATGATGTACTTGGTATGGAAAGTTTTGGAGCCTCAGCACCGGCAGAGCAACTCTTTGAGAAATTCGGATTTACTCAAGAAGGCATCATGAAACGTGCATGTAAATTGATGGATGTAGAGTACAGGGAAGTAGAGCTTGGAGAGTGCAAGCTCTAACTGTATTATCTCTGTTCGAAGCTTTTGGGCTTCGTTACAGAGGCATGACCTTACCCCTTGAAAATATAGGTGAAGGTGTTCATATTGTCTTTCGAGTGAACGCTATATTGGATATCATTTTTCTCGCAAATGGTTTTCACCATGTTTAATCCCAATCCTAAACTCCGTTTGGCACCATAACTTTCTGTATAATCTTTATCAAATATTTTAGATACATTCCGTATATTGGGTCCTTTAGAGATACATTTCAAAATAATTTCTGCATCTGTTTTTTCCAGAATAATCTCTATTTCACTGTTCTCGTAACTGTGTTTAATGGCATTAGATAGATTGTTATCGATGAGCCTCTCCAATTCCGTATCATTGATAGTCATTTTTATATCATTTGCGATATCGGCGGATATGTTTTTACTATTGGCATTGGCAATGACATCAAAAAAGTCGACCCTTTCATTCAGAAAGTGTGTAAAGTCAATCTCTACAGGCATATACGCTATCGTATCATTCGAAATAATATAGGATAGATCCTCATAGGAATTAGAAAGCATATTGATCGCTGAATTGATCTGCGTAGCATACGAAGAGATATTCTCATCACCTTTCATTTCAATGAGAGAAGTGTTTGTCATGATAACAGAAAGAGGTGTTTTTATCTGATGTACCATGTCTGCGATAAACTGTTTATTCTCATTTAGGAGGAGTTGATTGTCTTCTATCTGTTGTTGAAGTTCTTCATGCAACACTTCAAGTTCTATTGTATCTCTGTATATTTGAGTTCTATCTTCTATAACTCCCACGCCACCAAGAACACTATTGTTACTATCTTTAAACGCAAAAGCTGTTATTTTTATCCAAAAAAAATCACCGTTAGGAGCAATATAGGGTCCTGTATATGATTGATGACCTTTAGCAAGAGCAAGATCTAATATGTTCAATATCTTTGCATTTTTGAGAGAGTTGAGGTTCCCCCCTTTCATCATTTTGTGTTTCCCAAATATTTTATAGGTATGCCTATTGGCATACAAGATATTCATGTTGGTATCAAATGAAAACATTGGAAGAGGAGATTCTAAAAATATGTCATTTAGCAGGTTTTGTTGTTCTCTCAAGTTATTGAATTTTTTTTGCTCCGTAAAGTTATTAAAAATCATACTTACATTCGAGATAAAAAATAATATCATGAGTATTGCAAGGATAAAGTCATCTGATGTATGTATAATCAATAAAGTCCCAATTAAAGGAAGCATAATAATGCTGACAAATCCTATAGCTATACGAAAATCAGATGCTAAAGAAGTGGTTCCCGCTGCAGTGACAATGACTAAAGATACCACTACAAAAAGTTGATCATATTCATCCAGATAAGGCATAAATACAAAGCTGAGTGAAGATACCAGCAATGATGATATCAAAACAGATAATATAAATTTGTTATGCCATGTTGCAAGCGAATACATTTGAAAGTTTGTTTTGAAAAGATAGAGATAATAGAGTCTTACTAGTATCACTGCAACCATTAGACCAGCCCAAATTACAATAGTATGGGAAAGTTCAGAATATAGAAATATTGCTATAAGAATAGTCAATATGAGGCCGGCAGGAAGACTTTTTTGTGTAAGGGCATAGAGTGAAGTTACCATAGAGGTATCTATAGGTTGTAACTGCTTTAATGTGGATTGTATGTGTTGCAGTTTATCTTTGGGATTCAATCATATACCCCTCTCTTATTTTTGTTTGAATCAAGCTAAAGGGGAGTTTTTTTCTCAGTTCTACAAGTAGCTGTCTTAAAGGGTAAGCATCTTTAATCTCCCCTTCCCAGACATAATCATAGATCCTTTCATTTGAAACAATGGTATTGATATGCTTTATGAGCAGTGTACAAAATCTTTTCTCTTTATAGCGTAATGAAATAGGCTTATCTTGGTACAAAAACTCTTCCCTATCCAGATCATACTTAAGTTCA
>JBFESZ010000154.1:0-2719 GCA_041548245.1 Sulfurimonadaceae bacterium
CTGCGGCACCTTTGCAGCATGGTGTATTAAAGGGGTTGGAAGAGCTTCCAAAAAGCTACTATGAGAACGTAGCAAAAGAGCACCAGCACAAACGTGACCGTTTTATCAAAGCACTCAATGGGGTCGGTCTGAAAGCGGAGTATATCAAAGGGGCGTATTATGTCCTGGCCGATATCTCCAGCTTAGAGGGCAAGGATGACAAAGAAAAGGTCGTCACGCTTCTTGAAAAGACGGGTATTGCGGCGGTACCTGCTCGTGCCTTTTACCATCAGAGCGAGGGGATACATTTGGCACGCTTTTGTTTCTCTAAAAAAGAAGCAGAGATCGATCAGGCGATCGCAGGTCTGCAAGCGCTACGGTAGAGGCTGATCATCGAAATCTCAGTCATCATACCTGCCTATAACCGTGTAAAGACACTCTCTAGAGCGATTGAGTCGGTCTTGGCCCAGTCCTACAAGACTTCAGAAATTATCATAGTAGATGACGGATCATCTGACGCGACGAGTGAAGTGGCCAAGATGTATCCAGATGTCCTGCTTCTTCGACAAAACAACATGGGGGTTTCGACAGCACGAAATAACGGTGTGATGATGGCATCGCACGAGTGGATCGCTTTTCTTGACTCCGATGACACATGGCATCCCAAAAAACTCGCTTTTCAAGTCGCCCACCATAAGAAAAACCCTGATTCACTTGTCTCATACACGGATGAGGTGTGGATACGCAATGACAAAGAGTGGCCAATCCCGAAGAAGTTCCATAAGCCTCAAAGAGTCCTTTTTGAGGCTTCACTAGACTATTGCAATATTGCTCCCTCATCGGTGATGATCAAGAAAGAGTACTTCGAGCGTGTCGGCGGTTTTGATGAGACGATGGAAGTGTGTGAAGACTATGACCTGTGGTTGCGGCTATTAAAAGAGGGTAAGATCGAGCTTGTGCCGCAAAAGCTCGTCAACAAATACGGCGGAGCAGACGATCAGCTCTCTGGGAAGTACAAGTTTTTAGACAGATGGCATGTACGGTCGCTGTTCAAGCATGCTGAGAATGTTCTTGTACGAGAAAAGATACGCTTTATGTGTGAGGGGTTGCAAAAGGCTGCTTTGAAGCATGGGGATGAGAAACTTTTGGACGAGTGTGCTGTGTGGATGTTGAGGTTGAAAGAGCAGGAATAGTATAAATATTAAGTAGATAAAAATAAGCACTGTACTATACTTCGGGCTAATAAAAAGGAAAAATTATGGCATATACAAATTTAACGACTGCAACTTTTGATGAGACCCTTGATAATAATGAAATCGTCATCATCGACTTCTGGGCAGAATGGTGTGGTCCCTGCAGACAGTTCGCTCCAATCTTTGAAAAGGTAGCAGATGAAAACCCTGACATCACCTTTGCCAAAGTAAACACTGAGGAACAACAAGCGCTTGCCGGACGCTATGGTGTTAATTCGATCCCGACGCTTATGGTCGTCAGAGATGGGATCATCCTGCTTAATCAAGCAGGTATGCTGCCGGAAGAGGCAATGGGTAAACTTATTGCTCATGTTAAGGAACTTGATATGGATCAGGTACGTGCTGAGATGGCTAAAGATGAAGAGGATGATAGTTAACGTTTGTCGTGAGCAATACTAAACTGCTTGTGGGTTAGTATTGGTCTCCTCGATTTTGTTAGTTTCTTTAAACAGTTCATAAGGCCAACCCTTAGTCATTCCATAGATCAATAAAATTCCAATTATTGTTCCCAATGGAAATCCGAATAACATTAGGACACCTAGCACTATTGCTGTGATTCTCGACCATTTCCGTACATTCTTTAGACCTTTGATCACGTAGTGGTATAGTATTATTGAAGCCAAATTTAGGAGAACCAGCCATTCAAATATTCCAAATGGAAGACCACTGTCAATAGCCAAAAGATAGAGGGCAAACATTATTACAAAAGCCACAATTTGTATCCACATTAAAACTTGTAAAGCTATTATGCTCAATACATATGCTGTTGGTTGTTTTTTCATATATTTCCTTTTATAAACTAACTTTTTAATATACAACATAGTATATGACTATTTGTTGACATAAGCAATAGCCTTACATTGTGATTGGCTATTTATATTTTTAACTGAAGTTATAAAATCATGTAGAATATTTTTATGATGCTCCCATACTTCTTTGCTTTTTTTCATTCACGGTTGAAGATAGTAAGAGAAAAGGCAGGGAAAAGTTCTTAGATTAAGTCAGTATCAGCAGAATGAATAGATATTGTCCAATTAACTATAATAAAGTTAAAAATAAATAAGCTATAATCACTCCATGATTTTAATGATTGATAATTATGACAGCTTTACCTATAACATAGTCCAGTACTGCCGTGAGCTCGGGGCAGACTTGAAGATCATCCGTAACGATGAGATGACAGTAGACGAGATCGAAGCACTTAACCCGGAGAAGATCATTCTTTCTCCCGGACCGACAACTCCGGACGATGCCGGTGTGACGCTTGAGGTGATCGAACGCTTTAAGGGCAAGAAGCCTATTCTGGGTATCTGTTTGGGACATCAGAGTATTGCTCAGGCTTTTGGCGGAAAAGTCGTGCGTGCTAAGAACATGATGCACGGAAAGACATCGACGATACTTAAGCAAAGAGATACGAAGATCTTTGACAAGCTCCCTGATAGCTTTACGGAGACACGTTACCACTCTTTGGTCGTTGAACCGGAGTC
>JBFESZ010000155.1:0-2706 GCA_041548245.1 Sulfurimonadaceae bacterium
AGATGCTTGTTCTTAAAGACACCCGCCCCCAACGGGAAGACGAGTCCTGGTTAAATGTCATACTAACGATAGATAAAAGCTGAATAATACCCGTCTTTGCTTGCCTGTTCAGTCATCTTGAACTTGGCACCGACATGTCCTGCCCAATGCTCCAGAACACAATACTCCACTTCCCAATCGTCAGAGAACTTGTGCTCAACGCAACGGTGCTGCCGATTCCAATCCAGACTGACCTCATCCTGATTCACATCATGAAGCTCATCTTCAAGCCACTGTAGATCAACTAGTTTTTGCGGATAACCGCCCAAATGTTCGACAACTGTTTTTTGCATGATAACTCCTTGTAATAGATAAAGAGTTTTTAGCAAAAGGTGTGCCACGTTTCTTTAGAAAAGCTGTTCCATGTTTCTTTGTAAAGAGTAAGTTACTTTTGTCCAGGTACGAGGGAAAGACGTTGGAGATAAAGAATTATTATTAAAGCAGAAGAACGTGAAAGAGATCTCTTTCACGCAAGAAAAAAATAGTTCATATTATTCAGGACGTGAAAGCGCGGCTTCATACTCTTTGCTCAAAGACAGGTTCATACACGGACCCAGAAGTCCGTACAAGGCCATCTCTTGACCGTTGACAGTACAGACCTCTTTGCCCTTCGTGTCAAGAAATATAAACTTCTCATATCGGTGGTCACTTTTTTTAATGTATTTGGAGTAGACTACGAACTGTGCATTTTGAAGTTCAGGGATCTCTTCACAGGCTTTGAGGTATTTCTCGCACTCTTTGTTCACACCTTTGATCTCTAAAAAATCAGACTGAATAGCATCCAACAAGATTTTTTGCAGTTCCGGTAGCTCTGTTTCAATATTTTCATACTTCTGTATACGATTCATTTCATGCCCCTTTTTGAGGATTATAACTTATTCTATACCTTTTAAATTAACAGTTCACTTATAAAACATGACAATTTTGCTTATCAAAGTCCATTTTCAAGACCAGCCTGCAATTTTTCATGAAAGATTTATATAGACTAAAACCTCTAGTAATTAACCTATCAAAAATAGGTGGGAGCTTACACTAAACATTTAATTGTCACTGTTGAATATATCTCGTGTATAGACTTTGTCTTCTACATCCATGATATCACTGCTTAATCGATTTGCCACTATCACATCTGAGATTTTTTTAAATTCATCAATGTCCGTAATTACTTTGGAATGAAAAAACTCATTTTCATGCAACACCGGTTCGTACACAACAACTTCTACACCTTTCGCTTTTATTCTTTTCATAATACCCTGTATAGCTGAGCTTCTGAAGTTATCGCTGTTTTGTTTCATCACCAAACGGAAAATACCCACTACTTTCGGATTTCTTTTTAGTATACTCTCTGCAATAAAATCTTTACGTGTACTATTTGCCTTAACAATCGCTTCAATCATATTACTTGGTACATCTTTGTAATTTGCCAAAAGCTGTTTTGTATCTTTTGGCAGACAATACCCGCCATAACCGAAACTTGGATTATTGTAATGCATCCCAATACGCGGATCTAATCCAACTCCCTTAATGATCTGTTGCGTGTCCAAACCATGAGACTCTGCATAAGAATCCAATTCATTAAAGTAAGCTACCCTCATAGCCAAATAAGTATTGGCAAAAAGTTTGATAGCTTCAGCTTCAGTCGCATCGGTGTACAATACCTCAATATGCTCTTTTTTAGCTCCTTCTACAAGCAGGGCAGCAAATTTTTCAGCCTGAGGACTTTTTTCTCCTACAATAATTCGACTGGGATATAGGTTGTCCTCTAAAGCTTTCCCTTCTCGTAAAAACTCCGGTGAAAAGATAATACTTTGAGAAGGATATCTTTCTTTGACAGACTTAGTAAATCCGACAGGTACTGTAGATTTTATAACAATCGTAGCAACCGGGTTAATATTGATGATGTCTTCTATTACAGCTTCAACTAACGATGTATCGAAATAGTTTGTAACCGGATCATAGTTTGTCGGTGTTGCAATGATAATGAAGTCAGCACCATTATAAGTCTCATCCTTATCCAATGTCGCTCTTATAGTTAGCTTTTCATTTGACAAATACTGAGATATCAGCTCATCGGCAATAGGCGAGATTTTATTATTCAGTTGTTCTACTTTTTCAGAGCAGATATCCATGACTATGACTTCGTGATTTTGTGCGAGTAATACACCGTTTGACAACCCCACATAACCTAAACCGACAACACCTATTTTCATACTCTTACCTTATGCAGTACATATGTTCTTATAACTTGAAAATCTTTAATCTTTCTCAGTGTGTACAGAGTCCTTGGTGAGCCTGTTGAAAGACTGTCTAAAAGCAGCTGTTTTGTGATATGTAAACCGATATACCACGCTCCTACTCTAATCAAGGCACTCATTCTAATGCGCACCATCTCTAAACAAGACGACCTTAATGGTCTTTATCAATATCACAATATCAAGCCATAGATTCCAATTGCGCGTATACCAGACATCCATGTCTACACGTGAATTAAAATCTACTTCGCTTCGTCCGCTTACCTGCCAAAGACCTGTAATCCCAGGTTTAACGGCCAAGACCATATCAAGCTTGTCACCGATCTTTTCCTTCTCATTTGGCATATATGGCCGCGGACCGATGAGACTCATCTCTCCCCTTAAGACGTTGATGATCTGAGGAAGTTCATCCAAA
>JBFESZ010000156.1:0-2697 GCA_041548245.1 Sulfurimonadaceae bacterium
CTGCACTTCTGATAGAGAGTGCTTTTTCACGAGATCTTGAAAGCGAAGCCGATGACTATGCGATGGAGGTCATGAGAGACTCAAAAATCCCACTGCACTATTTCGCCGATATCATGCAGAGACTCTCCATGGGTAGAGCCGAGGATGAGACGGGTGAGTACTTCTCATCCCATCCGATGACAAGCTCTCGTATCGAAAAGTTCACAGAGTAAGGCTTCCTTGCCTCTTTTCATACTTCGTTTTAAATGTAGCTAGGATAAGATACCTTATGAAATTTATATTTGGCCCCGTAGCATCACGCCGTTTTGGAACCTCCTTGGGTATAGACCTCTCACCGGGGAAAAAACAGTGTAATTTTGACTGTCTCTATTGTGAACTGGCACCGGCTCTGACCGTTGATGCCTACAGCGAAGCGTATCAGCCTGATGAGATCATCACCGAACTTAAACAGGCCCTGCAGGAACATCCCAACACCGATGTCATCACACTTACCGCCAACGGTGAACCGACACTCTACCCCTACCTCGACGAACTGATCGAGAAGATCGATGCTATCAAGGGTACAAAACAGACCCTTATCCTGACCAACTCTGCAACCCTGAGTGATCCCAATACCTATAAGAGTCTTCTCGCGCTCGATCAGGTCAAACTCTCGCTTGACGCTGTCACACCCGAAGTCTTCAAGAAGATAGACCGCCCGCACGAAGGCATAGACCTGGACTCTCTTGTTGAGAGTGTCCTCGCATTTTCACAAGAGTACAGAGGCAGGCTCTTCATCGAAGTCCTCTTTGTCAAAGCACTCAATGATACTCCCGAAGAGATAGCGGCCATCAACAGAGTCCTTGAACAGGTAAGATGCGAGCGCATAGACCTCGGCACGATCGACAGACCGCCTGCCTATCCTATAGAAGGGATATCCTATGAAAAGCTCTTTGAGATCTCACATCTTTTCAGCCCTGAGCTGCCTATCCATATCGCCTCGCGTAAGGATGTCAATTCAAAGCCCTCTTCGTATACGGAAGAAGAGATCATCAATACTCTTGACAAGCGTCCTTTGACTCAGGAAGACGTGCGTCTTCTTTTCGATGCAGAGTCCGTGCAACGTTTAGAAAACCTTGTATACATGAAGAAAATAAGTATAAAAAGCATCTCAAATCTCGACTTTTATATCCCAACAGAGAACCTTGACAGAAAACGTATGAAAAAGTAATCGACAATTAAGCTTTATTTTCCTATAATTTCGACCTCTTAAACATTCCGGATTAGCTCAGCGGTAGAGTAGGTGACTGTTAATCACTTGGTCACTGGTTCGAATCCAGTATCCGGAGCCACTTTTAAAGCAACCCCCTAACTACAGACTCTCAAGCAACTTTTGAAAAACTCGGTGCCAGTTCGGTGTCTTTAGGTGACAGCTCTTCTGACAGAAATTGAGCTCTTTTTTTATCTTTACGTTTAACATATTTAGCGTATTTACTTAGTGTCATTGATGCATTTGAATGTCCAAGCATATTGGAAACCCATAGAATATCTTCATTATTCTCTAACATCACTGTTGCAAACGTATGACGTGTATGATAGATTGGTCTATAATCTAATTCACACGCTTTTAGTGTCTTCTTCCAGTGTGAGTCTCTAATATTCTTGATATCATAATAGTGTTCACCTTTTTTGTTCAAGAACACATATTCATTCTTATCACCCGTTATCTCTTTTTGATTTTCGATATACGGTAACAATGAATCAATAATATCAATGGTACGATCATCACCTGTCTTAGTAAAACGAATTTCACCCATCTTGATAGTTCTTCGAATAGTGATCTCATTCCTATCAGAATCAATGTCACTCCATCTTAGCCCAAGAAGCTCTCCACTCCTCATTCCAGTGAAAAAAGCAGTCGCATAAAAATTAGCGAACTGCCCGTCAGCTTCATTAATAATTGAAGCCATATCTGACACTGAGAATGGTGTAATAACTGTTTTTCTGAGTTTTGGGACAGAGACCAAAGACAAAGGACTTTGATCAAGTATTCCATCTTTCAAAGCATCTTGAAACATTACACTTAAAACTGCACGAACAGCTCTTACCCTCGCAGGACTAACCTTTTCTAAAAGATTATTCTGCCAAGCAATAATATCTGTTGGTTTAATCTTATCAAGCTTTTTGTCACCGAAGACAGGCTGAATATGAAGCCTATAAGAAGCTTCATAATCGGCTTGCGTTGATTTAGCCCTTGAGCCTTTATGAATGTCAAACGATTCGTGCATTGCTGCATCAACAGTTGATACTGTGTTAAAGAACTTTCCTTCATGATATTCAACCATCATTTTTGGAATTAATGTTTTTTCGGCTACTTTTCGATTAGCCTTGGTATTTTCAAGTCTTAGAGACTTTCTGATTCGCTCACCATGATGGTAATACTCTATCCATAAAGTCTCTTTAACACCAGATTTATTTTTTGATTTTTTGATAAATAATTTCATAATAATTTCCTTGATAATGTAAAACCATCAAGACACTTAATACGAAGTTTTCATTCATATTATAAGCTCTTAATGGAAATAGTTAGTTTAATTACGCAGCGTGTGAAGCTATATCAGCTTTAAACTCTGCTAAAACTCGTTCTTGAATACTTTCTTGAGCTTTAGATGGCATACCTATAACCCATCTATCAATCTCATTCTTATCAAACATCAA
>JBFESZ010000157.1:0-2672 GCA_041548245.1 Sulfurimonadaceae bacterium
ACATAACCGAACAAAAAAGAAAAGAGAACCTAGCCACAATGGGACAAATGGCCGCCCATCTGTCCCATGAGATAAGAAACCCGATAGGTTCAATATCTCTATTGACATCCACATTGATGAAACGGGTGAAGCTTGAAAATAAACCCATTGTACTTGAGGTGCAAAAGTCTGTTTATAGAATCGAACGGATTATTAAGGCGACATTGATGTTCTCAAAAGGGGTTCAGGCGGTTCCCTCAACTTTAAACTGGAGTGATATTGTAGAAGATATTGAGCTCTCTATCGGATATTATTCGTATAGTAAAGAGATACGTTTTGACCTCCCTCATAATGATTTTGAGCTGGAAGGAGACATTGATCTGTTGTCTATGTTGTTTACCAACTTTATATTCAATGCTATCGATGCAATAGAAGAAGATGATAATGAAGAGGGGGAAGTCCGTATCACTTATGAGGATGATGGAGATTACCATATTTTCAAAGTCTATGACTCAGGTGTAGAGATAGAAAATAAAAAAGCTCTGTTTCAAGCTTTTCAAAGTTCAAAAGAGAAGGGGAATGGCCTCGGTCTTGTGCTTTCTCAGCAAATTGCACAGGCGCATGGAGGAGAAGTTTCTTTGCTGGATTACGATGTGAAGTGTTTTCAAATCAGATTGAAGAGATAGGTTAAGCACTCTTTATATTTTTTTGTTTAAGCTATAATCCCTATCACAAGAGATTGAGTTTATGAAGAAAAGGTTTGATTATGTGGAAATGGATTGAGCGAACTAAAAGTATGAAAGGTGATCTTTTAAACTTTAAAGATGAACCTCTTTCAGGGCTGTCCGTGCTCTTGCTGATCATTCTTGATATTTTTATTTTCACCAATGTCATGATTGGAGTCGAAGCTGAGACAGCCAAAGTCCCACGATTTTCCAATTATTATCCATCCGACTGCAGTAGGCACTTTTCAGAAGTTCAAACGGATTATAAAGACTTTTCACACTACCGGTATGCTCAAAGCAGGGCAAGCCATTTACGTCCTCATTTAAGTGAATATTGTAAAGAACTGGATGAAAAGATCGAAGTTTTTTCACTAACTGAACCTTTTAAGTCGCGACTCAAGCGGATATACGAGGTTGAAAATCAACAGCAGAAAAACACTCAAAGATTAAAAGAGATATCCAAGCAATACAATACACGGCTCTTTGAACGTATTGCTCAGATGCCGAACAACAGGGCTTTAAAAGATGCGAAGAATGAATATGAAGCATTGCTCTTGGATAATAAAAGATTGGAGCAGGAGTTAACGGCAATATCACCCGTAGCTACACAGGATGGGTTTGAAGCCTATGCTCAGTATGTCAGAAAAAACGGGGCAGCCTTTGAGAAACAGAAAGAGGCCTACAAATTCTGGCAGCCATTTAAAGCGTATGCCCATATGTTGATATTTATTCTGCCTCTGCTTGTTTTCTTCGGATTTTTTTATCAAAGATCGAAAAGAAGAGAGTTGATGCACCAGGAGTATAATCCGATTGTTAAGATCATCGCGGCACATATCTCGTTAATCTTGGCTCTGCCATTGTTCTGGTATAGCTTGACACTTATTTATCATGTACTTCCGAAAACACTTCTGAAGAAGATTGTCGATTATCTTGTCGAAATCGGTCTGATCGCTTTATTGAACTATATCTCAATTTTACTTGTGGTGCTTTTTTTTGGAGGCTTGATCTATTGGATACAAAAAAGAAGGCTCAAACACAAGCACGCTGTGGTTTTGTCGAAGAACTACAAGAAGCTCGTCTCCTGGTCACAATGTTTTGGATGCGAGTATAAGATTGACTATACAAAGATGTATTGTCCATTTTGTGGAGTCAAACTGCATGAAAAGTGTTCTTCATGCGAAAATGAAATCGTTGTTCATGAGGAGTATTGCTCAGAGTGTGGAGCGAGACATCAAAAAAAGAGCAGTACAGAGACTACTCCCGGATGACGTCATAGTAATTGGGAACTTTAGGGATAAAAAGGGAGTCGTCCAGTGGACGGTTCTGCTGCTGTTTGGAAAAAGTGATCACTACCTGATTCTCAAGCTGATCCGTATAAGAGAGTGACTCAATTACCCCGTCGACTTCTTTGAGTAAGAAGTTTATGCCTTTGTAACTTGCCTTGTAGTGTGTCATATCCACGGAAACGGCTGAAGCAAGGATACCAAAGAAATCGATTTCACCATGGAGCTGTTTAATAATGGCTTGTTCGAGTTCAGGTTCAATGATGACAGCTCGTCTGTCGTTGACATATATTTTCTTGTCAACAGGGCTTGTATAGTGCCACAGTACTAAACTTGGACGTTTGGACTTTATCGTTCCTGTATAGGTCAGAATTTTTTTCTCTTCGTCTGTTATCTGTTGAACAAAGTCGGCTTGAAAGCTTTGAAGCGTCTCACCAAATGCGAATAGAGAAGAGAAGCTTAAAATCATAATGAATAGATGTTTCATACGTGCCTTTCTTAAAAAGGAAAGTCTATCATTTTTTATCTTGTATTGCCTTTTGACTGTGTAATATAAGCACAAGAAAAATTACATTCAATTTCGTCAAGTTGTTTTATTCTAGCTATATACTTAATATGATAGAATCAGCAGATTTTAAAACCTTCAAAGCGTATTGCAGGTTTGATACAACAAAGAATAAACTAT
>JBFESZ010000158.1:0-2662 GCA_041548245.1 Sulfurimonadaceae bacterium
CGCCATCACTACATCGATACCCGATTCGTTCAAGACGCCGTTAAGGACTTTTTGGTTGATAAGATTATCTTCAGCGATCAGAAGACGCTGTCCGCTGAAATCAGAAAAATCAGACTTGGCGATCTTTCTTCCGTTTCGTGTCGATTCGCGTTTTTTACGTACGTAATCCGATACTTTTCGTGCTGGCTGCTTATCAACTTCCGGCACAGGAGCTTCCTGTGCGACCTGTTCATCAAACCGCACTTCTTCTTCGGCTGCTGGAAGGCCCTCCTCTTCTGAAGGTTCCTGAGCTTCTACCGGAAGTTCCGAAGGCATAAAACCTTCTGACTCATCGTCATCGCCCGTACTTATATCCGAATCACTATCTTCTCTCTTTTCAGACTTCTCTTCTTCTACCGCTTCCGGCATAAGATCAACTAGCTCACGTGTTGGTGCTTTCTTGCGGCTTTTAATAACAATCCATATTAATAAAATAAAACCAATAGCACCACCCGCTATATAAAGCGGGTCAATCCCGGCAATATCATTCGGGATAAAACTGTTAAGCATATTGACAATATTAGAAAAATCCATAGTAATTCCTGTATAAATGTATATCTATAGTGTAACCAAAAAAACTCTAAATCAAGAAATAAAAAAAGATTTTATGTTTAATTTAACAATTAATTGTGCATTTTTAATGCCGTAAAAAGTTAAGATGTAAGGGTAGTAATGGTTTAAACTGCGGTTTAAAACAGTAAAGAGTCAAGAACTCTTTACAAAATAAGTTTATCTATTTTAGCAATAATATCTTTTTCGCGAATAGGTTTTGTCAAGAAGTCATTTGCACCTTCATTCAGAGCTTCTGTACGGATAGTCTCATCTGTTGTCAAGACTATAACAGGAATGGATTTCATCAGATCATCTGCGCGTGCAACTTTCAAGAAATCAATCCCGCCCATGATCGGCATTATAATATCCAGTAAAACAATATCAATACTCGTGTCTTTTTTCAGTATATCAAGGGCATCCATGCCGTTTACAGCCTCAATCACTTCAGAGACGTTATCCGCCTTCATCAGCATCGATTTTATCAGCTTTCTGTTGATCATATCATCGTCAACAGCCAAAACACGTAAAGTTTTATTACTCATTTATTACCTACTCTTATTCATTTTACCAATCTATAGACTGTATCTTACCTATTTTTAGCGGAAATAGAAAGCTTTTGTTCTGTTTTAGACGAATTATCCCGACAGAACTTTCCGCTTTGTAATTTTTGATGAAGATTATAGAATCACCATAACTCGAAAATCGAGGGAACTCATTCACACCTGTTGCCGTCAAACGACGAATAAAATCAGAACGTGTACTGATCAGATGCAAGTTAAAGGTGTTATGAGAAAACTCATTGGCACTCTCTCTTGACTTGTATACGATGTAATTTTTATGCGCAGCCAATGCTACATTGCTTTTTCCGTAATAGACCATCTGCTGTACACCATTGGAGCCGATTCGCTTGGAAAAGACATTCGGGTATCCCAAACGGTTTGATACAAAGGCGATCTCTTTATCATCTTCTAAAAACTGCGCCCCGACATCGATACCCTGATAGTCAGTAAGTCTTTGAAGTTTTTTGGTGGCAAGTTCATACAGGTAGACATCAGGCTGTCCTTCGGGTGCCATAGTAAGAAGAAGCTTGCTTCCATCGCTGTTCACGTCTGAGCAGACCATCATCCCGTCACTGTCCATCATCTTTTCGCTTTTTCCAGTACGTCTGTCCATCTTGTACAAAGTAGGACGGGTCGTATCTAAGACCGTATAATAAAAACTTGTCTGCTTTTTGTCAGCCCATTGCGGGAAGACGTTCAATCCACCCCTGACGATAACATGCTGATAGGTCAATGTGTAGTCCGAGATGATGATATCGCTTTCATTCGGTCCTGTCAGACGAGAGATAAGGACATACGACTTCATCCAGTCTACAGGCTCAGCTCCGATATAGTCATTGATGTCTGTTGCCAGGTTGTGGATCAAAAAGACATACAGGTTCTCTTTTTTGATACGAAAGTTCTTCTCTCGCAACACCTTGGAATCAACAGCGGAAAGCAGTTTGTAGTCACAGTTAAGATTTCCGTCATCGTCTTCACGAAGACGGTATCGAAGTACGTAATCACGCTTAAGGTTGTCAAGGGCAACATCATTGGCATCATAATCCGTGAAATTATAGTTGTCATATACATTGAATATTGAAAGTACATTCAAATCACTCACAAGGACTTTAAAAAACTTTTTTGACAGGCTCTCTTTATAGTCGACAGAAGCATCCTCAACTGATATTGAAGGCAGTTTGTCTACTTTTTTGATGATCTCGATTGTCGCATCTGCTCCATACAGGCTCAATGCTGTAAACATAATAATTAGTATTTTGTACAATGTTATTCCTTAGCTGTTAAAATAATATCCAGGTTTATCGCCTTCCGGTCAGGATGAGCCGGAAACTGGTGCAGTGCATTCAAGCACCGGTCAACCGCTTCGCGAAAAAGTCCGTCATCGGAGTGTAGCACCCTAAAGGAAACCAACACACCATAAGCATCGATTTCCAACCTAACTTTGGCAGATTTCCCTACTCCCTCGGCAGGAGGGAAAAACTTTGAATAGATTTCCGCATGTATTTTAGCCA
>JBFESZ010000159.1:0-2611 GCA_041548245.1 Sulfurimonadaceae bacterium
CACTTGAACTCGTGTCATCAACGATAACTTCATCGATGAAAGGTATCGACTCTGCCAAGGCTTTATTCATAGGAGCTACACAAGCAACAATCCTGTCATTCGGATTATGCTGCTTTAAAACATACAACGTCGGCAAGGCTGTAATAAAATCACCCAACTTATCATTACGCACGACAAGGATATTCATTCCAATTCACCTCGATATTAGCTTAATTAGATAGAATTATATCTAACTTTAATTCAAGGGCCTGATACACATGAAAGGTATAATACTTGCCGGTGGAAGCGGAACTCGCCTTTATCCGATCACAAAAGGTACAAGCAAGCAACTTTTACCTATCTACGACAAGCCGATGATCTATTATCCGCTCTCTGTTTTGATGCTTGCAAAGATAAAAGAGGTGCTTATCATCTCAACACCAACGGATCTTCCTAACTTCAGAGATTTATTAGGTGATGGTTCAGATATAGGTATGCACTTTGAATATATTGAACAGCCTTCGCCGGATGGTCTTGCGCAGGCTTTTATACTTGGAGAAGAGTTTATCGGCAGCGACAGCGTAGCGCTTGTCCTAGGCGACAATATTTTTTATGGACAAGGATTCACGCCTATCTTGCAAAGAGCAGTATCTCAAAAGAGTGGTGCTACAATATTTGGCTACAAAGTCAAAGATCCTGAGCGCTTCGGTGTTGTAGAGTTTGATAAAAACAACAAAGCTGTCTCATTAGAAGAAAAACCGTCAAAACCAAGGTCGCATTATGCCGTTACAGGGCTGTATTTCTACGATAATAATGTTGTCGATATTGCAAAAAGCATCAAGCCTTCAGAGCGTGGAGAACTTGAAATAACTGACATAAATAAAGTCTATTTGGACAAAGAGGAGCTGCATGTTGAACTCTTAGGCAGAGGCTTTGCTTGGCTTGACACAGGAACACATGACAGTCTTTTAGAAGCAGGACAATTTGTACAGACTGTAGAACACAGACAAGGGTATAAAGTTGCTTGTTTAGAGGAGATATCCTTCAGAAACGGATGGATAAGCAAGGAAAGATTACTCGAACTAGGAAATGCTTTGAAAAAAACAGGATATGGGCAATACTTACTTGAGATTGCAGAGGAAGCTTGATGCGCTCTATTCTTGTCACCGGGTGTGCCGGTTTTATCGGATCCAACTTTGTTCCCTACTTCATGAAAGAATATCCGGACTATAAGATCATAAACCTTGATCTATTGACCTATGCCGGAGACTTAGAAAACCTTAAAGAAGTTGAAGAGAATGACAACTATACTTTTATCAAAGGCAATATCTGCAACCGTGAACTTGTAGAATTTATCTTTGATACCTACGACATTCGAGGTATTATCCATTTCGCTGCAGAAAGCCATGTTGATAACTCTATTAAAAATCCGGGTGTCTTTATTGAGACAAACGTTAATGGGACATTTACGCTTTTAGACGTTGCTTATAAAAAATGGATGGATAGACCTTTTCACTTTAAATCAGGCTATGAAGAATGCCGTTTTCACCATATCTCAACAGATGAAGTCTATGGGACACTGAATGAGACCGATCTCTTTACGGAAGAGACACCTTATGCTCCAAATTCACCCTACTCTGCTTCTAAGGCATCAAGCGATATGATCGTGCGTTCATATCAAGAGACGTATGGGATGAATACCATTATCACAAACTGTTCAAACAATTATGGACCTAAGCAGCATAATGAAAAGCTTATACCGACGATCATAAGAAAAGCATTAGCAGGTGAAAGTATTCCTATCTATGGTGATGGAAAAAATATCCGTGACTGGCTCTATGTACTTGATCATTGCAAGGGAATCGATCTTGTTTACCATTCCGGTAAAGAGGGGAATGTCTATAATATTGGCGGACGTAATGAACGTACAAATCTACAGATCGTGGATAAGATCTGCTCTATCCTAGACGAGAAGATTCCTAAAGAAAAATCGTACAAAGAGCTTATCACATTTGTTGAAGATAGAGCCGGTCATGACAGACGTTATGCGATTGATGCTACTAAACTTGAAAATGAACTTGGCTGGAAGGCAGATGAAAATTTCGATACAGGTATTATCAAGACTATTGAGTGGTATTTAAATAAATATACAAAGGCCTAATATTTCAGTGTTTAAATGGGATCCCTACTCCGATCAACCTTATCAGATCAAAGATCGGGCTTTTAAAAAATCTGAGCGTAAGAAAGAGCTTTTTAGTCTAGTCTATACCTTTCTCAGTTCCCTTTTCATCTTTCCGATCGCACTTGTCTTTCTGCCACTTTTCAAAAAGAAAGAGTTCGACACGACAAAATTTTTCGGGATGAGTGTGAACCTGGACAAAGAACCGGGACTCACACCTGAACTTGTTAAGGAACTGGGCGTAAAACACCTGCTTGTTCGTTTTCCTATGAACGATATCGATAAGATAGAAGAATACATTAACTTTCTCAAGAGTTTAAAGAGTGAATCCATCTTATTAAATGTCATGCAAGATGTCAACACTATAAAAGACCACGTCCTGCTAAAAGAGCAGTTTGACCTTATCTTTGAATCTTTTTCTCCTTACGTCACACTCTTTCAGGTCGGAACGAC
>JBFESZ010000160.1:0-2535 GCA_041548245.1 Sulfurimonadaceae bacterium
CGTCACCCGATACGGCTCGTCCACCACCCCCGCCACCGATGAAGGCACCCGCGTCAAAAAGAATATTATCAAACAGATGATACTGATAGCCGCCTTCAAGACCGAAGGTAAAGAAACCGCCACGATGGCCACTCATCGAACCATAGAACCCCAACCCGTAATAAAAGCCGGAATCATCATTGAACAGATAGTTGATACCCATGAGTCCCATATCTTCATCCCCAGGCAGTGCAATCGTCTCATAGGTCGTACGAAAACTGTTTTGATAGACGTTCACCGCATCTTCAGCTGCAAGAGAGGTGAAACCCATAGAAAAAATCAGGATAAGGATCAGACGGACAGGATGTAAAGGGTTGAATGCTAGAATCATGGTACTCACGTTTTATGTTATTAATTGCGAAATTATATATTAACAAAACTTGCTCATCTTTAAGTAGTACATAGGATCTTCTTTTCTCATCCCTTTCTTCTTGGGGATTACTGTATAATGACACTAACCAAAAACAAAGGTTCTTTCTTATGTCCAAACATCCTACACTACTGCAGCAGTTTCGCTCTTTCTGCTTTCAGAACAGACCTAAAAACATCGAAGAAGCCATTGAATACTTCAGCGTCTTTGGGGGAATGGGTTGGAATGTCGACACTTCTAAAAACCTTGATGAGCTGATTAAAGAGAAGGTCTTAAACAACTATCGCTATATTCACGCAGATATCACGAAGATAACGCAGAGCAATAAGCTTTACCATACTCTTCTTACTGCAGTTGCTACAGGGGACCGTCGTGAACACTCCGCATTTAAAAAGGCCAATGTCTCTCGAACAGAGGGAGAGAATGCCATCGACTTTCTCATAGAGAACAAACTTTTAGACAGAGAAAAACCGCAGGCCAAGCCTCTGGATGAAGAGGAAGTCGTCTCGGACAAGCTGCTCTTCACCCTGCCTTTCATGCGTTTCTGGTTTGCTTTCATCTCGCCCTATTATAAGGGGATAAAAGAGGGGGATTTTAAAGAGTTCCAAGAGGCTTTTACCAATAAGAAAGAAGAGTTTTCCGACTTCATTTATGAAAGACTTGTGATGGAATTAATCAAGAAGAGTTTTGAAGACGATCCACTACAAAAGATCGGTTCTTACTGGGACAAGAACAACCATATTGACATCCTGGCAAAGACAAAATCCGGAAAGATCATTGCAGGAACCTGGAAACTCTCAAAATCAAAGGCAAAAAAAACGGACCTGAACAGACTAAAAGAGAGCTGTGCGAACACAGAGCTTAACGCCGATATCTACCTGATCTTTTCTAAAAGCGGCTTTTCCAGCGAACTCAAAAATGAAAAAGGCAAAGAACTTAAGTTACTCACACTTAAAAACCTGAACAGCCTGATACAGGAGCTTTCAGCTCATGATCTCATTGACAATCAAAACAAGAAATATTGATAAGTCTATCGACCTTCTACCTGATCTGATATGATTTATGAATCAGACAATACTGTAAAATCTATGGGAATCTTCAGAGTAAACAGAGCCCCTTCATCACTGTTCGTACACTCTATACTTCCCTTGAAGTTGTTTTCTATGATCATCTGAACCATGTAGAGTCCCAAGCCCGTACCATTGTATTCATCTTTGGTTGTCACATAGGGTTCAAAGATATGCTCGATGATTTCCGTTTCAATTCCCCCGCCGTTATCACTCACTTCGATAACAACGAAATCACCTTCATCTCTAGTTGATATCTTGATCCATCTGTCTTCTTTGACATTTTCAACTAAAATGTCCGCAGCATTTTTTATCAAGTTAATAAGGACATGCTGAAGTTCCTTCGGATAAGCCTTGAACTCTCTTTGAGAAAAGTAAGACGTATGCAGTGCAATCGCATTATTTTGCAGGAGTTTTCCAACAATACGCAGAGCATCTTCGACAGCATCGACCGGCTTTATCCATTTGACATCCTTGTCCTTGATAAAAAAGTTTCTAAAATCTGTGATCGTCTGAGAGAGAAATTTTATTTGATCCAAAACAGCGTCCGCTTGTTCATTAAGACACTCTTCTGTAGGTGTGCCCAGTATCTGTTGGATTTTGATATTGCTGGCGACTGCGGCTATACTGCTAAGCGGTTGTTTCCATTGATGGGCAATCATAGATATCATCTCACCCATTGCCGCCTGCCTCGATTGAAAGAGCAGAAGCTTTTCCTGTTCTCTTAGCACCTCTTTTGTCTCATGCTCTTGAGTAATATCTTCATAAATACCCAAAATACCGATGATTTCACCTGTGCTGTCTCGCAATGGCACTTTTGAAGTGGACAATACAAGGCGTCTACCATTCGATTGAGGCTGCTCTTCTACATAGTTGAGTTTTGGAACGCCCGACTCCTGTACCTGCCTGTCATCCTCTCTGAAACGCTCAGCGTCTTCTTTCCAGACTTGCTCATAATCCGTTTGTCCAATGATCTCACTCTCATCGGCCAAATGCGCATCTTTCAAGAATGCTTTATTACACCCCAGATAAATACCGTTCAAGTCTTTCCAAAAGATA
>JBFESZ010000161.1:0-2399 GCA_041548245.1 Sulfurimonadaceae bacterium
CTGCAAAAAATGTAGAATAGCCGTGTGTTTTCCGCTTCCGGAAGGTCCCATCGCATAGAGGTTATACCCATTTTGTTTGATATTGGCGGCAAAATCAACAGCATCAAGGGCAGTCTGCTGACCGATAGGCTGTTCAAGAACTTCCAGCTCTGCCGTTGTAGAGAATGAAAAAGAGTCCGGATCACAGTGATGATAAAGCTGATCTGTTGTGAGAGGGGTTAACATTGTATTCCTTCAATAAAATAGTATGAGATAGAGCGCTTATATATCACTTATGATATGCCAACTGAGCTTATCGATTAATTAAAGAGTGTAATCTGCTGTTTGCAGAGAATCCCGTGATGGCAGAAATATGACACAATGGTGTTATACTTGTCCTATTGCAGCGTGCAATGACATATTAATCTGAAATGAGACGTGATGGACAAGAGAGTAAATGAGATCATAGCGCAGATCAAAACGCTTGAAGACGAGCTGCTCGAAGAGCTTCAGCACAAAGAGAAAGAGTTCTTTTACAAGATAGAAAACGAAAAGATCAAGTTCGAAGAGAGTGTCATCAAAGAGGGACGGATGAAACTCATCAGTTCTATAAAATATCTTTCCTCTTTTCCCGTATTGGCTCTGTTTACGATACCTTTTATCTGGGGGATGATGCTGCCTACCCTGGTGGTAGATATCTTTGCGACGATCTATCAAACCATCTGTTTTCCCATCTACAAGATTCCCAAGGTCAAACGGAAGGATTATGTCATTATGGACAGGTATAACCTCTTCTACCTGGACAGGGTTGAGAAGATCAACTGCTGGTACTGCGAGTATTTTAACGGAGTGATCGCCTATGTACGAGAGATCGCGGCAAGGACGGAGCAGTTTTGGTGCCCGATAAAACACTCCAAGGCTTTAAAAGATAGGCACTCACGCTATGAGATGTTCTTTGATTTCGGTGATTTTATGAAGTACAGAGAAGATCTGAAAAGACGGCGTTCCGACTTTAAAGATATAGAAGACATCCCTGAAACATAATGAGACATTCACCCTTTTAGGTGATGGACTTCTTTCTTTTTTTGGAGTATACTTATTAAAAGAAGTTATATCTTATTGGCTTCTTTTTGAATCTTTTAAATGAGGAGTTTATTATGTTACTTACAAAATATCATCCCTTAGACGAGTTGAAAGACTTTGGCAGCAGATTTAATGAGTTGTTGAATGAATTTGATAAAGAAGGATCTCCTTTAAGCGGATTTAAACCCGTTGTGAATACGCGGGAGGGAGAGTTTGCCTATCATGTCGATGTCGATCTTCCCGGGGTCAAGAAAAAAGATATCAATATCAGTGTGAAGGGTAATATGATCACGATCTCGGGTGAGCGAAAGCATAAAAAAGAGGTCAAAGAAGAAGATTACCATCGTGTAGAGACTGCCTTTGGAAAGTTTGAACGCAGTTTCACCCTTCCCGAAGGTGCGGATGTGGAAAATATCACTGCGTCCAATGCTGACGGTGTCTTGGAAGTGGTCATTCCCAAGCTCAAAAGCGAGACGAAAAAAGTCAAAAAGATCGATGTGAAATAATATCAGCCACAGACTCTGCTTTGAAAAGAGTCTGTGTTCGAAGGTTATCCCTTCACTTGACACTCTTCTTCCTCTTTGCACTTCAAAAATCCGGTGTATTTAGCCCAACAATTTTTCCTGAATATAAATTTTGCTAGAATTGAATAATGAACATACCAAAAGAGGTACGATGCGGACATTTGCTCTTTTATTTTTTCTAAGCCTTCAACTGCTCGCAATAACGGCAGATGAGATCATCAAAAAAGTCGAACACAATATTCAAAGCGACAGCGGTTACTCCGAGATCACCATGATAGTAACAACAGCAAGAGGTGAGCGTACGATGAAGATGCAGAGCTGGAACAGAGGAAACGAGAAAAGCTTTATAAAGGTGCTCTATCCCAAACAGGACAGAGGTATCACCTTCTTGAAGATCGATACGACGATGTGGCAGTATGTTCCCAAGATAGAGAAGATCATCAAGATACCAAGTTCGATGATGATGCAGAGCTGGATGGGAAGCGACTTCACTAATGACGATATGGCCAAAGAGAGTTCGATCGTCAAAGACTACAATGCCGTGATCAGTGCTGAAAATGAAATGCAGTATACGCTGAGTCTCCTGCCCAAAGAAGACGCTCCTGTCGTATGGGGAAAGATCGTGATGCAGATAGAAAAAGAGAACTTCATACCTCTGCGGGCCGTCTATTTCGATGAAGACGAGATCGAGCAACGGGTTCTTTACTACAGCGAGGTCAAGGTCTTCGGAACACAT
Source organism: Sulfurimonadaceae bacterium (assembly GCA_041548245.1). Taxonomy (GTDB): domain Bacteria; phylum Campylobacterota; class Campylobacteria; order Campylobacterales; family Sulfurimonadaceae. Next base: position 2,323 of record JBFESZ010000161.1, read on the forward strand.
CATCTTCCCACGCGGATGACCTTGATCCCTTCTCACAAAGATAAAAACAAGACGGTCGTCATCATGGATGAGGTCGA
>JBFESZ010000162.1:0-2330 GCA_041548245.1 Sulfurimonadaceae bacterium
AAACTGTGAACAAGTAAACATTTTTTTTGACATGAATTTGATTTTATCAACTTAATTTTTTATAAACAATTGTTTATTTTTTCCTGAAATTTGCCCATGCTTATTTTTTATACAATACTATTAAACCCCTATTTATAGGGGTTTAATCAAAGTTAGAGACATTTTTGTATTTTAAGATCTACTTATACTTTATCAAAGGTTTTTTTTCTCCATATTTTTATTCACATCCCCAATTTATATTGATGTAATCACAAGTAATTCGTATCATAACTTCAACTTAACAATGCTTGTGCTTCTGTCTTTTCTGTAATACAACCGTAGTAAAAATGTTTCACTTTTGTAATCTTCTCGGATTAAACTTCTATTAAATAATTCAAACAAGGATGTGACTATGGTTCATATTGAAAATATGGTTCGCAGCAGTTATCCGGGTCTGTACAACAAGATCCCTTCAATTGCTGTTCGGCCCGCCATCGGATTTCTAAAAAAAATGTTCCATGAAAAAGAGATCAATGCCTTTTTAGATCAGAACAGCCGTCTAATCGGTTTAGATTTTGTTGAATCTGTTTTGGAGCACCTTAATATATCTTACAAGGTAAACCATCGACAGCTTGAGAATATACCTGCGATTGGTAAAGTTATCATCGTGGCCAATCATCCTCTCGGCGCAGCCGATGCTTTGACACTTCTTAAGATGATCAGTGATGCCCGTCAAGACAAGACTATAAAGATCGTCGCAAACCAAATGCTCTCCCATATCCCCCAGCTTGCCCCTTTACTTATCCCTGCTGACAATATCCAGGGTAAACTTACACGGGAGTCACTTCAGGCTATAGACAAGGCACTGGAGAATGAAGAGGTCGTAATCTTCTTTCCTGCCGGTGAGGTATCACGCGCTTCATTCAACGGAATTAAAGACACCTATTGGAAAAGCGGGTTTGTAAAGATCGCACAGCGTACATCTACCTCTGTACTACCTATCCATATCGACGCACGCAACTCGTCTATGTTTTACACGCTCTCTTTTATCTATAAACCTATGAGTGCATTCCTTCTTGGACATGAACTTATGCGTTCACGCAAGAACAAGCCTCTTGAGTTTAAGATCGGTGAAATCATCCCGCCTTCTTCATTTCAGAACACTTCACTTCATCCTAAACAATATGCTCGTCTTTTCAGAAAGCATCTATACCGTATCGCAAAAAACCGCAAGACTATTTTGCCGACCGAACAGTCTATCTCTCATCCCGTCAATCGAAATCAATTAAGAGATGAACTAAAGGCAAGTGAAAAACTTGGTTCGACTACGGACGGGAAAGGCATCTATCTTGTCGATGCGGCAGAGTCACCTACGGTCATTAAAGAGATAGGCCGCCTGCGTGAGTACACCTTCAGAAAAGTAGGTGAAGGCACAGGTACTAAACGCGATATCGACAAGTATGACGAATACTATATGCATTTGGTCTTATGGGATGATGATGCGCTTGAGATTGCAGGAGCATACCGCATAGGAGAGTGTTCGTGGATACTGTCCTGGCTGGGCAAAGAAGGTCTCTACATGAATGAGCTTTGTCAGATCAATGAAAGTCTCGATGATACTCTTGAATATGCTATAGAACTTGGACGAAGCTTTGTACAGCCAAAATACTGGGGATCGCGTGCACTTGACTATTTGTGGCAGGGAATAGGCGCTTATCTCGCACACAACCCTCACATCAAATACATGTATGGCCCTGTCACTATCAGCAACGCCTATCCCAAGATAGCCAAAGATCTTCTTGTCTATTTTTATACCCGTTATTTTGAGCCTGAGACGAAAGCGTTCAAGGCCAAACGTCCCTATGTCCTCTCACGCAACACAAGAGCAGAGTTTGACGCTATCTTTGAAGCTCAAGAATATGATGAGGCCTTTCGTACCTTGAAGTCCTATCTGAGAGAGATGCAGGTTACCGTACCGACTTTGTATAAACAATACGGAGAACTTTGTGAAAATGACGGTGTCAAATTTTTCGACTTTGGAGTTGATCCGGATTTTAATAATGCCATCGACGGATATCTGCTTGTCGATCTGCGAAAACTTAAAGAGGAAAAAAGAAGACGCTATCTAGTCCAGGAGTAATAGCGGATCGCTTGCGAAGACATCTTTGGAGTTTATACAAAATCTACTTTTGCCGCTAAGTTCTGAACCATAGCTAAAACAAAGCTGATTAGCATGCAGCATCAATCGGCTTGCTCCGCTTTTTGCTATCCGTTCTTCCCTGCTTATCTCTCTGTCTAAAAATCTCAACACATCCTCTTCTGTCTGTCCGTATATCGGATCACCGACTATC
>JBFESZ010000163.1:0-2279 GCA_041548245.1 Sulfurimonadaceae bacterium
AGAGGGGGAAACGCCTGGTCCCATTCCGAACCCAGAAGCTAAGCCCCTCTTCGCTGATAATACTGCACCTTTCAGGTGTGGAAACGTAGGTCGCCGCCTGGACTTTCTTATTCACTTACTATTCCCAAAATTATTATCAATTATTTCACTTCTATCCTGACCTAAACTTGATTACCTTTATGGCTTGGCTGGTTCTATCCGTATCTGCTTTTCTCAGCATTGCTCCTCTTTATAATCAATCATCCTTTGGGATAATTGTTTATGAAGTATCGCAGTTCGTCGTGTTGATATATTAGTTTATAAAGCCCGCTATAAGCGATAATCAGTTAATCTAAATGAATAATAATTGTGGAGATATCTTGAAATACTTAATAGATTTTATCGATGTGAATAATGTAGCAGAAGCAAAAATATATCAGCATCTTAAATGCTCTGAAGATGAAGGTAAGATCCTTCAGTATATGACAAAAAAGTATGTCTCAGGTATTGAAGATATCATCGTCTCTGATATGCTTCAGGACATATTCGGTGAAGAGAACTATGTCTATTTAGATTATCTTGATACGACAAAGTCAGCACTTGAGCTTGGCTGGATCGTGCAGCAGTCATTTCAGCCGCTCAAAATAAGTGACATGTCTAAGCTTGAGCTTTTAAACAGCGCGGTTTCTCTGACAGTCTCTTTTTTAAAGTTACTTGAAGAAGGAAACAGTGAACTGGTTCTACCTGAGATCAAATCGTATGAAGACCACTTGGAATATCTGCAGGACCAGTTCCTTCGCATTGAACTTTATCAAAAGATGAGTACGATACGTCATAATGTACATGAAAATGCGTTGGGTATCAATCGGGTGAGAAATAAACTCGAACTTCTAGAAAAGCGTATACAGGCTCGGTTAAACGTTACTAAACAAGAAGTCGTCTTAGAGAAGTTTTTTAAGCAAAAACGGTTTGAAGATAAAGAACAGATAATCTTTTTGGCACTTTTAAAAGAGGAATACTCTGCTGGAGAAAATAACCTGCGTGAGATGAATGTTTTGATCGATCTAATATCTCTGGATGAATATGAGCGCATAAAGAACCGTTCGCTACTTGAAGATGGATCTAAACTGATTGAAGGTGATCTAATCGATTATGAAGAGATGTTAAACCCTTTCGGAGGGATCAGTCGAGCTTTTTACATTGTAGATGATGTCCTGCAAGAAATAATACATCCGCAAAAGAAGAAAAAAGTGCGTAAGTTAAAACTTGACATGCTTATAAAAGATCAGGACATATTTGAACTGATTGAACCGCATACTTCAATGGAAGATGTTGTCTTGCATCCGAAAACAGAAGAGACATTAAACTCATTGATGCGACAGGTAGATAAAGAGGTAGTCGCACGTCTGCAAGACTGGGGCATCAAAGAAAAAAGATCCGGTATTGATGCACGTGTCATGTTCTATGGTCATCCGGGTACTGGTAAGACAATGACAGCTTACTCTTTGGCGAAGTCTCTAAAGCGCCAGGTCCTCGCCTTTGACTGCTCAAAGATCCTCTCTATGTATGTAGGCGAGAGTGAGAAAAATGTCCGAAAGATATTTGACACCTATTACGATTTAACACAAAAAACAAAATCAGAGCCTATCCTGTTACTAAACGAAGCAGATCAATTTCTTGGAGCACGCTCACAAGGGATTGGCAGCTCAAGTGATCAGATGCATAATCAGATGCAAAACATCTTTTTAGAGCAGATCGAGAACTTTGAAGGTCTTTTGGTTGCAACAACAAATCTTTTAGAGAATATAGATCCTGCATTTTCACGCCGATTTAATTACAAAATAGAGTTTAAAAAGCCTAACCGTGAACAGCGGGTCCTGTTGTGGGAAAAAATGTTACCTGCTACGGCTCCTTATAAAGAAGATATTGATGTGAATGTACTGGCAGAGTACGCTTTAACAGGAGGACAGATCAACTTAGTTATCAAGAACACAGCCTATAGCGTCGCTACTCAAGAAGAGCCTTGTTTTGGGCTTTCTGACTTTATTAAAGAGATTGAAAAAGAGAAATCAGGTACTTTTGACTCTGAAAAGTCAATGGGTTTTATAAACAGTTAAAAACGTTTTATGATAAGGCACCAGCCTTATCTGTTCCCATAGGTTACAAGCACATTTTTTACCCACCCAATCTCAATTCGATTTAATCCTTATTTTGCTATTATGACGCCATTATGTAAACTTATGTAGAAAAAACTCAGAATCCCTTTGTTTAGGGCTTTTGCAAGTGAATCAACTACATGG
>JBFESZ010000164.1:0-2247 GCA_041548245.1 Sulfurimonadaceae bacterium
ACGGTGAAGAGATGAAACACCCATTAGCGTACTATGTACAGCCTTTTACAAAATGTGACATGAACATGGAAGACAGTTTTGGCCTTGGTCTGTATATCATCTACTATATTCTTATCAAGCACGGTTTTTCTTTCTCCTATGAGTATAAAGATGGTCTCAACTCTTTTATTATTCAGATGTAAGCACAGTCTCCGCGCTATTAACATTCTATTAACATAGAGTTAATTCCCTATTCACAGCACTTTCTTATAATTTTAAAAAGCTATCTCAAGCAAACCCAAAAGGAATCCTATGAAAGTACTGTTTTACATAATCTCTCTGCTGCTGGTGCAGACCTTATCCGCCAATGAGTCATTTGCTCCAAGCAGTGAATGTAAGAGCTGTCACCCCAATATCTATAAAGAGTTCCAATCGTCTATGCACGAAAATGCGACGATACACAAGGACCCTATCCATGCAGCCGTATGGAACAAGCACCCGCTTAATACCAAAAAGCAAAAATATACGTGCGCAAAGTGCCATACGCCTGCGGCAGATAATCTTGAAGCCATGCTTGGAAAAGGGACAAATGGGCTTCCTGACATCAATAACGAAACACATAATCAAGCCGTATCCTGTGCCTATTGCCATCGTATAGAGTCAATCAAGCCGGGGAAACAGTCCAATACCAATATTATCTCTAAGCAGGAAAAACACTATTTTGGCAACATCAAAGATGCGATAACGTCAAAGTACCATTCAACCTCATCTGAAAATGTCAATTTCAATAACGGTAATGCCTGCGTAGGGTGTCACTCGCACAAGCAGAACAAGGCGGAGTTGAATGTCTGTTCAACGAACCTCGACAACGAGATGGACGGAGCAAACTGTGTCTCTTGCCATATGCCAAAGGTAGCAGGCTCTGTCTCTACGGAGCGTGAAACAAAACAACACGCCTTTCACGGTTTTCCAGGAACACATACACATCAGGATATGCTGGCAAAGTATATCGATCTGGAACTGCTGAAAAATATCGATAATTTTGAGGTATCAGTGAACAATAAAAGTTCTCATGCACTGCTTCTGCATCCATTGCGCGTTGGACAGTTGCGTGTGACACTGGAGAGAGACGGTAAAAAAGAGAAGCTGAAAACCGAAGTCTTTGTTCGCGTTATCGGTAAAGATGGAAAACCGACACCACCATGGATCGCAGATACCGTCATCAAAGACACGATGATCAAGGACAATGAAAAACGTGTCGTCCGTTATGACACAGCACTCAAAAAAGGAGACAAGGTGCACATGACCTTAGGCTACTTCCTTGTAAAACCGAAGGCGGCTAAGAAGTTTGCTTTGGATAAAGACCCTGTAGCAAACAAGTTCTACACGCTAAAATCTGAAACGGTTACGATTCAATAAACTTCAATACAACTGCGGAGGGATCCGCAGTCTCCTCATGCTTCTTATTATAGAAAATAAAAAATATATTAAAAAATACACATTGTTATAAATATTTATACTTATTAACAATCCATTAACATATCACTAATCTTCTATTTATATTATTTTCTTATACTCTATCTTAGAAAGTCTGAAAGCTAACGGGGTCTTAAACGATACTTCTAGACTTAAGATTGAGGAATCAAAGGATATATAAATGAAAAAAACAATAATGCTATCTGCGATAGCGATGTTAAGCTGTTCATTGCTGCAAGCAGCTGAAATCAAGGTCGATGGGAAAGATGCAGGCAACGCAGAGCTGATGTTTAAAGCGATGCATGTTTTAGACGATAGAAACAATGGTTTTGCACCTTCAAACGGAACGGGTTATCTTGTAAAACTAAAGTATGAGACAGGCGATATTTTAACAGAGGGACTTAAAATAGGAGCGGGAACCTATATCAATGGAGATATGGGAGAGACGACATGGGATCAGAACAATGCCGCAGGCGGATGGAACAAACCGGCGTATGGGATGGTAACAGACGTGTCCGGTGAGTCCAAAGGTGTATTAGGTGAATTGTACCTTTCTTACACCCATCAATATTTTGATGCGAAACTGGGACGTCAGACTTTGGAGACGCCGCTTACTCAGATTCAGACATCCCTGACACCAAACTTTTATGAAGCCTATATGTTAGGAACAGAAGCGATAGATGGTCTTCGTCTGACTGCGGGACATATCACGAAAATGTCTTTTGGATCCCGTGCAATGGCTGATGCAGGTATTATTGGTGAAGGTACAGGTACAGCGGGTGTCGGTTTTGG
>JBFESZ010000165.1:0-1864 GCA_041548245.1 Sulfurimonadaceae bacterium
ACAGTTTTGACACCCAACTGTTCCAGTTATGATAGAGATAGTCTCTGTTGGGCAACTCTGTCAGGGAATCATGTCTAAGCTGAAAAAGAAGCTCGTCTCTTTTTATCTTATCGAGCTTGTCTATGTACTTGAAAAGTCCGTATATGATGATCAAGCTCAGAAGAAAGATCGAAAGATAAAGCAGCAAAGAGTTTATGATCGTTCTGGTAACGACTGAAAAATCTGTTTGGACCAAGACCCACAAGTTATAGGTATTGTCATAGGTCAGACTCATCAGCAGGTTCCTGCTCCACTGGTCTACGAGTTCGAAACTCACTATTTTTCCCGTCTCTTTGAGCTCCTGCATTGATAGATCATACTTTGCTTTGACGTTGTCTGCGACAGCTTGATAGATCGCATACGGCACAGGAACCTCATAGATCTCTTTATGACTTAAAGACTCCACATCGATCCGGTTCGCAAACTGCCGGTACATCTTCTGATCCTGATCAAAATCTTTAACAAGCGCGATTACACTTGTTCCAGGCAGGTTTATCTTGTTTAAAAAGCTGTTCTTATTGTCCAGGATCAGCCCTGTAGCCAAAACACCCAATATTTTGCCATTCTCGTCTTGAATGGATTTACGCAAGGGGATCACCCATTGATCGAGTGTCTTGACATAATAGGTCCTTCCCAGGACCATCTTGTCTGATTTCAAAGCATCTTGGAAGGTGTGTTTAGTCAGTTTGTTTTTAAGAAGATTAGGCATGTAAGCAAGTTTAATATTGGAACTTCCCGCGACAAAGTTTCCATCTGTATCAACAAAAGCAAAACCTGCAAGCGTAGGGTTTTTCTGTAAAAGCTCATCAAAAAGCTTGGTAGTTTTGAGCTTGTCCTTATATTGATCGTCATTAAGAAGCTGGGTGCCGAGGACTTCAAGCATAAACTCATCTTGAATAAACCTGGAGTGTGAGGCTTGTGAGATCATTCCTGTGAAGTAGACATACTTTAGATGATACTCTTCTTGAATATCCTTGTACTTTGTGTAAGACAACAAGAAGAAGAAAAACATCCCTGCGATAAATATAACATAGAAAAGAGACCATATATTTTTCTTAATCAACATGTCAGGATTATATCATAGCTTTTTTTGAAGTCAAAGTGATGCCTGTGTATATTAAGTTCATCATCTTTTTTATAGTGTGAAATGGTTTTGATTGAAAGCAGGGTTATTATCCTGAGAGCGCTTTGAAAAGGCTCAATAGGATAAAAGGCTCTGCATAAAAAAAGAATAAAGTTTATTTAGCCAGCTTAAGCTCACCAAAGTGATTGAAGATACTGTAACCCGCTTCCAACCAGCCGTCAATTCCGCCGACCAGATAGTGGGCATTGGTATAATGCAGTTTCTCTTTCATCGTTTCTGCCGATAAAGCTGCACCTTTTCCTGAACGGCAATAGATAACAATAAAGGCATCTTTGTTGGGGATCTTCTCTCCGACGTCAAACTCTAAAACGCCTCTGGATATCTCAATATTCTCCATACCTTCAATAGAACCTTCGATACGCATATACGGCTCACGGATATCAAGCATCCAGACATCCTCTTCATTATCGATCTTCTTCTTTAACTCCGCAGGTGTGATTTTCTTACTCCACTTCTTTGCAGATGCTACCAGGGCCTCGCTTTCTGCATTTCCGGCCATAAGAGGCATACTGAGGCTAACCCCTAATAGAACCACAGTTACTAATGTATTGATTTTCATATTTACCATCCTTTTATCATACTGATTATATTGTCGTAAAGATTAAATATATCTTTTTTCAGAGCCTCATCACATATAATATTTTCAAATGAGAAGTTTAAGTCGGGCGTTGAAGCATAGGT